>CAYMUE010000004.1:0-68667 GCA_964393505.1 uncultured Polyangiaceae bacterium
AGCTTGTTCCGCAACGCGGTCATCATGTCGCCGAAGGGTTCGGCGCGGACCTGCGCGAGGTCGATGTCCTCGGAGTACCGAGCGGGCTGCGGGAAGTGCAGCTTGTGAAGTGCGGTCCCGCCCCGGAAGGCGAGCGCGCTGCTCAGGTCGGCGTCGGAGAAGATCTCCACAAGCGCTCGATGGATGACGAGATCCTGTTCGACCTGTTCATCCAGAGGCCACGGCGCATGAGCACGCCACGCGGTCACGTTCGCTCGCGGGATCATTCGTCGGCCTCGACCTGCTCGTTGACGATCACGAGCCACCGCTCATCGCGGAGGCACCCCTTGCTGTCCTTGTCCGGCCGCAGCGCCGTGACGTTGGGCTTCTGGGTCTGGAGCCAGGGAGCGAGCTGCTCCGTTGCGCGCCGGGCTCCGACCTGATCCAGCAGGAAGCCCGTGCGCTGCACGACCGACAGCTCCACGTCGGACCTTGCTGCCCTGACCATCTTCTTGGGGTCGAGCTTCTCGGCAAGCTCTGCGAGCACGGTCGCGACGTTGCCAAGCTGGCCCGTTCCCCACACGTAGCGCACGAGGTCGAACGCTGTGGCTTCGGGGGTCGAGACACGCATGGTGCCCGTGGTGGTCTTCACTTCGAGCGTGGGCGTCGCGTCGAGCCGCTTCTTGAGGAAGAAGCGAAGCCGAACGCGGCCTGCCTTGGCAGCACGCAGGCGAGCGTCGGTGACCACCTGGAACTGCTGCGGCTGCTGATGAGACGCACCGTGCAGGGCGGCGGCCGACAGCAGGCCGACGTAGTACGAGCGTCCGTGGAACTTCATCAGCTCGTCGATGAACCACGACGGCGGCGGGCTGCCTGCATGCCTGTACTCTTGGGGGACCACGACCACGAAGCCGCGCGTGGGGACGACGATCCTGCCCTTGGCGGCGAGGCGTCGGACAGCGTGTTGGATCGCGATCTCGGACGAGGCCAGAGCCGCCATGGCATCTTCACGGCGGAACACGTAGACGCCGTTGGACTGAAGGCGGTCCACGTAGTCGGCGAGCGTGCGGTCCTGCCGGATCGGGGGCGGAACCTTGCGAAGATCGCTCGCTTTCTTTCCTTGTGCCACGCGCAAAAGCTAGCGTTGCGTGCTAGCTTTTGCAACCATCAGCACCGACCCGCCGGGGGCAGGCGGGTACAAGCCGGGTACGAGAGGGGTACACAAACCGGCCGTGCGTACGGGGTAGCGGCCCTGCAAGTTGCAGATCCACTCGCCCCGACCCTTGGCAAAGGCCGGATTCCTCACGGGCCCCGGCCTTCTTCCATTGGGTGCGCCGAGAGGTGTCGCGACGGCTGGCCGCCTCAGCGCTTCGCGGGCTCGCCGGAGCAGCGTGAGCTCATTCGCCGTGCGCAACGCCGTCCTCCGAGATCGCGAGCGCGACCGCCGGAGCGAGGTGCGTGTCCGTGGTGCCGCGACTCAGGCAGTTGGGCTGCCACGTCGACACGGTGATCGACGAGCCGTTGGGCGGTGGTGCACGCGGCAAGCGCGGACCGCACGGCCCGTGACGCCGGACCACGGGACAGCCTCCAACCCGTCCCACGGCCCCTTCCCAGCCCCCCGGGCTGTGGAGGCGAGCGAACGGTGATTGCGTCTGACGCATGGCCTCTGCAGACCCACGACCTGGTTCGAACTGCGGCGAGCACGGTGCGCGGAGCGCGATCACCGGGAGCGCCGGAGTCTGTCGAACGCGATCCAGCGCGCGTCACGCTCCCCGCCGTCCTCGACGAGCGCCCAACAGCCGTTGAATCGCTCGCAGGGCACTACCTCCACGACACGCCCCGGGCCCGCGTGTCGGTAGGCGATGGCGACCGGCGATGGGAGCTCGCGGTCCGCACCGAGTTCGGTAGGGCACAGGGCTGCGGCCTCATCCCGAATTGCCGCCGTGTCGATCATGCCGATGCCGGAAGAGCCGCCCGCGATCAGGAGAGTCTCTCCTTGCCAGCCGAGCGAGGACCAGCGACGAACAGGTACGTCCGCCGCCCAGGTTTCCGAAGGCGATTGGCTCTTGCTTGCCCAGGATGCGACCGGATCGAGCGTGGCCATCTCGTAGAGTGTCACGACGGAATGACTCCCCAGCATGTGGTCGCTGTGCGACAGGACGGCGATCCTCCGCTGCCCGAAGGCAACCGCTGCCGTCGAGGCAGCGAAGCCATCCATCATGCGCGGCATCCCATGCAGCATCGGAAGCCCGCTCAGCATGCGTCGGTATACGAAGAACCATCGGGGCGACACGACATCGTCGACGGCGATCAGATCCTCGCCCCGGAACCCCAGCGCGTCCACGGCTTTGCCGGGATACACTCCGCAGATCGGCCTCGCGAGCTGCCGCCACGACGAGTCCAGGTCATCCCTGGGGAGCACGAACACGACCGGATACTCCAGCGCCGGATCGTCGATCGCCCCGCCGAGGTAGATCCATCGATCATCCGAGGCCACGCATTTGGCATCGACCCCTCGAGGAAGCGGAATCGATTGCTCGGACTGCCCATCACGGCCCCAGCGAACAAGACGCAGCCGCTGACCGGCGGCATCGACGACAGCGAGCATCTCCTCGCCTGCGAGACAGCGCGGGGTCGCCGGCGTGCAGGCAACGGCCGCCACCTGATCGAACCGACCGGGGGCCGTGGCCTGCACCACCAGGAGCTCCCTCGCGAGAGGTAGCAACAGCACCGGAGCCGGGCTTCGGATCCGGCGCGGCGGAGCGCATCGGCTCGCAACAACCTCTTCGGCGTGCTCCAGGTGTTGCGCCCGCCCCCGGAGCTTCACGCGAACGCCCGGCAAGGTCACCGCGACGGAGTCGTCCGACGCCGCAACTCTCGATTTGCCGGAGGCCCGGATGAACGCCTGCCCAGACGCGATGACCTGAACCCGATCCGTTGCGTCGACCTGGGACCAGTCTGCAGCGCGCACGCGCACCCGATCGTATGCCTCCACGCGGGAACGTCCCGCCGCCCGGACCTCGGCACAATCGCAGGCAAGAACCGTAGAGTGTCCCCTTGCCGTCACGCGGGCGTTCAACCGAGCCCACACCGTCGCACGGCCATCACATTCGACCTCCGCGCCCAACGCGTCCACCGTCGCATCTCCCCCGACCAGGACCCGACAGCCGGATCCTGCCACGACCTTCGCACGGTCCAGAGCCGACACGATGTTCTCCCCGTGCGCGACCACCGAAGCTGCGTCGAACGCAGTCGCCCGGGCATCGCCGGACAGACGAATGGACGAGTGCCCGCGCGCGATGGCGGTGGCCTGCCCACCGAGCTTGATGTTCTCGCCCCTCCAAACCGCCAGCTCGGCGCTTCCCGACGCGGAAACCGAATCACCGCCAATGACCCTTGCGCGAGCCTCGCCCTCCAGGGTCACACATGCGCAGCCCCCAATCACCACGTCCCCCGAAGTGATCCTGTGATCGCCCTCCAGCAGGATTCCGAGCGGAACGAGATCGCTCGCGACCAGCCTCCGCACCAGACGAACCCTCTGAGCCATCAGGCCGCGGGATGTGTTGACCGGCGGCGCAGAGCATTCGGTCAGGTACACCTCGACCCCCGGCTCGTACTGGGACCGCGGATCGTGCGTCACACCGATTCGCGGTTCGCCGTCTCCCCATCGGCCCTCGACCCACGCCCCGGGACCGGAGGAGTCTGGGAGTCGAAAACGCAGACCAGGCCACGCGGCGTGAGCGTCACCGCGACAGAGCAGGTACGCCATGCAGGGGGCCATGACCCGGCATGATGCCACGGCCGCGCGACACCCATCGTCGCACCCGATCGCGGGGTTGACCCGCCCAAGTCCGGGGTGGAGGCTTGCTGCGCTGCACCCCAGTGGTGAACACTACGCTCCGTGGTGGCCGAGGATGACTTCACCTCGGCTCTGCAGGAGCCCCGTAGCGAGGCGGACGAGCGTTCATGTGCTGGAGAGTCTCGCCTGCCTGCCTCCAATGCACCCGGTTCCGTCACCCGGACATGGACCAGGATGCGTGCGACGCTTACCCGTCCGGAATCCCCTCAGAAATCTGGGAGCTTCGGTGCGACCACCGGGAGCCGTTCGAGGGCGACGGCGGGCTGCTGTTCGACCCAGAGCCCGGATTCAAGCCGGAGGACGCCGCATCCTTCCGAATGAAGTTGCCGCAAGGACGGGTCTGAGGGGCCTCCAAACAACGAGTTCACCCCCGAGCACGAGTACGAGCACGAGTACGAGCACGGTGGCCTCATCCGCGCTGATCCCGGGCCCGCGGAATGGACCAATTCGTCGTTTGGAGAACCCTGAGTCCGGGGAGGGCCTTCCTGCATCGAGCCAACCTCTTCGAGCTGGTGAAGCCGCAGCCCAGGCCGTGGTCCACCGGTGGCCCGCCCATCGGTTCGCCCTTCCCCGACCCGTGGCCCGGACTGTGCTTGGAGGCGCGCGACCCTACAAATTGCGGCACAGTGGCACAAGAAAGTGAGCCATCCATGACCTCCTCGCCTCGCCTGCGATTCCTCCTCGCCCTCTGCGCTCTCTCCGCCGGGGCGCTCGTCGCTTGCGGCGGCTCCGTCTCCACCTCCGACCCCGCAGGCGACGATGCCGGCGGAGCAGGCGGAGCGGCAGGGCAGGGTGGCGGCGCAGGAACCGGCGGCGCTGCCGGGCTCGGGGGAGCAGCCGGGACGGGTGGAGCCACCGGCGTGGGCGGCGCAGCCGGTGCGCCGGGCTGCCAGTATGACGGCAAGTGGTATCCGGTCGGCCAAAGCTTCCCGGCGACCGACGGATGCAACAGTTGCCTGTGCAGCGACGTCGGCCAGATTGCTTGCACTGCGATGGAGTGCGGATGCTGGTGGGATGGGACGTTGCATCCGGTGGGAGAGAGCTATCCCGCGGGCGACGGCTGCAACACCTGCGTGTGTCAGCCCGACGGGACGTCGGCCTGCACGCTGATCGCCTGCTCGACATGTGTCTACGCAGGCGCGTCCTACCATCCGGGCGACACCTTTCCCGCGCTCGACGGCTGCAACAAGTGCACGTGCACCGACCTGGGCGTCTCCTGCACCGAGATGGCGTGTCCCTGTGATCCGGACAAGGAGTGGTGGCGTTCGTACATCGGCCTGAGCCCCGAGAAGTGCGCGGCCATGGACTACGAGTGCGTCGGCAACTTGACGGCCTTCTCCAACGCATGCGGATGCGGGTGCGAGCAGGACGAGAGCTGCCCGGAGTACATCAACTGCATGCCGCCGGCGCCCAACTGTGGAGCCGACATGGAGAAGTGCCCCTTGTCCAAGGTGGCGATGTAGAAGCCCTCGCCGCGCCGCGAAGGCTCACCACCCAGGCGGCGTTCCCCCCACGCTTCCTCTTCTTGCCGTTCTCCTTTCGCCCGCGCGGTGAGACACTCGGAGCATGAAGAGCCTCCTCTCCAAGCCCCTCGACGCGCGGGTGTCTCTGCTCTCCGCCGGCGCCCTGGCCGCGTGCCTGCTCACCGCGGCCTGCTCCGATGATTCGTCCAACGAACAAGCTACCTGCGTCGGCGATGCATGCACCGACGCCGGCTCGCCCGCGGACTCCTCCGTTCCCCCCGATGCGTCGTCGAGCGATACCGGCGCGAGCGACACCTCCGCGCTCGACGCCGGTGACGCCAAGGAGACCGAGGTCGTGAAGTACGGCGCGGAGTTCTTCGTTGCGCCGTCGGGCAACGACGCCAACGACGGCTCCGAGCAGCACCCGTTCGCCACGCTGGAGCGGGGGCGCGAGGCGGTGCGCGCGCTGAAGACCGGAGCAGGGCTCCCTGCGGACGGGGTCGTGGTCTGGCTGCGCGCCGGCACGTACCTGCGCTCGGAGACCTTCGCGCTCGGCACCGAGGACTCGGGCTCCGAGGGCAAGCCGGTGGTGTACCGCGGCTACCCCGGCGAGCTCGTGCGCATCGTCGGCGGAAAGCGCCTGGAGTCCTCGTGGTTCGCCAAGACCGACGCGACCTCGAGCGTGTGGAGCCGGATCGACGCGTCGGCGCAGGGCAAGATCGTGCAGGTCGATCTCGGCGCGCACGGCATCACGGACCTGGGCACGCTCGAGCCGCGGGGGTTTTCGACCGGCAAGCTGGCGGCGCTCGAGCTGTTCTTCGACGGTGCGCCGATGACGCTGGCGCGGTGGCCCGATGCCGATACGAGCGAGGGGCTGGTCACGCCGATGGACGACACGGTGACGCTCTTCGGCGATCCGGATCCGCCGGTGGCGGGGGTGTACGTCAAGAGCGGCACTTCCGACGGGGTCAACGCCTACGCGCGGCAGGGGCTCGTCGGGGGCAAGCAGTACCGGCTGTACCGTCACAACTGGGACTACCAGGGCCAGAACTACACGGCGTGGTTCCTGACGACCCAGCAGAGCGGGTACCCGGGCGACGCCGATCCGTGGTGGTACCGGTACGCGTCGGAGTTCGGCGTGATGCAGGGGTCGAACGGCGCGAGCGGCGAGCCCACGACGCAGAACCCGGCGGCGATCAACCACGGCTTCGCCAGCATCGCCGAGGCGCTCTCCGATACGCAGTTCCGCTATGCGGGGACGCGTCCGGAGCGCTGGAGCCAGGCGACCGACGTGTGGCTCCACGGCTACTGGAAGTACATGTGGGCCGATCTGCACGCGAAGGTCGCGTCGATCGACACGACGGCCAGGACGATCACCCTCACCGAGAAGCCGGGCTACGGGATTACGTCGGCGCAGCCCTGGTATGCGGAGAACCTGCTCGAGGAGCTCACGGCGCCCGGGGAATGGTTCGTGGAACGAACCACCGGCATGCTCTACTTCTGGCCGCCGTCGGACCTCGCCACGGGGGAGGCGATCGTCTCGACCCTGAGCGAGCCCGTCGTGCGCATGAACGACGCGTCACACGTGGTGCTCCAGGATCTGGTGATCGAGGTGAGCCGCGGGGAGCTGGTCCGGATCGAGGGGGGCGCCCACGACAAGCTGAAGGGGTGCGTGCTGCGCAACGCGGGGAACGCGGGAGCGCGGGTGTCGGGGAGCGACAACGGCCTGGAGCGCTGCGAGGTGGTGGACACGGGGGACACGGGGGTGAGTCTGGGCGGCGGGGATCGCGCGAGCCTGACGAAGTCGGGCAACTACGTGCGCAACTGCCACCTGCACCGCTTCGGGCGCTGGTCGTGGACCTACAACCCCGGGGTGCAGATGCACGGCGCCGGGCACATCGTGCAGCACAACCTGTTCGAGTCGGCGCCGCACAGCGCGATCCTGTACTCGGGCAACGAGCACCTCATCGAGCTCAACGAGATCCGCGACGTCTGCAGGTTCTCGAGCGACGCGGGGGCGATCTACACGGGGCGCGACTGGGGCTACCGGGGCAACGAGATCCGCCACAACTTTGTCCACCACATCGCGACGTGGTTCGAGGGGTACGGCGTGAACGGGGTGTACCTGGACGACTGCGTGAGCGGCAACCACGTCTTCGGCAACGTGCTCTACAAGATCACCGGCGACGCGATCCTCAATGGTGGAGGGCGGGACAACGTGATCGAGAACAACGTGATGGCGCGCAACGGCACCGGGCTGTACGGCGACAGCCGCGGCATCCAGGCGATCAACAACGTGCCCGGCGACAGTTGGAACATGCTGGAGCGTCTGACCTACGACGGCATCCAGTACCAGCAGCCGCCCTGGTCCACGGCGTACCCGAAGCTCGCCGTGGTCCCCAACGACTGGGCGCAGATCAGCGATCCGAACCAGCTCTGGCGGTACCCGCAGGGGTGCGTGTTCTCGCGCAACATCGGCTTCGACAACGGCGGGTTCCAGGTGTCGTCGGACTACGGGGGAACGGGGACGTTCGACAAGTACGAGGCGATCGCCGACAACATCGCGGACCAGGATCCGCTGTTCGTGGACGAGGCCCAGCTCGATCTGACCCTGAAGCCCGGATCCCCGGCCTTCGGGATCCCGGGGTTCGTGGCGATCCCCTTCGATCAGATCGGGATCGAGTGAGCGTCCCGTCGCCGTGGCC
The DNA here is from genome assembly GCA_964393505.1 of uncultured Polyangiaceae bacterium. Lineage (GTDB taxonomy): Bacteria > Myxococcota_A > Polyangia > Polyangiales > Polyangiaceae > JACRCQ01. The sequence continues at coordinate 8,007 of CAYMUE010000004.1, forward strand.
GTCGCCGCCCATGGCTAGAGCACCGATCATGGTCCGCACCGCCTAAGCCCACGTCACCTCGCCAGGCCATCGCTCGTGAAACCCCGCCGCGCCTGTGGTAAGCCTGCCGCCCACAAGGAAAGCTCAACACCATGGAAACCTCACGCGTTCAGGCGCTGCTCGCTTCGCCTCCCCTCGGCTCCTCGGTGCTGATCCGCGGCTGGGTCCGCACCCGTCGCGACTCCAAGGCCGGCTTCTCGTTCCTCGAGGTCAACGACGGCTCCTGTATGGGCAATCTCCAGGTGATCGCGGAAACCTCGCTGCCGAACTACGCCGACGAGATCTCCAAGCTGCTGCCCGGCTGCTCCGTCGAGATCGTGGGCAAGCTGGTCGAGAGCGTGGGTGGCGGGCAGAAGGTCGAGCTGCGCGCCGAGACGGTGAGCGTGCTCGGCTGGGCCGACGCCTCCTACCCGCTGCAGAAGAAGCGCCACAGCCTCGAGTTCCTCCGGTCGCTGGCGCACTTGCGCCCGCGCACCAACACCCTCGGCGCGGTCATGCGCGTGCGCTCCTCGCTCGCCCAGGCCGTCCACGCCTACTTCCGCGACAACGGCTTCTTCTACATCCACACGCCGATCGTGACCTCGAGCGACGCCGAGGGAGCGGGGCAGATGTTCCAGGTGACCACGCTCGACGTGGGCACGCCGCCGCGCAAGCCCGACGGCACGATCGACTACGAGCAGGACTTCTTCGGGCGTCGCACGAGCCTGACGGTGAGCGGCCAGCTCGAGGCGGAGATCTACGCGATGTCGCTCGGCAAGGTGTACACGTTCGGGCCGACGTTCCGCGCGGAGAACTCGAACACCACGCGTCACCTCGCCGAGTTCTGGATGATCGAGCCGGAAGTGGCCTTCAACGATCTGCAGGCGAACGCGGCGCTGGCCGAGGACTTCCTGAAGAAGGTGCTCGGCTCCGTGCTGGAGTCCAACGCCGAGGATCTGCAGTTCCTCGACGAGCGCGTGCAGCCTGGGCTGATCGCCTCGCTGCGCAACGTCATCGAGGAGCCCTTCGAGCGGATGACCTACACCGAGGCGGTCAAGCACCTGAAGGCGTCGGGCGAGAGCTTCGAGCTGGCGGTGGACTGGGGCGTGCCCCTGCAGACCGAGCACGAGCGGTACCTGACGGAGAAGATGCTCAAGAAGCCGGTGATCCTGACGGACTACCCGAAGGACATCGCGGCGTTTTACATGCGGCTGAACGACGACGGCAAGACGGTGCGGGCGATGGACGTGCTGGTGCCGCAGATCGGGGAGATCATCGGCGGGAGCCAGCGCGAGGAGCGCTACGAGGTGCTCAAGAAGCGTCTCGAGGACCTGAAGATGAGCCTGGACGACTACTGGTGGTACCTGGAGCTGCGCAAGTACGGCACGGCGCAGCACAGCGGGTTCGGTCTCGGATTCGAGCGGCTCGTGCTGTTCGCCACGGGAATCGGCAACATCCGCGACGCCATCCCGTTCCCCCGCTACCCCAAGCACGCCGAGTTCTGAGCCCCACCCCCTCGCGAGCGGAGGCCTGCCGGGCTCCGAGCCCCACCGCCCGGCGCCTGGCGGCACGCCGACAACGCGTCCCCTCCCAAATCACTCTTCGCGCCCACCGTCCTTCCTGATAGCTTCCGCCCGCAATGCCCGTCCGTCGCCCGTGGCTCCTCTGCCTCGCCGCTCTGCTGTGCGCCCCCAAGGCGCTTGCCGACGAGCCGTTGCCGACGCACGTGGCGACCGTGTTGCCCGACAAGCTGGACGAGCCTGCGAAGCCGCGTCCTCGCCAGGGCTACACGCTGCGACGTTGCCTCGAGCTGGCGGAGCAGAACTACCCCAAGGTTGCCGAGGCGCGCGCCAAGAACGACTACTACCGCGCGCAGCTCTCCGAGGCCCGCTGGGCCCCCTTCAGCCAGTGGAACTTCACCACAGGCGCCGCCGTCGCCCCGACCGTGCGCGGCAACCCGGTCTACAGCCCCAACACCGAGGTGTCCCTCAGCTCCAACCTCGGCATGGCCTGGCGCGCCACCATCGACGGCTTCGTCCCGCTGTGGACCTTCGGCAAGCTCACCAGCCTGCGCGCGGCGGCCACGGCGCAGTCGAAGCTCGGCGCGCACGAGGTGCAGAAGGAGAAGAACGCGGTGCGCATGGACGTGCGCAAGGCGTACTTCGCCCTGCAGCTCGCCCGGACCTCGCAACGGTTGCTCGACACCGCGGCCAACATGCTCGACTCCGCGATCGAGAAGCTGCAGAAGTCGATCGACGAAGGGGAGGGGGACGAGCTCGATCTGCTCAAGATCCGGACGTTCCGCGCGGAGCTCGACGGTCGTCGCTCGGAGGCGATGAAGATCGAGGCGATCGCGCTGGCGGGGCTGAAGTTCCTCACGGGGGTGACGGGCAGCTTCGAGATCGACTCCGACGATCTGAAGCTGAGCCGTCACAAGCTGCAGCCGGTGGCGGTGTACCTGCAGGCGGCGCGGCTGCATCGTCCCGATGTCAACATGGCGCGCATCGGGGTCGAGGCGCGCACCGCGCAGGTCGAGCTCGCGCGCGCGAAGCTGTATCCCGACATCGGCGTCACGCTGTCGGCCGCATGGTCCCGCGCGCCGGAGATCGCGGATCAGCTCAACCCGTACGTGCGTGACGACGCGAACTACTTCCGCTACGGCTTCGCGTTCGGGATGAAGTGGAGCCTGGACTTCATGCCCGCCTTCGCGCGCGTCGCCCAGGCCCGGGCCCAGCTCGAGCAGAACCGCGCGATCGAGCGCTACGCGCTGGGCGGTGTCGGTGCCGAGGTCGAGACCGTCTACGCCGAGGCCGCCGACGCCGACCGTCGCGAGAAGGCCTACGGCGCCGCCGAGGGCTACGCCAAGCGCTGGATGATCGCGGTCAACCAGGGCATCGACGTCGGCACCATGGAGGAGAGAGACCTCGTCGATCCCGCGCGGCAGTTCGCCCTGCAGCGCTTCAGCCACCTCAACGCCATGCTCGACCTCAACGTCGCCATCTCCAAGCTGGCGCTCGTGACCGGTTGGGATCAGATCGCCCCCGACGGCTCCTGAGCCGTCCCGACAAGTGCCATGAACAAGACCCTCTCCGTGCTGACTGTTGCCACTGCGTGCATCGCGATCGCCCTGACCGGCTGCCAGGGGTGCTCCAAGACCGAGGCTGCCGCGGACGCGGCGCCAGCGGTGCCGGTCAAGCGCTTCACCGGCATGGGCGTGACCTTCGAGCTCCCCACGGCATTCAAGGCCGAGCTGGTCACGGACAATCCCGAGCTGCACCAGATCGCCGTCGGACAGATCGAAGGCGCCGGCATCCAGCTCGTGCTCCGGCACTTCCCGAACAAGCCCAACACCCCGCTCGATCTCGAAGCAATCACCGCTGCCGAGAAGAAGGGGCTGGAAGAAGGCCGCGAGGCCGTCGTCACTCCCGGCAAGGTCAAAGTCGCCGGCAAGCAGTTCGACGCCCGCATCCTCAAGGCCGCGATCCTCGGCTTTCCCCAGACCGACACGATCGCCGTGCCCGAGATCGGCGGACGACACTACCTGCTGATCATGCACGCCGCCGACGAAGACGCGGACAAGGCCCAGGTGATGTTCGACAAGGTGCTGTCGACCATCGGCCCCGGCTGAGCCGTGCGTTTCACTTGCAGGGGTTGAGGAACGAGCCGCAGGTCTTGGCCGGGGCAGGCGTCTTCGACGGCGTGGAGGTCTTCACCGGAGGCGCGGTGTTCGCAGGCTGCGTCGTGCGCGCCGGCGCCGGTCCGGATGCCGCGACCTTCGTGAGCGTCAGCGTCTTCGAGACCTCGTCACCCGCCTTGACCTCAAAGGTCTCCTTCGCGGTCGTGTAGCCCTTCTTCGAGCCCTTGCACTCGTGCGTGCCCGGCTCGAGTCGGATCCCCGACGCGGTCATCTCCACGGCCTTGCCGTCGCAACGGAGCTCGTCGCACTCCGGATCGCACGCGATCTTGACGAGCGCATCCTTGGGGGCGGGAGGAGGCGGCGTGCTGGCGCTGGGAGCTGCTGCGACCGAGGCCGGAGCCGTGGCGCTGGGCGTGGCGGAAGCGGTGGCGGACGCAGGTGGAGGTGACACGGTTGGCGCCGTGGCGGCGCCCGACGAGCGCGTGGCCAAGGCGATGGTGATGACGATCGCGCCCACAGCCAGGATGCTGCCTGCAGCCACCAGCGGGAGCAGGTAGGGGCTGCGGGTGCGCTGCGGCAGCGCATCGGGCACAGCGCTGAAGGCAGCGGGTTGCGAGGGCATCGCGGGCGCCACCGCGCCCGGGGGGAGCATCTGCCCTGCGCCTGCGCCGAGTTGGGCGGCCTGCATCGACGCGGGCGATCCCGGCGGCATCGTGGGGTTCTGACGCTGGGTGAACGCCCCGCCGGGCTCGGGCTGCACTCCCGTGGTCGATTCGAACTGCTCGCGCGACATGGCCCTCGTCGGCATGTCGTCCTCGTCCTCTGCGACGAGGCTCACCAAGGAGGGCATTTCGGGCACGGCCTGCGGCGGAGGGAAGCCGGGAGGAGGCGGCGCCTGCATCCCGTACATCAGCGTCTGCTTCATCGGACGCAGTTGCGCGACGGCGTTGGCAGGGCGCGAGGGTTGCGCGGAGACCGGCGGCGCCGCTGCGACACCGGGCGGCGGGCGCATGGTGACGACGTGCCGCGAGGAGCCGACCAGGGCCCACAGGGCCTGGGACATTTCGCCGACCGAACGGAAACGCTGGGCAGGGCTGACGGACAGCGCGCGTGCGAACCAGGGGTCGAGCGAAGCGGTGAGGGAGACTCCGAGCTCGCGGGCGCGTGCGGAAGCGGGCGGCAGCGGAGCGGTCATCTCCGACCACAGGAGGTTGAGATCCGGCGGTTGGGTCACGGCAGCGCGGAACACGGAGCGGCCGGTAAGGGCGTAGAAGACGACCAATCCGAGGGTGTAGACGTCCATCGCCGGGGACGCGGGGATGGAAGGGTCCGCCTGCTCAGCGGAGAGCCAGCCCGGGGTCGCGGTCCATCCCGGCGGGGGTGGGACGAGCAGGCGCAGCGACGCCTGTCCGAACTCGGTGATTCGAGTTTCCCAGTTGCCGCCCTCGGTTTGCGACGCGAAGAGGTTGGTCGGCTTGACACCGCGGTGGACGAATCCAGCCTGATGGGCGCGGTCGAAGGCAGGGGACAGGGTGCGCAGGATGACTTCGATCGTGGCGAGGGGAAGCGGTCCGCTGGCAGCGATCTGCTGTTGGAGGGAGGGGAGCAGGACCAGCTCGCCGAGGGAGTAGGGGCAGCCGGTTTGCGGCTCGACGCCGAACTCGTAGACCTTCGCGATCGAGTCGACCCCAAGCTCGCCGATCTTGCCCGCATCGCGCTCGAAGGCCGGGATCGCATCGGGGCGCTGCACGACCTCGGGGCGATACAGCTTCAGGGCATAGGCGTAGCCGGTCGAGGTATCACGGACGTCGTAGACCTCGCCCATCTCACCGGTGCCGAGGCACGCGGCGACCTGGTAGCGACCAGCCACGACATGGCCGACCGGCAGCCGGCCCTGACCAGGCATCACTTCGGGCTCCTCAACGTCTGCACTGCCTCGCCTGCAGCCGCGCCGCGGCTCGCGTCGGCCTTCTGCTGCATGAACGCCACGCCCACCACGACCTTGCCGTCGATGTTGGCAACGAAGACGACCATGTTTCCGGGCTCACCCTTCATGCGCAGCTCGGTGTTCTGGTTGCTGGTCTTGTCGACCTCCCAGATCTTCACCTGGTTGCTGCCCACCTCCATGGTGGACTGCGCCTTCTTGAGACGCGGCTTGAGGGCGCCGTCTTTGAAGCCGATGATGTTGAGCTCCTGGATCAGCGGCGTCGCTGCGGAGATGACCTGATCGGGCTCCTCCGACTCGCCGTCGACAAAGCCGAGCACGACGTCTTCCTCGGCTGCTCGGATGATCGCGAAGTCCCCTTGGATGAAGCTCCAGCCGTCGGGGGCCTGGAAGGTGATCTTGCTCTTGCCGATGGGCACGCGGGTGCCGCCACGCGCCACGCACTTCTCGGAGAAGGACTCGCACTGGGGCTTCTTCTTGACGGTCGGAGGAGGCGTAGCGGGTGCTTCATCGGAGGAGGCCACAGCCGATGCCGAGGCAGCGGCAGCGTGCTTCGCCTTCAGGGCGCGACGCCGCGCCAGCGGGTCGCAGTTGAGCGCCAGCAGCGAGACCAGGATCGCTACCAGTGCCAGCATCCAGCCATCACGTCGCATCGGATTCCTCGTGGGCTCGCTCTGCGCAAGCCCCGGTCTAGGCGATTCGCCTGTGTTCTTCGCCAATTGTGTACTGCCCGAAGCAAGGTGGGCAACTCCCTGCATCCGAGTTGCCTGCGCTGCCGTTGCCCGAAGGTCGTCCTCCGACGCATCCGGACCTCGCCGCGCGGCGGGAGCGTACCACCGTCGTTCGCCCATGTCGCGCGCACCGACAGGGCACGCGCGGTTTCTTGCGCCGCCACCGCCTCAGTCCGAGCCGTCCGAACCCTCCTGCACGGATTCCGCCGGACTCCCCGTGTCGAGCACGTCCACACGTCGCGCGTCTTTCGCCAACACCGACGCCAGCACCTTGAAGAACCCGATCGCGCTCAACGACGCTGCCACCATGAACAGCAGACCGGCGTGGAACTGACCGAGCCTCGCCACCCGCGGCCCCTCCATCCAGAACATCCGCGCCGCCACGTCGAGCCCGAAGGCGATCACCACGGTTACCGCCCACGCGGTCGACGCACCGGTCGTGCCCGCCCCCATGAACCCGGTCAGCGACGCCACCACCGACAGGATGGTGCACGCGGCAGCGATCTTCTCCCAGAGCGGCCCGGCTGCGATCACCAGCCCAGCGTGGACCAGGGCCGGAATGGTCAGCCCCAGGGCCACGATCAAAGCGATACGCGCCCCGCGGTAGGCCCGGTAGCGCGCGCGGAACAGCAAGGCCGCGGGCAACACGCTCGCCGCCACCATTCGTGCGAGCTCGGCCCAGGGCGAGCTCCAGGGCGCCGCGGCGATGGCCGAGAGCGGGCCGATTCCAAGGACGCCGAGGATCACCAGCGAGAAGCCCGCTCCCGCCACCAGATAGCCCCGGAACCGATACGGCACCGCGACCGCGACCACCATCACCGCCGCAACCCCGAAGGCGACCGTCGCGTGCCGCGGTGAGCCCTGGATCCACCCCAACCGGAAGGCCAGCCCGGACAGCGCCACCACCAGACCCAGCCCGAAGATCCAGAGCCGCAGGGCCAAGTTCCCCGGCTCGATCGGGGCCACCTCCTCGCGCAACGCTTCGGACGCGAGGACCGGCGGGCGGGCCGCCGACGCGCGCAGGTCATGCGAAGACAACCGCGGTTCGGTGGAACCTCGTGCCTCGTCCTCCTGCGGAGGCGGTGTTGCTGTCGACCCGTTGACCATGACTCGATGCCGTTCGGCGCTCAGCCTAGCGCGGCTGCCCCGATCCTGGCCACCAGTCCTCCGCAGAACGAGCGGACCACCGGGATCGCCCCGTCTTTTCGCGCCAGACTCGTTTCACTCATGTACAGCCTTCGCGCCAGCTCGACCTGGATCGCGTGGATTTCTTCGAGCGGACGCCCCATCCTTCCGGTCGTCGCCCCTCCCCGGTACGGATCGTCGTGCGCCACCGTCCAGCCAAACGCCTGCGCATGCTCCTCCACCAGCGCCGCCAGCGACGGCGACGACGTCGTCCCGCCCCGCGTCCCGATGACCACGTCGGCCCGCGCAACCGCTTGCCCGGTCACCAGGGAATGTCCCGTGCTCGGCATCGTGTGCAGGCTCAAGACGACCGCGCCTCCGAATCGACGCCGCTTTCGTTCCACGACCCGATCGAGCGCGGCATGGTACGGCGCATAGTACCGGCCGAGCCGTCGCGTCAGCTCGGGTCGCGGCAGCGGTGCCCCGAGCACTGCAACCCCGTCGGCCGACAGCCGCCACACCACTCCCCGCGGGAATCCAACCCCCACGCCGTCTTGCACTGACAGTCCGTCGTAGTCCTCTGCCCCTCGGTTCAGGTCCACCACGTACCGGCTCGCGCGCGCAATGAGCAGCGTCGCCCCGTGCGCAGGCGCTTCCGACGCCAGCTCGTCCGCATACAGGTCCGCGTCCCGCGCCACGGCCCGCACCGGCACGACCGTGTGCGCCATCGCCTCGGGGTCCATCCACAACCCGGCGTGCGGGACCTCGACCACCACGGCGGACTCCCCATGCGCGGGCTCGATGAGGTCGAAGCAGGGGGAGGAGTCCATCGTGGACTCCTTAGCCGCAAGCGGCGCGCGCCGCCAGACGCTCGTTGCCCGTGGCGCCGTCACCCCCGGGGATGGCTGGCCTTGTGCACCTTGCGCACGTGGTCGCTCGCGACGTGCGTGTAGATCTCCGTGGTCGCGATGTCCGCGTGCCCCAGCATCGCTTGCACCGCACGCAGGTCCGCCCCGTTCTGCAGCAGATGCGTCGCGAACGAATGACGCAGCTTGTGCGGCGAGATCCGCTTCATGATCCCCACACCGCGGGCATAGCGCACCAGCAGCTTCCAATACCCCTGCCTCGTCAACGGCCCTCCCCGCGGCGAGACGAACAACACCGTCTCCTTCGGTCCGGCCACCCGCAGCCGCACGTCGCGCAGATACGCCTCCACCGCGTCCATTGCGACTTCACCGATGGGCACCAGCCGCTGCTTGCCGCCCTTGCCGGTCACGCTCACCAGCCCGCGACGCAGATCGACGCTTGCCAGCGGCAGCTTGACCAGCTCGCTCACGCGCAGCCCGGCCGCGTACATCACCTGCATCATTGCCCGGTCCCGGACGCCGCGATCGGTCGAGGCGTCGGGCGCATCGAGCAGCCGCTCGACCTCCTCGAACGTGAGCCAGCCCGGCAGGGGGCGTCGCAGGCGCGGACGGTCCACCAGGGCCGACGGATCGGCGTCGATCGCGCGCTCCCGGAGCAGGAACCTGCAGAACCCGCGCACGGCAGAGAGGTGACGCGCTGCGGACCGCGCCCCCAGCCCCTGCTTGCCGAGGCGCACCAGGTAGTCGTCAAGGAGCGCCAGATCCAGCCCCAGCGGCCCCTGCACCCCCTTGTCCTGCGCTAGCTCCAGCAGCTTGCCCAGATCCCGCGCGTAGGCCTCCACCGTGTTACCGGACAACGCCCTCTCGATGCGAAGATGATCGAGATAGGCGTCCACCCAGGCGTGCAGGTCCACGGCGCGAAGCTACTCCGAGTGCCGCAGGGCGTCCCGTTTCCTGCAGCGAATGACCCTCACGGCGCGCATTCGCCCGCGCCAGGAGCCCGCTCAAGGCTCGCACGCAGCGTCAGCGCATGCTGTTCCACTGACTTCTGGAGCACCATCTGCCCGACCACGCGCTCCGCATCACCTGAGCGCAGGGCCTCGGCGTAGCGCAGCGACGACGCCTTGCGCTCCTGCATGAACGCGGTCGCCTCGCTGTGTCGCGCGCGCCCCCAGCGAGAGGATGGCTGCCAGATCTGCATGCGTGCGAGCGCGCGATCGCAAGCCGGGATCACCCGTGCTTCGACGAGCGCGGCGGCCTGGTCCGCGCGGCGTTGCACGGCGAGATCGTCGGCTTTGCGCAGCACGGCAGCGGCCTGTCGGTCGGATTCGAGGGCCTCGCCGAGCGCTGCCTTGTCCTGCAGGCAGCGCCCGGGGTCCTCCCCACCGCGGCAGGCGCTGAACAGAGCGAGACACAGCGCTAGTGCGGCAGGGGAGGGGACAGAGGGGTCAAGCGGCACGCTTGACGGTCCCCAGGTACACGGCGAGACGGGCCCGATCCTCTGCGTCCATGGAGACGAAGCGCAGGGCCTGGCAGCTCCCTTGGGTCCAGACGGCGCGCGACCAGATCCAGATGGGATCCTGGCCGGGGAGCCCGAGCTGCAGCGGGAAGAAGTCCCGCTCGGCCTGGGGCTCGTGGATCCGTTTCACCAGCACACCTCCCATCGACAGGTCGAGGGCGCGGCACGCATGTGGAAATCCATCGATGAACTTGTTGAGCAGGATATTGACTCCGGCCCTTCGCGACGAGCGTCGTTCTTTCACGGCGCACCTCCTGAGCTTCCCAGATCGTAGGGCGTGGGCGAGGGGGCGGCCAACAATGTGAACAAATGTAGGTTGCCATCCGGCGGAGGCCGGCGGCTTCGGACCTATGCGCTGCGTTCCCGAAGGAACTTCTCGATGCGCAGGTTGATGAGCTCCGGGAACTCGAGGGGAGCGTAGTGGGAGGCCCCGCGGATCACGAAGGTCTCGGAGCCCGGGATGCGTCGCGACGCCGCTTCGATTGCATCGCGGGGGCTGACGAGGTCGCGTTGGCCGGTCACGAGGAGGGTGGGCACGCGGGTCTGATCGACGCGAGGGGAGGGGTCGTGGGATTCGAAGGCGTGCAGGTTGTGGAAGAAGGCCTGCATGTCGAGCTTGCCGAAGGCGGCGGCCACTTCGGCGAGGGCTTCTTCTTCGATCGTGGGGCCGACGAGGCCGAGGCGTTGGAGCCAGGAGGGCGACTCGGGCCAGCGGGCGGCGCGGTGGACGACGGCGCCGGTGAGGCGGTGGCTGCGTTCGAGCAGGGCGAGAAAGCGCGGGGCTACGCTGCTGCGGACGGGTGCGAGGGGGCCAACGGGCATGGCGCCGAAGGTCGGGTTGAGCAGCACGAGATGGGAGACGTGGTCGGACAGCTCGGGGAGGGCTTCCAAGGCGACCTGGGCGCCTGCGCTCCAGGCCATCCAGGTCGCGCGCTCGATGTTTTCGGCAGCGAGCACGGCGCGCAGGTCGCGGGCGTGGTCGGCGACCGGGGACGAGCCGTTGGAGGAGCGAGGGTCGGAGACGGAGTCGTACAGTCCGCGCGGATCCCAGGTGAGGAAGCGGTACTGGTCGCGCAGGTAGTCGATGATGTGGTGCCAGAGCTTGTGGCTGGCCGCCAGGCCGTTGACCAGGAGGATCCAGGGGCCCTGTCCGGAGGTGACGAGGTAGGGGAACTCGGTACCGTCGGAGGCGCGGGCAGTTCGCGTTTCCATGTCGAGAGGGCGCATGGCCGCGTCTTATGGGAGGGTGGCCGGCCGCGCGCAAGAGTGAACTTCACTGTAGTTTGACGGGTGAATGCGTTGACACGCGAGGTGGCGACCCGCTAACGTCTCGCCGCGTTTCGCGTCCCCCGTTCCGCATCCCTCCGAGGGCAAGATGGCCGAGAAGAAAGTCAAGATCGACCTCAAGTCGCGGCTCGGCAGAGCCTCTTCCTCTGCCAATCCCCAGGCTCCTGCGCCGCAGCCCGGCGGCATTCCCGCACCGACCGGCATCGCTCCGCCTCCGGGGATCATGACCCCGGGCGGGATTCCGGCGCCTCCGTTCCAGGCGCGGCCGAGCGGTCCCAAGGTGGACAAGGCCGACCCGTTCGCGGCCGTCTCCGCCGACGAGGTACCCCAGCAGAAGGCCGCGGAGATCAAGCTCGAGATCAGCCAGGACGTCATCCAGCAGGCGCAGAAGTCGTCGCGCAAGGGCGCCCTCATCGCCGGACTCATCGGCGCCGTCGTGTTCGGAGCCCTCGGCTTCGTGTGGGGCGGGATGAACGAGAAGGGCAAGCAGAACAAGGTCGCTGTTCAAAACGCCCAGGAGCTGGTGACCGACCTCGACAAGGTGGCCAAGGACGTCAAGGTCATCAACGAGAAGCTTGCGGCGGCGAACAAGACGCTGTTCCAGGAGAAGAAGTTCCCCGAGACGATCGGTGCAGAGCTCAAGGCGATCAAGCTGAGCTTCGACGCATCGAACCTCTCCGGCAAGAACATCAGCCGCTTCAAGCCTGCCACCATGCGCGGGCTCGTGGACTTCGCATCCGGTGTCCAGGATCTCGACAAGCGCCGCGAGCGCCTCGCGAGCCTGTTCGACAACAAGAAGAAGGACATTGTCGCCCTCCTCGACGCCGGCCAGAACCCCCGCATGTCGTACTCGGTCTTCATCGGCAAGAGCGAGAAGGGCGCTGTCGCGACCTTCGCCAAGATCAAGGACCCCATCGAGTTCTCCAAACCCTGGCCCGACAAGTTCAGCATCATCGGCGTCGGCGAGAACGTCGAAGTCGAACGCTTCAAGTCCGGTGAGCCCTTCGTCAAGCCCGGCGCTGGCGCCAACGCCAAGCCCACCGTGTACGGCGTGCCGATCGAGCCCGACGGCATCGCCCGGGTCTTCCCCAGTGATCTCGCCACGCGCATCCAGACCGAGGTCGGCGGCGCCATGCAGATCATGAACGGCGTGACCGGCGGCGGCGTCGACAGCGAGACCACCGGCCTCATCAAGCTCGGCGAAGACCTCGTCAAGGATCTCAAAGAGATCGGCAAGAAGCGCTGACCTCCTCGCGCCCTACGGCGCGTATCCCCACACCCACTCGGTTCCCGACGCGTCGCAGCCGCTGCCGATGCGCACGTAGCCCCCTGCGAGCAACGCGGTGCACCGCGCCCAGACCGGAATCCTCGGCTTCGGGCGCGACACCAGCCGCATCCACCCGCTCCTCGGCGGCTCGTCTGCTCCCTGATCCGGCACCACGACCAGCGTCCCCGTCGGCTGCCCCTGCGCCGCGGGCACCTGCCGAAGCACCTCCCGCAACATCCGCGCGGGATCCTGCCAGCTCTCCGACGTCACCGTCACTCGCACCGACACCGCACCGCGCAGCTCAGGCACCCGCCGGTTCATGTCGCCGTCTCGCCCGGCTCCGGCGAGCCGGTGCCCGCCCCTTCCTCGGTCGCTGCGCCCGTCATCCGGAGCACCTCGACCTTCGAGACCATCCGTTCGTTCGCATCACGAACAATGAACCGGAGCCCGCACGCATCGACCTCCGCACCCCGCTCCGGCACCTCCCCCGCGCGGCTCACCACCAGCCCGCCCACCGACACGATGTCGCCGTCCTCGGGGATATCCACCCCGAGGAAACGCGACAGCTCGTAGATCGGTGTCGCCGCATCCACCAGCACTCGCCCATCCCCCAGATCCACGATCTGATCCTCTTCCGCGTCGTGCTCGTCCTGGATGTCCCCGATGATCTCCTCGATGATGTCCTCCAGCGTCACGATCCCGCTCACCCCGCCGTAGTCGTCGACCACCACCGCCAGGTGCAGACGCCGCGCTCGCATCTCGCGCAGCAGCTCGGACACCGGCTGCGTCTCCGGGACGAAGTTGACCGGGGTCCGCATGAACCTCTCGACGGGCTCGAGCCGCGCCGAGGGCTCCTCGATCACGCGGTACAGATCCTTCGCGACCAGCAGGCCGACGATGTTGTCGATCGACTCGCGGTAGACCGGATAGCGCGAGTGCCCGCTCTCCGCCACGCGTGCCAGCACGTCGCGCACGTGCGTTCCCGCGGGGATCGCGGTGACCTTCGTGCGAGGTACCATCACCTCCACCGCCGTCAGATCGTTGAGCTCCAGCACGTTCTGGATCATCTCCGCGCGCTCTTCGCCCAGCGTCCCCGCCTTCGCCCCCTCCTGCACCAGCAACTCCACCTCGTGCTCCGTCGTCCTGCCGTCCACCGGCCCCGGCTCCGGCGCCAGCCTCGCCACCAGCCTCGCCAGCTTCGCCAGCGGCATCGCCACCGGCGCAAACAGCAGCTCGAACGGCCGAAGCATTCGCAGCATGATCGGCAGCGCCCGATCCGGGTTCCGACGCGCCATCGTCGTGCCCACCTCGGTGAACACCCCGTACGTCACCACCGTCCCGAAGACCGCGATGACTGCCGTCCACGTCGGCGACACGCCCGACAACCCCAGCGCGATCAGAACCGCCGTCAACGCCGTGCATGTCACCCGCGCGACCAGCCAGCGCGACTGCAAGAGCACCGGATCGGCCGCGTAGCGCGCCATCGCATCCCGATCCTTGCCACCGACCTCCTCCAGCAGCACCGTGAGCCTCGTCAACGGGACCGCTCCCAGCGCCGCTCGTCCCGTGGCGAACGCCGAGCCGAGCAGCGAAACGAAGACCGCCGCAAGCCAGTTCGCAGAGTGCGCGAGGAGGTTCGACCCCACGACCCCGGCCAGAGAGCTCAGGCTCTCGGGAGTCATCGCGCGCCCTCGGGCACTATCAACGCAACCAATCCCGCGAGCGTCCGATGGGGGAGCATGTCCCTCGACCCCGTCCGCTCCCCTCCGCGCGCCCACACTCCGATCGTTCGACTCCCTCCTCCCACCGGGGCCACCCAGCGCTTTCGAACCTTGTTGGCGCCGGGCGCGCCTTCGAGCCTCGCGTGCGCTCCCGACAGCGCTAGGACCTCCGCGCTCTCGCTTCGGCGCGCACCCGAAGACGCCCTCGATCCGCAGAGCACCTCCCCGCGCACGCAGGGCAGGAGCCACGAATTCAGCACGGAATGGCGCGAGCGCGACGATCTCGACAGGGGGACCGACACACGCCGCACCCACGAGACCTGGGACATCCTCGACCCTTCGTGTCGCACTCTGGCGGCGTTGTGCCCCCCTGAGCCGCTCTCCCCTTGCACCCCGACCGACCGCCTGCGCTCGAGCTCTGTCGAGCGACTCTTCGGCGCGCTCGTCAAGCGCATCGCCTGGTCCGTGACGCCCGATCGGACGAGCGGCACCGTGCGGTTGGAGATCGGGGCGGGCGAGCTGGAAGGCACCGTCGTGCTCATCACTTCCGATCCCCAGGGTCTGAGTGTGGTGCTCGACGGGCCCCCAGGGATCGACCTGGAGGCCTGGAAGCACCGCCTTTGTCAGCGTCTCGCATCGATCGGACTCGCCGCAACCTTCCCCTGACTTATATCCGGTCCGGGGCTCCAACGCACGCGGCGCGATCCGGATGGCACCTACACCGTGCCCGGAACGAATCCGCGAGCAACCACCGGCCGCCCGTCGATTCGCTCGCCCACGGCCACCAGCGCACCGATCTCGTCGAACCAGACGCTCGGTCCCGACTGCGGCGGCACCTCGAGAAAGTCCTCGTCCCCGAGCGTTTGCCCGCACACCGCACGTCGCGCACCGTGCGTCGTCAGCTTCGCCGACGGCATGCACACTCGCGCCACCTCGGCAGTCGGTACCAGCGGAGCATCCGCCTTCAGCGCGTCGAGCGGCACAGCCCTCTCGAGCGTCCAGTCCCCCGTGCTCGTGCGGCGCAGCGACGTGAGGTGCGCTGGCAAGCCGAGCCCGAGCCCCAGGTCGCGGGCGAAGGAGCGGACGTAGTAGCCCTTCGAGACGAGCATGCGGAAGTCGAGCTGATGGGTCGAGGGGGATGCCCCGATGAGCTCGAGCTCGAAGACGTGCACCGGGCGCGAAGGGATCACCACCTCGACACCGCGTCGCGCGAGGGCGTAGGCGCGGACTCCCTCCTGCTTGATCGCGGAGAAGGCCGGTGGGACCTGCTCGGTGCGCGCCCGTTCCTGCTGCAGCGCGCGAGCGATTCGATCGGGCAACGCGCCCCGCGAGGCGTCCTCGAGCTGCTCGACCCACCCGGCGTCGAGCTCGCATCGCCGCGTCTCCTTCCCCTCGGCGTCCAACGTGTCCGTCTCGACCCCGAGACACACGCGCGCCTCGTAGCTCTTGCGCTCCAGCGTCAGATATCGCGACAGCTTCGTGCACTCCCCGATCATCACGAGCAATACGCCGGATGCCATCGGATCGAGCGTGCCTGCATGCCCCACGGTGCGCGTCCCGAGGGCGCGTCGGACACGCGAGACGACGTCGTGGCTCGAGGGGCCCGATGGCTTGTCGACGACGAGCATCCCGTTCGGAGAGGGCGCCATCAGCCGAACCACACCGAACGACGCGCCTCCACGGCACGGTGAAGCATGTCCTGGATCGTGGACCGGACCCGCTCGGCGAGACGGAAGACAAGGTCGTCGTCGTCGGCATCGGCAGGCCCGTGCGGAGCCAGCTCGATCGGTGCACCGAAGGCGATCGTCCAGCGCGTCGGCGCGGGCAGCAACCCCAGCGGGCCGAGCCACGGGAAGGTGGGCGTGACGGGGACGAAGGGCACGCCGAACAGCGCTCCGAGACGCTCGGCCCGGTGGAGCAGCGGCATGCCCTCCTCGGCGCCGACAATCGCGCACGGCACGATCGGCGCACCGGTCCGGAGACACAGGCGAATGAACCCCCCGCGGCCGAAGCGCTGCAGCTCGTGGCGTTCCCGGTGGAGCCTTCCCTGACCCTTGTGCCCCTCGGGGAACACCGCAACGAGCGCGTCGTTCCGCAGCATCCGCTCGGCGTTCTCCTGGCACGCGCGCACCGCGCCCAACCGGTTGAGCCAGGGGCCCGCGAAAGGCAGGTGGAAGACGTGATCCTCGATGAGCCAGCGCAGCAGCCGCTGCTCGGGGGGCTCCCGACGGAGCGCCGTCTTCAGCATCATCGCGTCGTATGGCAGCGCTCCCGAATGGTTCGCGACCACCAGCGCACGCCCCCGCGCCGGCACGTTCTCCACCCCCTCGCAACGCACCCGGAAGTACCTGGCATACAGCCTGTCCCACAGCCCCCGGAGACGCTCGTCGAACTTCGGATCGTATCCGAACTCATCGACCTCCTCCGATCGGTTGCGCATACCCAGGCGGCCTAGCTGGCGAACGTAGTAGTCGGCCGAGAGCAGCTCCCGCACCACCTCGAACGCCCCATCCGTGCGCGTAGACGGCGCTTCCGCGGGCCGGGCGTCGTCCTCGCCGCGCAAGGCCGCGGCCGGCTCCGAAACGGCCTCGTCCCGTCGCTCGACGACGTCGGCAGAGGATGTGTCGATGCCGGTCGGTTCCGATGAGGCGACCGACGGCGCGGTCGGAGGTTCGAGAGGCGGATCGACGGAGCGCTCCTGCGGAGCGGCCAGCGGGGGCGACGCGACGTCGCGACGGGGAGGCTGTGTCCGAGGTGCCGAGGTCGCGTGCTGCTGCGTCGGCTTGCGCGTGGATCGCTTGTGCTCCTTGGGCGCAGGCGGAGCCGGCTTGCGTGTCGCAGCCGGTTTCCGGGAGTCCTTGGGCGTGGGGTCCACAGCCCGAGAAGCGTCCTCGGTTCGCGCAGCAGCCTCGAACGGGTTCCTCCCGATCACGGGTTTGCGACGCGACGAGGGCTTCGGCTTGCGCTGACTCACGATCTCCTCCTCATCTCGTCGCGGTCTCGCGCAGGAGCCGCACGTCGCGAAGGTGTTGCGCAGTCGCGAAGTCGAGCACCGCCTGCCGGGTGGTGTGGTTGGCGCGGAAGCCCAGGCCCCGCGCCGCGAGCTCCGCGTCGGCGACGCAAAGATAGCGAAGGTAGTCGACGAACCCCGCGGGGGCTTCCGCGAAGCCCGCGGCCCACAGCGCGCCGGTCATCGGAGCGGCGAGCGGATGGGGAACGGGCAGCGGGACGCGCCCGGCGAGACGAATGACGGTGGTCAGCGGGAGCACTCCAGCGCCGACGACATTGAAGGTCCCTGGGACGTCGCGGACGACGGCGAGCAGGAAGGCGGCGATCGCGTCGGCCTCGTGGACGAACTGCAGCAAGGGGTCGAAGCCCATCAGCACGGGCACGAAGCGGTGCGAGAGGTACCGCGTGAGGTAGTTGCGGACTGTGGGACCAAGGATGGGCGCCGTGCGGAGCACGGTCACGCGGCAGTCCGAGGTCGCTGCGAATCTGCCTACCTCGGTCTCGGCCGCGACCTTGTCGGCGAGGAAGGGTGTGTCGGTCCGTGCCCGAAGCACATGGGTCTCGGTGAGGTGGTTCGGATTCTCGGGGCGCGCGCCGTACAGCAGAGTCTGACTCCAGTGGATCAGCTTCGGCACGCGGGCATGGCGAGCCGCGTGCAGAACGTGCATCGTCCCCACCGACTCAAACTCGTGGGCCCACGCCGCAGCGCTGGTCGGAGACGAGAGAAACGCCGTGTGAACGAGCGCGTCAACGCGTTCCGCCGACAGGATCTCCGCGAGCCGCTCTTCGCAAGCGGGCTGCGTGAGGTCGAGGTCGTAGAAACGGGTCTTCTTGGCTGCCGTGGACGGGGCCCGGTAGTCGATGGCCACGACGCGTCCTATCCGGGCATCGTGTTCCAGGGTCTTCACCAGGTTGCGACCCAGGAAGGAGTCCGCACCGACGATCGCGACCGTCAGGGCCGGTCCGCGCGAGATCGCGGTGCCCACAGCGCGCTGCGGAGGATCGACGGGCGCGGGGGCGTCCTCGGGCACGTTCGTGCGGGTCGTCTTCGTCATGGGAGGTGATTGTTTCCCGGCAATGGCCGAAGGTGCGATCCGGTGCCCGGGCCGCTCCTCTCCTCGTCGCACCCCCCTGCGTGCATTCGTCGCCAGCCCCGCGTCAAGGCTGATAAGCTACAGCCCGGTCGCTGCATGCGCGCAAACATCCCTCAGTGCCCCGAACGTCTGGGCCCCTATGAGCTGGTGCGACACGTCGCCACAGGCGGAATGGCCGAGGTCTACCTCGCCCGACGAACCGGCCCCCACGGCTTCAGCAAGACCGTCGCGCTCAAACGCATCCTCCCCCAGCTCGCGCGCGATCCCGACTTCGTCGCCATGTTCGTCGACGAAGCCCGCGTGTGCGCCCAGCTCTCGCACCCCAATCTCGTGCAGGTCTTCGACTTCGGAGAGGACGGCAGCGAGCTGTTCATGGCGATGGAGTACGTGGACGGCACGACGTGCGCGAAGGTGGTTCGACGCGCGGCGGCGCGCATGGACTTCGTTCCGATCGAAGCCGCGCTCCACGTCATCGTGAGCGTGCTGCGCGGACTCGAATACGCTCACGCCGCCGTCGATGTCGACGGGCGCCCCCTCGGGCTGGTCCACCGCGACGTGTCCCCGGGCAACATCCTGATCGCGAGCTCCGGTGCGGTGAAGCTGGGGGACTTCGGCATCGCCCGAGCCGACGAGTTCGAGCGGCGGACCGAGGAAGGTCAGCTCAAGGGCAAGCTCGGCTACATGTCCCCCGAGCAGGTGACGGGCCGTCCCCTCGACTCACGCAGCGACCTGTTCACGCTCACGATCGTGATGGCCGAGCTGCTCACCTCGCGCGCGCTGTTCGGTGTCGGCAGCGAGCTCGACGTCCTGATGAAGATCCGCGACGCGGACCTGTCGGTGTTCGAGCGGAACAGCGGACACCTGCCCGAGGAGCTGCGCTCGATCGTGCGCAAGGGGCTGGAAGGCGACCCGGAGCGGCGTTTCCCGACCGCCTCCGCGTTCGTGGAGGCCATCGACGACTTCGTCCGCCAGAAGCGACTGTCGGTCGGTCCGTCGAGGCTCGCGCAGTGGCTCGAAGACGCCGGACTGGTGGCCGGCGTGCGCGTGGGGGATGTGGCCCATGATCCGCGCGCGCAGTCCCCGGCGCGCGATCGTCGACGCGGCTCGCCCCTCGGCTTACTGGCCGTCACCGCGCCTGCGCCCGCGCCGGGCCAGCCCGCCTCGAGCTCCGCGCCTCCCGATCTCAAGGGGCGCCCCAGGCTCGCCGACGGATCGCAGGGCGATCTTCTCCCCGCCATCTATCGCATTGCTTCCGGCGATACGGTCCTCGGCCCCATGCCCTACGCCACGCTCGTGGAGTTCGTCGCCACCGGAAGAACGGGCAGCGAGACCCTCGTGTCGCGCGAGAACGGGCCCTTCCGGCCGGCCCGGGATCTCCCGGAGCTGGCCCGTCTCCTGGTCTCTCCCGCCCTCGCGCCCGTCTCCGCCGACCCGTCCCTCGTGCGGGAGACCTGGCCAGTGGATCGCGCGCGACTGCCCGGGATTCTGTACGATCTCTCCCTGCGCAAGGAGACGGGGCTGCTCTCGGCCACGCAGGGGGAGAGGAAGAAGAAGTTCTTCCTCGTGGACGGCGCACCGACGTTCACGACCTCCACCGACAAGAAGGAGCTGCTCGGGCAGCAGCTGATCGCCAGCGGACTTGCCGTGCCCATGGAGGTGGACATGGCCCTGGCCCTGTCCCCCAGGTACGGCGGCCGACTCGGCGACGCCCTCGTCGGGCTTGGCGTGCTGCGTCCCCATGAGCTGTTCCGTGCCCTCATGGCGCAGGCGCAGGAGCGCTTCATCGACCTGCTGTCGTGGACCCGCGGAACGCTCGAGTTCGTTCACGGGCTCCGCGCCGAAGGCGACGCTCTCCTGCACGGCTCCTCGCCCCTCGAGACCATCACGCGCGGGATCCTTCAGTCCTATCCCGACCAGGAACTCGAGGACCTCCTCGGCCCCTTGCTCGACCAGCAGATCCGCGCCGTCTCCGTCATCGAGCAGACGCTGCACGATCTCGGACTGCCAGGCCGCGAAGGCGCGGCGCTCCTGCTCGTCGATCGCCCCACCACCGTCGAAGAGATCGTAGAGCTTTGCGGCGCCTCCGGAATCGCCAGCCGCGGCGAAGCCCTGCGAGGCATCTTCGTCGGCCTCAGCGCTCGCGCCCTCGTCTCCTCCGGTTGGCCTCCGCCCGTGCAGCGTCCCTCCGTTCCCACCATGAAGATGTGATCAGGGCCGCGCTCCCAGCGCACACCTCCCGTCGACCTGACGCACCCCCGCGCGCTCTCGCAACCAGATCCGGATCTCCTCCCCAGCGCTCGCGAGCGCGAAGCCGTCCGCCTCGGCCACCGAAACCACGCTCCCCGCAGGCCGCGCCCCGAAGTCGAGTGCGATCGCGTTCAACACCCGACGCTCCGTGATGCAGTCCACGGGCTGCGTCCACGCAACGATCACGCCGTCGGCCACCGAACGCGCGTAGCCCGCAGACGGAAACGTCGTGAGCGGGAGCACGATCGGCTCTCGCTCCGGCGCGCGTACCACCAACGACGCCGTCGCCTTGCACCCCCCCGCCTCCGGGTGTCCTCTCACCGACACGACCACCGGCAACGCGCCCGCAGCCGACACATCGAGCAACCCGTCGTCCCGCTCCACTCTCCCCGCCGCGCTCACCGCGTCCCCGTGGACACGGACGAACAGGATGCCCCCGGGGCTGTCGAAAGCCACTACCGCCTCGCTTGCCCCGTCAAAACGGGCCATGGCCACTGCCTGCGCCTCCTGCGGCACGGCTCCTCCTGCCACCTCGACACGCTTCCACTTCTCGAGCCCGACGCCCCACGCGCCGATCCAGAGCGTCGCCCCGGCCGACGCCACCGCCCCGGCTCGCGTCGTGAGCACCGCGCATGCCTCCCCGACGCACCGCGCGTCGAGCGGCGTCAGTCGATCCCCCTCCGCGAGTGGCGCGATGGGAAGACCCTCCCGCCACAACCACAGGTGCACGTTTGGAGAAAATGGATCGTGTTGCGAAACGACCGCGAGCCAACGTCCCTTCGACGCGGCCAGCACGGGAGGTGTCCGCGCGTCGAGCCACGGGACGTCCCGGTTCGTTGCGCCTGCGTCCGGGGCCGACGTGTCCACGATGCCGCGCGCGGAGGGGACTCCCGAAGACGGATCGATGGAAACGACCGCGAGCGTTTTCAGCTCACCGTCGGCCGCAGCGAACAGCAACGACTCTCCCTCCGACGGGTGAAGCAGGGGGTGCCTGGTCATCCGGCAGGGGACCGGCAAGGCGACTCCAGGTGTCGGTGGTTGTTGCAGCACCCAAGGGCGCACGGGCGTCCCCGGGGCGATCTCGAGAGTGGCGGGGCGCGCGGCGTCGACGGATTCTCGCGAGCGGTCGCACGACGAGCAACCGGTTGTTGCGATGAGCGGCAGCGAGACGGCGGCAGCCACCCAGACGCGCGTCATGACGCCGGCACCGGGGGAGCGGCGTGCGCCGAAGGGTTGATTCGCTCCCAGGCAGAGGCGAGCCGGCAGAGCGTGGACTCGCTGAAGGAGGGACCGATGAGCTGCAGCCCGACGGGCAGCGAAGGGCGATCGGGGCATGGGGGCGAGGGCACGCACGGCACGGCGATGGCCGGGAGACCGGCGAGCGAAGCGGGCAGTGTATAGGCGTCGGCGAGGTACATCGCCAACGGGTTGCTCGTCCGCTCTCCGAGCTTCCATGCGGTGGTCGGCGAGGTTGGCGTCGCGATCGCGTCGACCTGCGAGAAAGCCAGCTCGAAGTCCCGGCGCAGCAGCGTGCGCACACGCTGCGCCTTCAAGTAGTACGCGTCGTAGTAGCCCGCCGACAGCACGTACGTTCCCAGCATGATGCGCCGCTTGACCTCCGGACCGAACCCGGCCCCTCGCGTCGCCGCGTACATCGCATCCAGATCACCCCGCGCAGGCACCACCCGCGAGCCGAACCGGACCCCGTCGAACCGCGCCAGATTGCTCGACGCCTCTGCCGTGGCGACCACGTAGTAGGTAGCGATCGCGTAGCGTGTGTGAGGAAGGCTTACCGGATGCAACGTGCAGCCCGCGCTCCGCAACCCCTCGAGCGCTTCTCGCACCCGCTCGCGGACCTCGTCGTCGAGCCCTTCCCCGAAGTACTCCTCCGGTACGCCGATCCTCATCCCCGCGACGCCCCCGCAACACGCTGCCTCGAAGTTCTCGACCGCCACTCCCGCCGAGGTCGAGTCCCTGACGTCGTGCCCCGCGATCACCCCGAGCACCCGCGCCGCCCCTCGAACATCGGTCGCCAGCGGACCGACTTGATCGAGACTCGACGCGAATGCCACCAGACCGTAGCGCGAGACGCGACCGTAGGTGGGCTTGATCCCGACCACGTGCGTGAGCGACGCAGGCTGGCGGATGGAACCGCCGGTGTCGCTACCCAGCGCCGCGGGGGCCATGTGCGACGCCACGGCGACCGCGCTGCCGCCGGAGGATCCGCCGGGAACACGACTCGGATCCCACGGATTGAGCGTCGGCCCCCACGCGCTGTTCTCCGTCGAAGACCCCATCGCGAACTCGTCGAGGTTGGTCTTGCCAACCAGAAGAGCGTCGGCCGCGCGCAGCCGCTCGATCACCGTCGCATCGTAGGGAGGTCGCCAGGGACCGCCGCGTCCTTGCAGGACGCGCGACGCACAGGTCGTCGGAGCATCCCGCGTGCAAAGAGAGTCCTTGATCGCGACCGGGACGCCGGCAAGCGGCCCGAGCGATTCCCCCCGCTCACGCCGCAGATCGATGGCCCGCGCAGCCTCCAGCACGCCGTCCGGATCGACATGGATGAAGGCACGCAGGTGCGGATCGCGCTCACGAATTCTCGCGAGGTACTCCTGCGCGACGCTCTGCGCGTGCACCTGTCCGTTCCGCACGGCTTCGGCGAGCTCCACAACCGTGCGCTGTGTCCATTCCGTCTCCATGGGTCACTCGTCGAGGAAGGCGGGGACGGCGAAGCCGTCGTGGTCGGTCGAGGGGGCCTGGGACAGCGCGATGGCCGCATCGACTCCATGGCACGGAACGTCTTCGCGCAACGGCAGGGCGACGAGGCCCACCTGCGCCGTCGGCTCGATGTGCGTGGTGTCCAGCTCGCGCAGGAGCTCCACGTAGCGCAGGATGTCCCCGAGCTCGTTCGTCATGCGATCGATCTCGTCGTCGTCGAGCGCGAGCCTTGCGAGCCTCGCCACGTGCACTACCGTCTCGCGAGTGATCGTCTGATCGGCCATGGCAGCCTTCCTAGCGCGAACGCGCGCGCGGCGCGAGCGGCAGGGGGCGTCAGCGCGCAGAGGAGACCGTGATGACGTTCTGCTGCAGCAGATCGCACAGGATGCGCAGGGCGTCGAGCGATGGCATTCCGCACACGTCGAGGATCTCGTCGATGCTGGAGTAGCCGTCGATGCACGACAGCAGGAAGCCGGCCTTGTGGTCGAGGGTGAGCCAGCGGATTTGATCGGAGGAGAGCGTGACGCGCGGAACGAGGTCCGTGGACCCGAGGCGGGCCGTGTACATCTGCTGCAGGATGTCTCTGCAGGTCGAGACGTAGCGACGTGCCTCCTGGTCACCGGAGTCGGCCTCGAGCGCCGCTTCGGCCATGACCAGCGCGCCTGTGAAGTCCCCGACGGCGTAGCGCTCGCGCATCTCCACCGCGACGTCGGGAGGTGGCGCAGCCACTTCCTCGGCTTCCGAAGGACGCGGGCGAGGCATCGAGCAGAAGGAGCCGACCAGATCGAGCGCTCCCCCCGCGTCTTCGGGAAGATCGAGTGAGAGCGTGCCAACCTCTTCGCCCCGCGCCGTGACCGCCTCCTGGTCGAACCTCCGATCGTGCGCCAACGGATCGCCCTCCGTCAGCGTCTTCATCTCCTCGCGCCCAGGCAGGTCGTCCTCCGACACCGCCCGGAAACCGGGGTTGGACAGCGCCCTTCGCTCGTCATCTTCGTCCAACGAGGACATCAGGCGCCGGGCGATCTGCTCCGGCGGCTCGTCGGGCACCTGCGTCGGTCGATCGCTGTCGCGTACCCCCGCCTCCGGAATGATCCCCGGCATGGTCGGCTCCTCGTCGAGGAAGCCGCTCCACTCGATGTCGATCCCCCCCGTCTCCGGGGGCACCGACCGGGGCAACTTGCGATCGCCGGCCATGGGCTACTGCGTCTTGGTGACAACTCCCTTGAACATGCGCTGGGTGCGTGCCAACGCTTCGAGCTGGGGCTTGAGCGCCGTGGAGTCGCGCGACTCCATGGCCGCCCTGGCATCGCGCAGGATCCTGCGCGCCTTGTTCACCGCCTCGCGACCGAAGTCGCTGGAGGCGACCACGACCTCGACCTGGGGGAAGAGGCGCTCGATTTCGACGATGAGCTTCTCGGCCTCCTGGCGGGTGGCCTCGAAGTCCTCGCTGGAGCGTCGATCGACCATGTACTCCTTGGCGGACTCGATCATCTCCTTGATCTCGTCCTTGGTCAGACCACTCGTAGCCGTGACCTGGATCGACTGCTGCTGACCGGTCTCCAGATCCTTGGCCGACACGCTCACGATGCCGTCGGCGTTGATCTCGAAGGTGACCTCGATCTCCACCTGGCCCTTGGGCGCGCGACGCAGTCCGGTGAGGATGAACTCGCCGAGCATCTCGTTCTCCTCGGCGCGCTCGTGCTCTCCCTGCATCACCAGGATCTTCACCGCGGTCTGGTTGTCCCGGCTCGTGGTGAAGATCTTCGTGCGGCTCGTCGGCACCGTCGTGTTCTGCGGGATCAACTCCTCGAACACGCTGCCGAACGTCATGATCCCCAGCGCGTGCGGCGTCACGTCGAGCAGGATCATCTGCTGCTTGTCGTCAACCAGCGCCGACCCCTGGATCGCCGCCCCCAAGGCCACGACCTCGTCGGGATGCACCCCCTTGCACGGCTCGCGCTCGAAGAACCCGGCCACGGCTTCCTGCACCCGCGGCATGCGCGTCATGCCACCCACCAGGATCACATCCTCGATCTCGTCCTTGTCGAGCTTCGCGTCGAGCAAGGTCTGCTTGCAGATGTCCACCGTGCGCTCCACCAGATCCTCGCAGAGCGTCTCCAGCGTCTGTCGCGAGATCGCCTGCTGCAGGTGCAACGCCTCGTTGCGTCCGCTCGAGATGATGAAGGGGAGGTTGATCTCCGTCTCCTTCACGCTCGACAGCTCACACTTCGCCTTCTCTGCGGCATCCTTCAGACGCTGCAGCGCCATGCGATCCTGGCGAAGGTCGATGTTGTGCTCGTCCTTGAACCCCTGCACCAGCCAGTCGATGATCCGCGCGTCGAAGTCCTCCCCCCCAAGGAACGTGTCCCCCGCCGTGGCGATCACCTTGAAGACCCCGTGCGCCCCGATCTCCAGGATCGAGATGTCGAAGGTGCCTCCGCCGAGATCGTAGACCGCCACCAGCTTCTCGAGGTTCTTGCCGAACCCGTAGGCCAACGCCGCTGCCGTCGGCTCGTTGATGATCCGGATGACGTCGAGCCCCGCGATCTGGCCGCCGTCCTTCGTGGCCTGACGCTGGTTGTCGTTGAAGTACGCAGGGACCGTGATGACCGCCTTGGAGACCGGCTCGCCCAGGTAGTCCTCCGCGATCACCTTCATCTCCTGCAGCACCATCGCGCTCGCCTCCGGGACCGAGTAGGTCTTGTCCCGAAGCTGGATCCGCACGTCGCCGTGAGGCCCCTCCACGATCTTGTAGCTGCAGGTCAGCACCGCGTTCTTCACCTGCGGGGAGTTCCACTTGCGCCCGATCAGACGCTTGGCCGCGTAGACTGTGTTCTCCGCGTTGGTGATCGCTTGCCGCTTCGCGATGTGCCCGACCAGACGCTTGCCCGCCTCCGTGATCGCCACCATCGACGGCGTCGTCTTGTACCCACCTCGGTTGGGAATCACCGTCGGCGCGCCGCTCTCGACGATCGCCACACACGAGTTGGTCGTGCCCAGGTCGATTCCTATGACGCGCTCCATGCCATCACACCTTTCGTCGCAACTCCGCGGTCCCCTCAGCTCACAGACTTGAGCAACCGACCGATGCTAGCATCCCCCGGGGCCAGCTCCGAAGCTATCTCCAACTCCCGACGCGCGTTGAGCTTCAACCCTGCCGCCAGGTAGACCCTCGCGAGCGTGACTCGGTAGTCGGCCCGCTTCGGATACAGCTCCACCGCCCGACGCGCATACGTCGCCGCAGCGTGCAGATCCCCGTCCGATTTTGCCAGCGTGTAGGCCGCCCGCTCCTGCACGATTGCATCGCCCGGCAACGCCTCCGCCACCCGCTGGTACGACCGTGCCGCCTCTCTCCAACGCTCCGCCTTCTCCTCGTAGCGCGCCTGCGACAGGTACATCTCCGCAAGCACTGCAGTCGCCTTCTTCTCCGCCTCCTCCGCCGCCCGCTGCGCACCCTCGTCGTCCGGCTGCAGCTCCGCCAACGCCCGGTACGCCCTCGCCCCCGCCGCAGCGTCCCCTTTCGCCGCCGCAGCCTCCGCCTGCCGCGCGAAGTCCGCGATCTGCGCACGCTTGATCGCCGCCTGCCGCTCGTCATAGCGACGTTTCAAATCCGCAGCAGCGCTCTCCGGCGAGGCGTTGGGTGCGGGCACCGATGAGGACACGCGCACCTGAGCCGGAGGATCCGAGCCCCGGGGAACGGGAGGCTGCGACGATGCCCGCGGCGGCATGCTCCCGTGAGTGCCCGCCATCAGTCGCTTGGCGAGCATCTCCCGACGCTGCCGGTCACGCTCCGGATCTCGCGAGGCCACCGCACGATAGCTGCTGTTCGGCGCGACCGATGCCGGCGGCACCGATACCGGTCGCGTGGGCGCCGCCGAGACCGCTGACCGCGTCGGTCCGCTCGACACCGGGGGAACCACCACCGCCGCCGAACGCCCTTGCCCCGACGCCCCCTCCGCCTTCCTCGACTCCGGCACGCGATCCGCGTGGATCGACGCCTCCAGTGCCCGCGACTCCAACACCGACGCGATGTACCCGTCGTACTCCTCCCGCGTCTGCTTGCGCGTCAGCGTGTCGTGGGCCAGCGTCAGTCGCCCGAAAATCGCCTCGATCTTCGACTTGTACGATCCGAGGTTCTTCCGGAAGTAGCGGTCCGGGTGATACTCCGACGCCAGCTTGAAGTACGCGTCCTTGATCTGCTTCTTGTCCGCCGTCGGCTCCACCCCGAGCACGTCGTAGTACGTCGACTCCTCCAGCCGATGGTACAGGTCCAACACCCGACGCCGCACCTCCGGAGGCACATCGACCTCCTCGTCGAGCTCCCCCGGATCGTACAGCGCTCGCGCAGGCTCGGGCGCCGACTCCGCCGCCCGCACCTCCTCGATGATCGGCGCACGCAACGATCGCATCGCCTGCGTCGCAATGTCGCTCCGATCCGGCGCCACCGATGCCCGCGGCGACGTGCTCCCGTACGTCACCGCACCCAGCTCCGCCAGATGCTCCAGCGCCTTCACCACATCGTCGTGCCCCAACCCCGTCATCAGACACAACTCGATCACCGACACGTGCCCGTCGATCCTCGACAGCAGGTACCCCTCCGTCGGCGATAGCGGCAACCGCCGAACGTCGCACGACGCAACCAGTCGCGGTATGCCGAGCGAGGGATCCTGTTTCTGCACGCCTGAGCTGCTCCGAAAGGTCCACGCAGTGTATGCGGCAGGCAACCCCACGGCAATCTCGTCGGTGCCTTTCCCGTCAGCCCGTACCCCCCGACGCCATCCACGGCCAGTGCTCCGGCAACGAACAGATCCTTCGCCCAAGAACATTCGCCAGGACCTGCGTCAGCGCGTGACCGTCCGGCTCCCCCTCCACCCCGATCTCCTCCACAGTCAACACCACCCGACCATCCACTCGCTCCGGCGTCCCCACCACCAACGATGCCCCCGTCCGCAGCGCGATCCTCGCCGGTCCCACCGGCAAGTCCCGCTGCATCCCCAGCATCTGCACGCGCACACACTGCATCCCGCGTCCCGCCAGATCCATCGGGAAGCCCACCAGATCCCCCCGACGCAACGCACCCACGACCGCGCGATCCGCTCCCGGTCTCCCCCGGTAGATCGTCCGAACACCCCGCGTTCCCCGAAGTGTGTCGTAGAACGATGTAAGCCGCGGGTCGTAACTCTCCCGAGCCAACGTCGTCACCGGCATCCCCAACTCCGCTACCACCGCCGCCATCCGCTCCATCCGACCCAGGTGCGCCGTCGCGAATATCACCCCTCGCCCCCGCGCATGCACCGCTCGCAACAACCGCTCCGAACCCGGCCCCCACTCCAACCCCTCCGCCGCTCGCCCCCCGGCGCTCCACACCGCCACTGCATCCCCCAAGTCCTCCCCCAATCCCCGAAACACCTCCCGCGCTTCGACCGGCGCCGCCTGCGCAAACGCCCGCGTCAACCCCCGATTCACCGCACGCCGCCAGCGCGGCAGCACCCAGTAGGCCACGCTCCCCAGCACCCGGCCAGCTCTCCAAAGCCGCTCCGCTCGCCAGCCCCGCACCCACGCGTGCGCTGTCCGTATGGCCACGTACCACGCGTCGTTGCGCAGCCTTTGCACAAGCGTCCAACGCCCACCCAGGCGCAGATCACCCATGCCGTCTACGCCTCGTCCCCATCGCCTTCACTCGCCGTCGATCGGCGCATCGGGCTCCAGCGCCGGTCCCCCCGTGCACTGACCGCACGACGTCCGCACACGCTCCCGCGCCACGCGCACGCGATCCTGCGCGCGCCGACATACCTCGCGCTCCTCGTCGCTCGACGCAATCGAGCACAGTCGCGCTGCCGAACGCTGCATCGATCGCAGCGCCCGGCAGGCCGAGGAGCAGTCGTGCCCCGCCGCGAGCACCGCGGCCTCCGCCACGAGCAGATCGTCGGCAAACCCGCGGACCGCGCGCGACAGCGAGAGCTCCGGCGGTCCCAGCGACGAGGGCGGCGGCTGCGCATAGTCGCGGACCTCCGGCGCGGCGCCCGCTCTCGCCCCCGCCCCAGGCGTGTAGGGGGTCGCCCCCACCACCGGAGTCTCCCGCTCCTCTTGCGCGGCTCGTCCCGCCGCGTCCGTGCGCGCCCTGTCCGCCGCCGTCTCTTTCGCGGCTCCCTGCGCACCGTAATGCGGGCTCACCGGCGCCTGGCGCGCTGGTCCTGCGCACCCCGACGCAACCATCCCCGCAACCAGGAAGGCCAAGCCCATGCGCCTCATCGTCCCTGACCTCCGGCGTCCGGAAGCAGACGCTCGATCACCTTGTCCTGGATCTGCACCGCGCGGTCGAAGTGCTCGAACGCTTTGCGTCGCTCGCGCTCGGCCCCGGGCTTGTCCCCTTCGGCTGCGAGCTTGCGCGCCCGCTCCTGCGCAATGACCCCGCGGATCTCGATGAGGTGTCCCTCGAAGAAGCTCACCTTCGGTGCCCGCGCAAGACCACGCTCGATGTCGCGCTCCGCTTCGTCGTACTCCCCCATCTGCCCTCGCAGCTCCGCCATCCGCGCGTGCGTGTCGGCAAGCACCTCCTGCGCCTCCTGCATCGGTCGATCCCCTCCAGGCACCGGCGTCGTCACCAGCTTCTCGAGCTCCGCCACCGCTCCCTTCCGATCCCCGTCCTCTTCACGCATGTCAGCCTGGCGATGCACCGCCCTTGCCTTCGACAGGTACGCCATCAGCATCGTGTCCACTGGAGGCGCACCCCCGGCTCCTGCGCCCTCCTGCACACGCTGGCCGCATCCCCCCAGAACCAGAAGGGCCCATGCGACCAATGCCCATCTCCACCACGCCCGTCGCATCAGCGCACTCCCATCCGCGCAAACAGGTTCGCCCGGTAGTCTCGTCCCCGCGCGTCCGTGATCCGATCCACCCGCGCGCTCGTGCCCCCTTGCCGCGGAAACGGCTCCCCAAACAGCTCCTGCGTCGATCGCGATCGCGTCAGCTCCGCCCCCGCGTCGGACCCGGGCCCCAGCACGCCTCGCCCGATCGTCAGCGCGAACGCGGCCGCCGCAGCAAGCGCCGTCGCCCCGAATGCCACGTAGATCACTCGCCCGCGCGCTCCGCCCCGCGCACGCGACATCGCCACGCGCACCAGCCTCTCGTGCTCCACCCCCGACAGGTCCCCAGGCTCCCACGCCGCCCGCAGCGACCGGGCCAGCTCCGCAAGGTCGTGCTCGCCTCCGCCTTCGAGCGCCTCGCGCAGACGCTCCGCCTCGCGCAGCTCCGCTTCGTCCGCATCCGGCTCCAATTCCGGTCGCGGCCGCTCGCGATCGTTGTGCTCGCTCA
The DNA here is from genome assembly GCA_964393505.1 of uncultured Polyangiaceae bacterium. Classification (GTDB taxonomy): domain Bacteria; phylum Myxococcota_A; class Polyangia; order Polyangiales; family Polyangiaceae; genus JACRCQ01. The sequence continues at coordinate 38,505 of CAYMUE010000004.1, forward strand.
TGGCTCCCGCCGTTCTGGCGCTTCGTCCCCCAGCGCCTTCCTCAGTGCCGCCATCGATCGGTGCAGCAGCACGTCGAAAGTGGCTGGTGTCACGCCCATGCTCGCTGCGACCACCTCGCGAGGCCGCTCCTCCAGAATCCTCAACCGTATCGCCTCCGCATACCGTGCGTTGATCCGCTCGAGCGCTCCCCGAACACGTCGGCGCGCTGCCTCCAACTCGTGCCGCTCCTCGACCGGATCCGTCCACCTCCCCGACGCCTCCCCCTGCAGCGCTGCTTCCGCCTCCTCGATCTCCCGCGACAGATCTTCCCCCTTGAAAAGCACTTCCCTTCGCCCCCCGCGGATCACATCGAGCGCCGTGCGCAGGGCCACCACGCGTAACCAAGGGTACATCCCGCACGGCTGCCACTCGTACAGGTGCAAGCGCTCAATCGCCTTCTCGTACACCGTGCTCAGAGCGTCCCTCGCCCGCGCCTCACTCCCCAATCGAGGAAGCAACACGCTGCGATACAGCCTCGGACCATGGTGACACAGCAGTTGCCCCAGCGCTGTCCGGTCGCCCCCCTTCGCCAGCTCGACCAGGCGCTGCTCGTTCCAGCCGTCCTGCTCCGCGGCCTGCTCCTTCACGCGCGCGACCTTAGCCCGACGCGCGAACGATGTCGCCATTTCCGGAAGGGATCCGGGAAAGGGCATCGCCAGGGAGATCGCCGCTGCGGTCATACCCCGACAACGCCCGAGACTCTCACGGCTTACGGTCCGCACGCATCATCGCGGCCTGCCGATTCGAATCCCAGGCGTGCTAGGTTCCTGCCGCCATGCGCCTGAGGACGTGCGTTGCCTGCATCGTGCTGCTCGCACCTGCCAGTGCGAGCGCCCAGACGACCCGCCTCTGGCCCACCATCGGCTCCAACGCCTACAACATCGAGCTGTTCCAAGGCCCCGTCCTCGCCCCCCTGCGCGTCACCGGCCTCGGCGGCGCCTATGGCCCCTACGCCGAAGGCACCGAAGGCATCCCCGCCAACGCCGCAGCCCCCGCCGTCCGCGCCCCCTACAGCGTCAAACACTTCGACTGGGACCTCGCCTTCAGCGTCTCCTTCCCAGGCGCCTTCGCCAACACCGACTTCGACAACGACGGCCGCGTCGGCTTCAGCTACAGCGACCATACCTTCTACACCCTCGGCAGCCTCGTCCAGGTAGGACGCCTCGGGATCGGTGTCCTCGGCGACTTCCAACGCTACAACCTCACCCCCAACGCCTCCCCCGACGCGGCCCGTTCGACCCTCACCATCGGACGCATCCACGCCCAGGCAGGATGGGCCTTCTTCAACAACCAGCTCGTCGTCGGCGCCGGGATCCGCGGCGTGTGGCTCTCCATCGACACCTCTCTGCCCGGACACTCGCAGACCTTGCTGCGCATGGCCGGTGCCTCCCCCGAAGCCGGCTTGCTCGTCCGCCCCGACTTCCAACCCTGGCGCATCGGCGCCACGTTCCGCGCTCCCGTCCGCAGCATCGCCCACCTGCCCGGCGTCGTCGAGGACTCCGCCGGTGTCCGTCGTGCCGCAGGTCTCGCCGTCCCCAACGAGGTCTGCCTCCCCTGGGAGCTCCAGGCCGGCTTCGCCATCCAGGTCGGCCCCCGTCCCGTCAACCCCAAGTGGCTCGATCCCTACTTGCAGGAAGAGCAGGCCCGCGCCGAGCTGCGCGAAACCCGACGCGTCCGACGCTCCGCCGTCGAGGCGGAGCTCTCGAGCATCTCCGACCCCGCACGACGTGAACGACGCAAGCTCGAAATCGAAGCCGACGAAAGCTATCTGCGCACCATCGAAGACGCCAAGCTCGACAAGCTCCAAGACCAGATGCTCTCCGAACGCCGCGCCCGCTACGCCAACTGGCCTCGCCAGTACGTCCTCGTCGTCGTCGATGCCCTCGTCACCGGACCGTCCCCCCAGGCCATCGGGCTCGAGTCGTTCCTCTCCCAGGAGATCCGTCGCTCCGGCGAGTCCACCAACGTCACCCCCAGGCTCGGTCTCGAGGGAGAGCCGGTCATCAACGCCATCAAGACGCGCATCGGCTCCTACATCGAACCCGCTCGCTACGCCGAGTCCAACACCCGTCAGCACTTCACCTTCGGGTTCGACGTCCGCATCTATGACTATCCGGGCTGGGGCATCCTCTCCCCCACCAGCCTCCGCATCTCCGCGATGGCCGACCTCGCCCCGCGCTACCAGAACCTCGGCGTCTCCATCGGCGCCTGGCACTGACCCGCGTCAGTTCATCGACTTCCGCCCCGGAACGTCCCCCGGCTTGTCCATGAACGTCGCCTCGATCTCCCGCCCCAGCGCCTCCAACAGCCCCTCGTCGAGCCGATCGGGACACCCCACCACCCGCTCGATGTTCCGCTGATACATGAACACCCTGCCGCAAGGGGGACCGGGATTCTCGATCGACGCCAGTCCGTCGAGCAGGATCAGCGCACGCGGATCGACGCCGTCCGCCACCAGCTCGATCCCCGGCGCCTCGCTCACGTACACCTCCGCCTCGCTCACGAACTTCCGCAGCGTGGGGTCGAGTGACGTGATCGCCTTCCTCACCAACGCCGCGAACTGCTCGCGACCGAGCGACCACGGAAGCATCGGCTCGCTCAAGTCCAGCTCGCGAGCCCGCAGAAACGCCTCCGTCGCCCCCCTCGCATTCCCCGACTCGTCGCGAATGAGCCCCAGGTAGTACCAGTGCTCCGATTGCGTCGGGTCCCGACGCGCCGCCTCGTCCAGCATCGGCAGCGCGCGCTCAAGCTCACCCAGCTCGTACCACGCTCGCCCCACCAGGAACGAGTGGTTCGCGTTCTCGTACGGCCCGTCCGGAAGCCTCGCCACCACCGCCCGCGCCCCCTCCACATCCCCCTTGCCCAGCATCGCGTCGAACATCAGCAGCAGCGTCTCGATCGTCTCCTCGTCCGTCTCCGCCAGCGCCAGCGCTTGCTCACACAACCGGATCGCTTCGTCGAACTCCCCGAGCGGATGCACGTACAGATCCGCCGCGTTCAGCATCGCCTCCATGTACGTGTCGTCGAGCGTGAACGCTTGCTTGTACGACTGGATCGCCTCGAGCGAGTCCCCCTCCAACGCTGCCGCGTAGCCGAGCAGGTTGTAGGCCTCCGGCGATTTCGGATCGAGCTCGAGCGCCCGACGAGCCGATGCCTCCGCTCCACGCGTGTCGCCCCGCTGCACGAGGTCCCAGCCGCGATCGAGATGTGCTGAAAACTGGTCCATCGAAGTTGCCTGACCGCTACCGTCCACGTCGGCTGCGGCCCCATGCGATGACCTCTCGCTCGCAGGGAGTCAAGGGATACCACGCCCGCCGACTCCCCCCGCCCGCTCCGCCAGCCCCCGTTGCAACCCGCTTCGGCTTGCGTTCAACTGAACCATCTCCCGCTCGCGAAAGGGGTCGCCATGCGTGTCGTGCTGATCGGTGCCGATTTCGAGGAGAACCTCGGCCTCGCCATGATCGCTTCGGTCCTCGCCTCCGAGAACCACGAGGTCGTCGTCCTGCCCTTCAACCGCCCCTCCGAAGCCCCCGCCATCGCCGCCGAGGTCCTCCGCCTCGCGCCCCCCTTGATCGGCCTCAGCATGCAGTTCCAACACCGCGCCCACGACTTCCTCTCCCTCGCAAGACGCCTCCGCGCAGAAGGCTATCGCGGCCACGTCACCTGCGGCGGCCAGTTCCCCACCATGGCCTGGAACGAAGTCCTCGGTAACCTCTGGGGCGTCGATTCCGTCGTCCTGTTCGAAGGCGAGCACACCGTCACCCACCTCGCCCGCGCCATCGCCCAACACTCCCCGCTCTCCGATGTCCCGGGCATCGCCATCCTCGACTCCGAACGACGCCCCGTCACCACCTCCGTGCGTCCCCTCGAGCAAGACCTCGACCGGCTCCCTCTCGCCCTGCGCTACCGCCTCCCCACGCGCCACGCCGGCGTCCCCTTCCTGCCCATCATGGGTTCCCGCGGCTGCTGGGGCGCCTGCAGCTACTGCTCCATCACGTCCTTCTACCGCGCCGCACGCTCCTACGCCGGCGGACGCACCCTGCGGTTGCGCTCCCCCGAGAACCTCGCTGCGGAGATGGCCGTGCTCGCCCACCGCAACGGCGGTCGCGCGATCTTCTGCTTCCACGACGACAACTTCCTGTTGCCTCGGCCGACCGATTCCCTCGTGCGCATCCGGGCGATCCGCCGCCTCCTCGATGACTACGGCGTCGGCCGCGTCGGATTCATCGGCAAGTGCCGCCCCGAGTGCGTCACTCCCGAGCTCGCACGCGAGTTGCGCGACCTCGGCGTCGTCCGCCTCTACGTCGGCGTCGAGAACGCCTCCGCCTCCGGTGCTGCTCACCTCAACCGCAGCCGTCAGCACCCTCACATCCGCCAGGCCCTCCGCGCCCTCCGCGACGCCGGGATCTTCGCTTGCTACAACCTGCTGCTCTTCGAGCCCGGTACCACGCTCGACGACGTCCGCGACAATATCGCTTTCATCCGCGAGCACGCCGACCATCCCGTCAACTTCTGCCGCGCCGAGCCCTACCACAGCACGCCCTTGCACCGTCAGCTCGAGGCATCCGGCAACCTGTCGGGCAGCTACCTCGGATGGGATTACCGCCTGCGCGACGACCACGCCGAGCTGCTCTTCCGCGTCTGCGCCGCCGCCTTCCGCGAGCGCAACTTCGCCCCCTCGGGCGTCGGAAACCGCTACATGGGCCTCGGCTACACCGCCAGACTCCTCGAACACTTCCACGACGAACGCGGCGGTCGCCGCCATGACCTCGTTCGTCGCGCTGCCGAGCTCACCCGCAACATCGCCTCCGAGTCCGCCGATCTGCTCGAAGAGGCCCTCCGTATCGTCGAAACCTGCGGCCTGCAGAACTACGACCGCGTCGAGCGCGAAACCGCGCTCCTCGGCCTCAAGATCTCCGCCCTCGACCGCGTCCGTCACGTCGCCGTCGACCAGCTGTTCGAAGAGATTTCCGCGTACGTGCAGCAGTCCGCCGCGCCCCCCTCTCCCCGCAAACCCAATCGCAGCCTCCAGCAGGCCCTCCAGAGCGTCGCCCTCGCCGGCGTCGTGCTCGGAGCCGTCGGCTGCGGCGGCAAGACCGACGATGGAGGCGAGGTCGCCGACCCCGTCCCCGAGGACTCCGGCGTCGATGCCAAGAGCGATGCCGGTGACGCCGCACCCGATTGGATGGTCGCCGACCCCCTCCCCGAAGACTCCGGCTACGACACCGTCGATGACCCCGTGCCCCCCGACGGCGGCTACGAAGGCGGCCCCGACCCCTTGCCCCCCGATGCCGGCGTCGATGCCTGGGCCGACCCCGTGCCCGAAGACGCCAGCGTCGATGCCTGGGCCGATCCCCCGCCGCCCGATTACCCCATGCAGGCGTTGCCACCGTCCGATCACTGGCAGGACACCTCTCCCAAGCGCTCCGCCCGTTCCCCTGACCTGCCCATGCACGACCCGCCTCAGATCACCCTGCGAAGCGCTGTCTCCGGCGAACGCGTCCGCGTGAGCCTCTGCGGCGGCCCGGAGTCGATCTCGATCCGGTGGCAGTCCGACGGCGCGGTCGAGGGCGATGGTCGCGAGGTCCTGTGGACGCCCGCCTCCCCCGACGATCAACTTCGTGTCGCTGTACGAACAATCGGCGGCGTCGCCATCGTGTCCCTCCGCGCCTCCGAAGTCAGGTAGCTTCGACCAACTCGAGCTCCGGACCGGCCTCCACCGTCACGTCCCGTGAGCGAAGCAGATCTCCGTCAAGCACGTAGGCGCCTGCCCCCTGCAGCGCGAAGCGCGACGCCAACCCGTCGTGTCCCTTCGGATCGAGCAGCCCTCTCCCCGCTAGGATCCTCCAGAACTGCCTGCCGCTCTCCCGCACGTCCAGCGTCGACGCCACCAGGTGCGGACGGTGCGGATCCTCTCCCGCACGATGCGTCACCATCAGGTGCATGCCGAGGTTGCGCAGCACCGACGACGCAACCAGCGTGAAGGCTCCGCTCGGGTGCGCGTTGCCGTCAATCGTCAGCCGCATCGGCACAGGCGTCAGCACGCGCTTCGCCAGTCGGCCCCCCATGAACGAGCCCCCGAGGATCCTCGCGACCATCCGACCCGCCTCGACGTATCCGCCTCCCCCTCGCGCGTAGAACTCCTCGAAGAACGCTGCCACCAGGCCCGCGCCGAAGATGAACCCGACGCGTGTTGTGCCCGTCGAGTCCGTCACGCGCAGCGTAGGGCGTCGCCGCTGCGTGAACCGCGCCCCGCCGTGCAACGCGCCGAGAACACGAGGTACCTGGACCTCGGGGGGCTCGGGCTTCGCACACCAGTTGCGCGCCACGGTGTTCGCGTGCCCCCCGGTCGCCAACACGATTGCCGGCAGAGGCTGGTCCGCATACTCCTGCGACAACGCGCTCACGCACGCCATGTGCGTGCCGTCTCCGCCGCACAACGCGACCACCTCCGCGCGCTCCTCCCGTACCCGCCCCGCTGCTCTGCGCAGCTCCTCGAGTGTCCCCGTCACGTGCACCGTCGCATGCGGCGCACACCCGCGCCGCAGCCGATCCAGCGCAGCAGGGCTCGAAGTGAACCGGCCGGCCCTCGGGTTGGCGATCACATGCGCGCGCATGCGGGCCCCTGTAGCACACCGTGGGGGCCTCGGCCGCGCCGCCCAGCGCAACTCCAACCCCCCGACCGCGCAGCCTTCGGCCACCGCCCGCGTCGGGCTCCGGCATTCTCAGGCGATCCCAGCCCGTTGCTGCCGGGAAGTGGACCCTGTTCCATGCTCGCCCCGTTCGGACTACCTTGACCCCGCATGCATCTCCGCGCCCTCTTCGCTCCTTTCGTTCTCGGGCTGGCCCTCGCCGCGTGCGCGGGTCCTTCGGCCCTCCGCCCCGCCCGCTCGGGTGACATCGCCGCCCTGCGTACCGCCCTGCAGGATGACCTGCGCGCAGGCCGCCTCTCGCGCTCCGGCGTCGTCAACATCGCCGTCGAGCTCGCCGAACACGAGCTGCGCTCCGCCAAGGACTCCGAGGCGCTTCGCCGCGTCCAGCAGGTCCGGATGTGCGCACGTCACCTGGAGACGCCCCTGCGTGAGCGCTCCGAAGGGACCGACAGCGCCGCCCCCCTCGCGGCTCTCGCGCTGCTCGAAGTCGGCAAGGGCGACCCCGAAGCCTGGAGCGATCGCGCCACCGACCCCGACCCCGCGTGGCGTGCCGTTGGGATCCGCACCCTCACGGACATCGAGTCGGGCAAGCTCCGCCGCGCCGCGATGGCCGATCCCGACGAGCGCGTCCGCCTCAGCGCCGTGCGCGCCGCGGAGGACGCCGCCGATCCCGCCGACGTGACGTCGCTGCTCGAGGTCGCGCGTCTCGATCCCGATTCGCTCGTGCGCGTGACTTCCGTGAGATCTCTGGGCCTGCACGGCTCCGAGGACACCGTATTGCGCCTCAAGGATCTCTATCTCTCAGCGCCGGAGCCCGTGCGCCAGGAGATCGTGTCGGCCTGGTCCTGGCCTTCGATGCTCGAAGCGGGCGGCAAGCGTGAGCTCATCACCGTCGCAGAAACCGGCAAGGGATTCCCGGCCATCATCGCCGGAGGAATCCTCGTGCGCCTCGCTCCTGACACGCGCGGCTACGGCCTGTCCGCGCTCATGAAGCAGTTCGACACGGGCACCGCGAGGGAGCGTGCGCTGGCCATCACCCTCGCCCCGCTCGACGACGATGCGGTGCGCAAGGCGGTGCAGAAGGAGACCGACTCGAAGGATCCCGATGTGCGCATCGCCGCGCTCTCGAAGCTCGCGCGGGATCCCAAGGACGGTAAGGCTTCCATGGATGCCCTTGGCTCCATCGCCGCGTCAAACACCCCTGCCGCGAGTCGTGCGCGCGCCGCCATGGCGCGGCTCGGAGACGCCCGCGTCACGACGCTTCTGCTCCACGACGCCCAGAGCAAGGAGCCGGCGCCTCGCAAGGATGCCCTCAGAGGCCTCGTCGATCTCGGCGACATCGCCCGCGCCGCTCTCTTCCTCGCCGACGACGACGCGGGCGTGCGCATGCTCACTGTCTGCGAGATCCTCAACGCGTCGGACCGCTGGTAGCCCGCGCTCCGTTTCCGATCCCCCGCCTCTCATCTCCTGTTCACCTTCTCCCTCGCGCAGGGTAGAACCTTCTCCCATGAGGGGATCCCTTCTGACCCTGGGTGTCGCCGTCGTCACCGCGGCCACAATCTCGGCCTGCGCCCACGGCGAGCGACGGTTCTCCACTCTCGCCCGCGGCGATGCGGCGATCGACACCGTGCACGACTACGAAGTCGGTCGTGTCATGCTCTACTCTGGACTCGGCCAGTACGAGCGCATGCACCGCGTCGCGCCGGAGAGCCCCACCGGGCTGTCGCTGCTGACTCGTGGCTGGTCCCAGGCGGGGTGGTGGTTCGTCGAGGACGACTGGGAGGTTGCGACGGATCTCGGCGACGACGAGGTGGCCGAAGACGCGCGGACACGCGCGCGCGGCGCCTACACGCGGGCCGTCTTCTACGGCCTCGAGCTTCTCGAGCACAAGGCGCAGGACTTCGACCACGTGCGAGCGAACCCGGAGCAGCTGCGTAGCTGGCTGCGTGCGTTCGATGGTTCGGATTCCGAAACGTTGCTCTGGACGGGGTGGGCGTGGCTCGGACGCAGCGCGATGTCGCCCGACATCCCGGCGCTCTCCGACGGTGCGCAGGTCGGCGTTGCGCTGATCGAGCGGGTCATCGAGCTCGATGAAGGTGTGCACTACGGGCTCGCGCACGCTGCCCTCGGCTCCTGGTACGCGCGCTCCGCAACCGCACCGTCGCTCGAGTCCTCGCGCCGCCACTTCGAACGCGCGATGCAACTCGGCCATCGCAAGTACCTCTCCACGCAGGTGCTCTACGCGCGCTCGTGGTACTGCCTGCGCAACGACGAACAGGGCTACGTGCGTCTGCTGCAAGAGGTGCTCGACGCCGGCGACCCCCTGCCCGAGCAGCGGCTTGCCAACGTCGCCGCGCAGCGTCGGGCGCGCCGCTACTTGACCGACGTACGCATGGCCGACTGCGGCTTGTAGACCTCAGGCACGCCGACCACCGAGTCCGCCGCCGCGAGGACGTCGGGGTCATGGCTGACGCACACCATCGAACGCTTGCCGCGCAAGCGAACGAGCGCGTCAATCACCCGGCCCTTCGCGATCGGATCCAGCCCCACCGTCGGCTCGTCGAGCAGCAACACCGGAAGTCGCGTCGCCAGCGCTCTCGCCAGGGCGATCCACCTGCGTTCGCCACCCGACAGATCGCGCCCCATAGCACCAACTTTCACGTCTGCAATCGCTTCCGTCAGATCTGAAGCCCCGAGGAGCGCAAGACCGGCCATTCCGCTCACCTGATCCGCTCCCGCTACACGAAAGTTGTCGTCCAGGGATCCGCTTATGACCGGTGCGTCCTGGGGAACCCAGGCGAAGGGCCGGGCGGTCGGGCCGACCGCAACCCCCTCGAGGGACCGCGCGCCGAAGGTGATCGAACCTTCCGCGTCGGGTTCCAGACCGAGCAGCGACCGAAGAAGCGTGGTCTTTCCGGCACCTGTCGGTCCCGCGACAACGACGAAAGCCCCTGGATTCACCTGGAAACTAACCGGAGAGAGGCGCCCTTCGACCCGGAGCTCCTGCACGACGAGCTTTTGCAGCTCCGCAGGGGAATCGTGGGGGGGGGCGAGCTGCGACGGGGCAGGGGAGGAGGGGGGCTCGGACGGCAGGGTGCGAGCGATTTCCTCGAGAGCGCGTGTGGCTTCCTGCCCACGCACCAGCACAGCGCGGGCGTCGCCCAGGTCGCGCAGTGGGCGGTAGGCCATGAAGAACACGGCGGCGAACGCGACGAGGTTGGGAGCTGCGCCGGGAAACCACCGGGTTGTCGTGAAGATGGCGAGCACCAGGGCCAGCGCCGCAAGCACTTCATTCAGCGAGGAGAGCGCTGTGGAGAGCGTATCGGAACGCGTGCGTGCCCGGGCCGCTCGGTGTCCCAACTCGTCCACCACCTGCGTGATGTGTCGTCCCGTGCCGTACGTGCGCCAAAGCTCTGCATGCCGAACGAGATCGTCGAGCTCCGCGTGCAGCGCGTCGGCTGCCTGCATCCACTCCGCGTGCGTCCTGCGCAAGTGTTTGCGCGCCCAACCGAGGGCGAACGCGAAGGGGGCGAGCATGGCCGCCGCCACCAGGGCCAAGGTGGGCTCGAGGAGCCAGAGTGCGATCGCGATCGGCACGAGTTGCGCCGCAGAGCGCATCTGTGTGAACACGCCGTCCTGCACCGCGCGCTCGATTTCCCGCACCCGAGACACGAGGCGGGCGGTGGCCACCGGGGATCGCGCCAGCAGCCCGCGTTCGAGGACGGCCTCGACCGCGAGTCCCTGCATTGAGAGCGCAGTCTGCGCGGCGAGCCGGCACTGCGAAAGAGTTGCGAGGGTGCCGGTGAGCGCCTTGAGCAACACGGCCGCCACGCCAACCAAGGCGATCTGCAGGGGGGAAAGGGCTCCGAAACCGGCGGACTCAGGGGCTCCGGCGGCGATCGATCGGCCGAGCAACGCGGCACACCAGGCCACCGCGCCGTGGGACAGGGCGTGCCCGGCGCCAGCGCTGAGGAACAGGACGGCGAGTCCGGGGGATCTGCGCAGGGTTGCGCCGACCGCACCGGTCAGCGACAGAGGGCGAGGGCGGGGAATACGCGGAGGGTTGGCGGGGTAAGACATGGAAGTCACACCCCAGGCAGGGTGAACGACGTGGTGGCTGTAGCCCAGGCCGGTTGTGGTGGAAAGGACTTGACTTTGCGACACAGCGAATTCGACCGGTGGCCGTTTTTGTGGCAGGGTCGGCGCCCCTCACGACTCCCGGGGCATACGGCTTGCAGACTCTCCCAGCCGTCGAGGCCGCAACGCCCAAATTCCAGAGCGTAAGAGCGGTCCAAGATTGCACGAGTGCAACCCCGCGGGAGCGATTCAGACAGGGCGTCCACCATCCAAGCCGTGACTCCGCAGACCCGGACGAGCCCGCCACGCGAGGGAACAGCACCCATGAACGAGTTGGAAGCAGGACAGGTGTGAGATGAGGTCATCGAGTGCTCGCCGTCTGATCAAGAACGAGTCCTGCGACTCAGAACGCCCCCAGGTCGCTTCGACCCGCGCGGTCGTCCGCGAAGCCCCCCGTTCCGGCATCCCTCCGCTCCCGGCCATCGGCGACGACCTCGCAGATGAAGACACGTCGGTGCGGATCGCTGCCTACGATCCCAAGGCCGCCGAGCCCGCGGAGTTCGTGGAGGTCGCCGACCTCGAGGCCGAGCTCCCTCCGCCGGCTGCCTTCGACTCCTTCATCCCTCCGGCGCCTGAGACCGACGTTGCGCAGGTCAAGATCGACGACAACGGCGGCGACTCGGTCCTCGCCCGATACTTCCGCGAGATGGCTGCGCATCCGGTGATGGGCCCCGACGACGAGGTCCGCGCTGCCAAGTCGGTCGAGCAGGCCGAGATCGCCTACTGGAACGCGATCCTCTCCTACGTGCCCGCCGCGGAGTTCGCTCTCACCGCCCTCGAAGAGGAAGTCGAACGCTTCCCCGAGCGCGACGAGATCGACATGTCTGCGCTCCCCGAGATCCGCAAGCTCATCAAGGCCTGGCAGAAGAACCTCCGCTTCTCTCCCGACCAGGAGCGCAAGTACGTCGCGCAGTGCTCCAAGCTCGCCGCTGCCGTCCGCCTCCCCGACTCCGACCGCGTCTGGGTGCAGCGCTGCGTCGATCTCGCTCGTTGCCTCGCCGATCCTCGCGAGAACGCCGACGAGGCCACCAACGAGGCTGCCCTCGGCCGATGCTCCGAGTACGACCGCTACCTCGATCGCATCCAGAAGGCCTACGACACCCAGCTCTGGACCAAGAGCGTCTTCGTCAAGGCCAACCTCCGCCTCGTGGTCTCCATCGCACGCCGCTACAACCGCGGTCGCATGCCCCTCATCGACCTCATCCAGGAAGGCAACATCGGCCTGATGAAGGCCGTCGAGCGCTTCGACCACAACCGCGGCTATCGCTTCTCCACCTACGCCTCCTGGTGGATTCGACACGCCATCAGCCGTGCCCTCGCCGACAAGGGCCGCGCGGTGCGCATCCCGGTCCACATGCTCGACACCCACAACCGTGTCGCGCGCGCCACCCAGGCTGTCATCGCACGCACCGGGCGCGAGCCCACCCTCGACGAGCTCGAGAAGGAGACCGGCATCCCGCGCGAGAAGCTCGACAAGGTCAAGGATTTCTATGCCGAGACCCCCTTCTCCCTCGATCGCCCCGTCGGCGATGAGGACGGGCGCAAGTTCATCGACTTCCTGCAGGAGGATGACCCCACCTCGCCCTATGATCACCTCGCGAACCAGAAGTGGGCCGCAGAGGTCCGCAGACTGCTCACGACGCTCACGCCGATCGAGTCGCGGATCATCCGCTGGCGCTTTGGTCTCGACGACGAGAACGAGCTGACGCTCAAGGAGATCGGCGACAAGTACAACCTGTCGCGCGAGCGAATCCGTCAGCTGCAGGAGCAGGCCCTCGGCAAGATCCGCAAGCAGATGCGCGACTACTGATCCCCCGCCCCCCGCCGCGTCCTCTCCCTCGCCTCCCCCCGCTCACTCCTCGTCGTCCGCTGCAGGCAACACACCCGGAAGCTTCGCGCGCGCCACGCTCCGGACCAGCGTCCCCACGCACTTGTCCATCGCCGCTCGCGCCCCCGTGACCTTCCCCGCTACGCCGTTGATCAGGACCGAGAACGCAACCGGCGCCCGCCCGCCCGGCGACAACACATAGCCCGACAACGCCGCCACATCGTTGAGCGTGCCGGTCTTCGCTCTCACCAACCGCTGCTTCTTCGTCCCGGTGAAGCGCCCGTGCAGCGTCCCGTCAACGCCTCCGATGGCGAGGTGCGACACGTACTCTGACGAGCTCGCGGGGTCGTGCCACGCGGCGCGCAGCACCTTCGTCAACGCGCTCGCGGTCACGCGGTTGGTGTCGAACAGCCCCGAGCCGTTCTTGATCACTGTGCCTTCCTCATAGGCGTCGACCGACTTCAGATACTCGATCACCGCCGCCGCGCCGTCCCCTGCCGACAGCCCCCGGCTCTTCTTCTTCGCCGCCAACGACTTGAACACCATCTCGGCGTAGAAGTTGTCGCTGTGCTTGCCGAGCTCGTGGAGCAGCTCGCTCATCGGACGCGATCGGTGCTGCACGAGCACGTCGCGAGCCTTGTCGCCGCCTGCCTTCACGCTCCCTCCCACCGCGATGCCCTGCTCCGCGAGGATCGCGCGCAGCGCAAACCCTGGGGCGAGCGACGGGTTGTCGATGCGACGCGGCGTGCTGAGCGTCCTGGCATCCTGCGGGATCGTCCCGCCGAGCCGCGCCGTCAGGCGCGCACCGTTCGGCACGAGCGTGAGCGTCACAGTCTGGGCGCCGCCGTCCGAGGTCTTCACCGAGCCCGCAACGTCCACGAGCCCCGGCGGAATGAACGACACGGCCGCGGGCTGATCGGCCACCGTGGGGTGGACGTTCATGGTGACGGCGTTGCGCTCGAGCGCGACGGCGCTCACGGGGGCCCGGAAGTACGCCCATTCGTTGGGCTGCTGCTCGAAACCCGGGGGCGTCCACTGATCGTCGAAGAAGCTCTGATCGACGACGATGTCCCCCTGGATCTTGCGCACGCCCGAGGCGCGAAGCCGCGAGACCATTTCCATAAGGTCGACGGTTTCGAGCGACGGGTCACCCTGTCCGCGGAGCACGAGCTCGTCGACGGTGGCGCCGTTGCGCTTGCCGTACAGGGCGGTGCGGTACTGCCAGGTCCCGCTGAGCTGCGCGAGCGCGGCGGCCGCGGTGAGCAGCTTCATGTTGGACGCCGGATTCAAGGCATCGTGCTCGCCTGTGGCCGCGATGGTCTGACCGGAGTCGACCTCGATCATGCTCACGCCGAGCTTGCCGCCGTACTTCGCGATAGTGGCGGCGAACTTGTCGAGCCCGCGGGTGACGGTTGCGTAGGACCGTGCGGGCTGCGTGCTGGACGACGGTGTTTGCGAGGCCGAAGGCAGCGCGAGCAGGAGCGACGCAGAGACCGAGGCCGCGGTGACGAAGGCGAGGGGACGGGCCGGAGTCATCGAACCAGGGCTACACCGGTCGGCAGATGGAACCAAGCGTGAAACAGGCCGCGGCGGCGAGCCCGCCGCGTACATGCGGTTCGGTCTTGCCTCAGCGACCAGGACGCGCGAAAGACCGGGCGTGGCAAGTCACAACCGTTACCCGATCGCCGTCGTTGTCGCGGCAGCCGTGTGTTCGTTCGCCGGCGCGTCGAACGCGCAAGATGGCGCGCCTGTGCGCGAGTACATTGTCGACGAAGGCAAGCCGCCAGCGTCCGCGCAGTGGAAGGTGATCGCCGGCGGACTCGGCGCTACCGCTGCCTTCTACGGACTCGCACAGCCCTTCTCCTATGCGTGGCCCGACTCGCCCGGGATGAAGGAGCTCCGCTATCCCATCGTCGGTCCGTGGATGGCCCTTGCCAACGACAAGTGCTCCGCGAGCGATCCCGACTGCAGCACCCTCTGGCTCGTGGCCCGCGGCGTGCTCGAGGTGATCGACGGGCTCGGTCAGGCGGGGGGGCTCGCGATCGCGCTGGAAGGCCTGTTTCTCACGACGACTCCGGACAAGGCCGTGTCGCCTGCTCCGGGCCAGCCTCGCAAGAAGACCCCGGCCCCGCAACCGACCGAGACCCCGCTGACTCCCGGAACGCCGGGCAACCTCTTCTACCTCCCGCGTCCCATGCCCGTCGGGCAACAGGGCATCGGCCTCGGCGTGATCGGCGTCTTCTGAGTCGCCGAGTGCGCACGCTCGCAGGAGCCCCGATGCCCCCGCCCCGCGACGCCCCTGTACGCGCCCTCTCTACGCCGCCGGCACCGTGAGCGCTATCGCGCCGTAGCCTACCACGCGCCCCCGGTCCCCCGCCGTGTCACCGCTGTTCTGGTAGCGCAGCCGCGTGACGCCCGCGCCCGCGTGCCGGTGCAGCAGATCGAGCGCGACCACGATGGACGCAACTCCGCACGGACCCGCCCTGTCGTCGTGGTGCTCGATCAGCGAGTCGACCGAGTTGCGTTCGATCTCGGAGAGGATCTGATCGTCGATGCGTCGCGCCGTCTCGTACGCGAGGAAGTGCGACAGATCCGACGAAGCCACGAGCGCAGCACCCGGATCGCTCGCGATGTGCTTGTGCAGGATGCCCGCGAGCGCCGTGAGCTGAGCCTTCGGCATGTACGGAACGATGATGGGCACCACCCGCGCATTGGGCAGCGCTCGCAGCAGGAAGGGCATCTGCACATCCAGGCTGTGTTCGGGCTCGAACACGTTCGGCTTCACCTCGATCAGCCCGCCGCTCTCATCGACGAGCCGGTCGATGAGCTCGAGGGGCATGGCGATGTCTCCGATGGGCGTGCGGTAGGCGTCCGCGCGCAGGGTGCACGGTCGCTGGGCGCGAGCGCGGTGGTTGGGGCCGAGTGCGAAGACCGTGTGCACGGCCGGGGACAGCGCGCCATACGCCCACCCGGCTACCGGCCCCGAGTACACGTACCCCGCGTGGGGAGCGATTATCCCGAACACGCGCCTGTCGGTGGGCACGCCCCGCGCCCCGCCCGAACCGTCGGCGAGCAACTGACGGACCATGCTGTCGAGCGTCGAAGGGTTGGCCGGGTAGAAGGCTCCGGCGACAGTGGGACCGAAGGGCTTTTTCGGGGTAGCCATGCTGGGAGGTATGGTTCCGGAGGACGACGGGGGCAACGCGCTCGAGGTGCCGGTGCTCCTGCGCCGCGAGCAGGCCGGCGCGAGGGCGGCGGCGAGCAAGCCGAGCATGGAGCGTCGAGACGGCATCACGAGAGACATTATACGCACAGGCAGCTAGGTCGGTCGCGGGCGGCGACAAGGGGGCCGGGGAGGGGCGCAAGCGACGTGATGCGAGTGCAGCGTGTTGGCAGGAGCAAATCGACCCGGGGGACGGCGTTGTGGGCGGGGCGACGTCCGCGCCGGCCGATTGGGGGCGCGATGGAGCGACGGATGCACAGCGCGATTCGACGTTCTGGGGCTTGATGCCGGTCCAGGGATCTGCGAGCGATGGGAATCGGGTGCGCATGGAACGCAAAGGGCCGGGACGCATCGTGGCGGTGGCCGGGAACATCGGGGCGGGCAAGTCGAGCCTGGTGGAGTGGCTGCGCCAGCACTTCGCCCTCGTGCCCTTCTTCGAGCCCAACGACGAGAACCCGTACCTCGCCGACTTCTACGGCGACATGCCCGGCTACGCATTTCGCTCGCAGGTCTTCTTCCTGATCCGTAAGTTCCGCCTTCATCGACAGATGGAGCGGGAGGATCACGACGTCATCCAGGACCGCACGATCTACGAGGACGCGGAGATCTTCGCGCTGCACCTGCACCGTCAGGGGTACATCGACGATCGGGATTGGAAGACCTACTGCGAGCTGTACTCGAGCCTGCGCGACGAGCTGCGACCGCCGGATCTGCTCATCTACTTGCGGTGCCCGGTCAAGGAGCTGATGAAGCGCATCCGGCATCGCGGACGCGCCTTCGAGCAGGGCGTGCCGGCGTCGTATCTCAAGGCTCTCGACCAGCTCTACGACGAGTGGTTCCAGTCCTATCGACAGTCCCCTGCGCTGGTCATCGACACCGATCGGCTCGACTACGTGCAGAACCTCTTCGATCGCCACGAGCTCCAGGAAACGATTCATGCCTTGCTCGAGGGTAGGACCCGTCAGCTCACGCTCTGGCGCTAGATGACCGCGTCGCGCGCCTGCTGCTGCGCAGGTAGCTGACGCTCGGTTCGGCGCACGGCATCGGAAAGCGAGGGGCTGCGGAACCGACGATGCGCGGATCCCCGCTCGCGTCGGGATGACGCTCGGGGGCGCTGCTCTGTCACGGTCGCGAGGTGCGCCGCGATGGAATGATCGGAACGCGACGTTGCGAGACGCCAAACGGGGCGCCTGCGGGAGCGTCGCCCGAACCACAGCTCGCTCCGCGCGAGCTGCAAGGAGTCCACCATGGCGATCGGAGCCGTGGCGCGCCACGCGCGCAAGTACCTCCCCCTGCATCTCACGATCGTTGTCGCATGCGGTGTCGCCGTCATGCGAGCCACCGCCGGGCCGGCGGTCGCAGCCGAACCGGCCGCCGCACCCGAGCCCCTTGGGGCTGCGACGACCTCCGCATCGATCGGCGGGGATGCCACGACACGAGCTGTCGCATCGGCCAGCGCCGAGCCGGCCACCGAGGCACCTCCGCATCCCCGCGATCCCCTGTGGTTCGAGGGTGCAGAGCGAACCGACGTCCCGATCCTGGCCTATCCGCCATCGAAGCAGGGGGGACGGGCGCCGCTGATGCTCTTCCTTCACGGCATGTGCGATGCGCCGCAGAACGAGTGTCCATCGTTCGTGCAACGAAGCACTTCGGGAGCATGGATTGCTTGCCCGCGGGCGAACCTGGCCTGCGACGGCGGTGGTCACATCTGGTCGGGCGATCCGCGGGTTCGACTCGCCACGGTGCAGTCCGCGTTGGCGCGGCTCGAGCGTGAGCTCGGAGCGGGGGTGGACACGACCTCTCCCACGCTCGTGGGCTTCTCTCTCGGCTCCTTCGTGGCGGTCGACGTCGCACACAGGAGCCGTGGGCCGTGGAAGAACGTGCTGCTCATCGGAGCCAAGATAGAGCCTGACGCGGAGCTGCTCAAACAGTCCGGGATACGGAACGTCCTGCTGGCCTCCGGCGATCGCGACATGATGAAGTGGCACATGGTCGGCGTCGCCGCGCGGCTGAAGCGAAGAGGCGTCCGAGCCGCCTACCTTGGCATGGGCGACGTAGGGCACTGGTTCAGCCGCGACATGGATGCGTGGCTTGCGAGGGCGCAGCGCTGGTTCGACGGCGAGGAGTTGGAGGAGGCGCCGCGGGGCGCTAGCGCAGGAGCGTCAACCCGATCATCTGGGTGAAGGTCGGGGCGAAGTTGGGGAAGGAGAGCGCGTACTGCATCTTCCCGTTGGAGTCGACGAACTGGGCGTTCTCGAAGAGGTTGCCGGTCTGCGCGAGGTGGGGAGCGATGACCATCGACGCGGTGATCGCCAGCCAATCCGGGATGATGTCGAAGGAAGCCGCGAGCCCCATGGGGATCTCGACACCCACTCCTTCGCGTTCGTAGACCGTGAACGATCGGTCGGGGGTCGTGACCCTCATCTTCTGGGAGGTCACGCGTCCCCAGCCCGCACCGATGATCGCCGCCACGCGGAATCGATCCGACAAGGAAATCGTCGGCTCCAGCCGCGCGCCCAGCGAGAACGTCAGCAGGCTGTCGAGGTCGTAGCTCGTCCCGGCAGGCCCCAGCACCTCCATGGGAATCCGCGCCTCGTGGTACGAGCGCTGGTAGTAGACGCCGAAGCGCAGGTATCGGTGCAGGCGGATCTTCGCGTCGACCAGTTGGCCGAACCCGGGCCCGTAGGTGATACCCGACGGGTTCTTCTTCGCCGCGGACTGCTCGTCGCGCAGCACCAGTCCCGCCGAGACGCCGACCTCGGCCATCGGGTCGGCCGAGGCGGGAGAGGCGCATGCGCACAGCGCGATCGCGAGCAGTGTCGAGGAGACACCCCGACGCACGGTGCGCAGCGCGGCGTCATTCGAAGGGCGATGGGACATGGGGGGCGCGGGCACGGATCAGATGTCGACGGCGGCGCCGAGCAGGAGGCTCAAGCCCATCTTGGGCCGGTCGTAGGCCTTCTCGCCTTCGAACGCGTCGCCCTTGAAGTTGAAACCCGGCCGCAGGGCGAAGTCTGCCGAAAGCTGGACGGCGCGCTGAACCTGATAGCCGAGGCCGAGGCCGATGGGTACCTCGAGGAACCAACCGCTGCGGCTGGTCAGGTCGGCAGCGAGCGGTCCGGACTCGTACGCGTTCCCCGCGCCGAACTCTCCGGGGTAGTGGATTCCCGTCCTGCCGAGACCGGCATAGGCGAACGGGCGGAACGAGGAGTCGGGCAAGGGCAGCGTGAACCGGATGCGTCCGCCCCAGGAGTGCAGGACCGCGTTGGCTGCCATCGCCGAAGCATCGGACGGGTTGAGCGAAGACCAGAGGTAGTAGGGTCCGATGGAGAGCATCGGGATGATCTTGAACTCCGCATGAGCGCCTGCCGCGAGACCCGGGTCCAGCTTCGGAGTGCTGGAGCGATAGGCCATGCCGGCTTCGACACCTGCTCGAACCTGCGCCTCGGCTTGCCCGGCGGTTCCGAACAGAGCTGCGATTCCCAAGCCGCTCGCGACGATCGCGGCACCCATGTTGATTCGACGTACGTGCATTGTCACCTCGCGGGACGCCGAGCCTAGTCGCTCTGGTCGCGCAATGCGAGCACGTTCCACAGGTTGACGGCCGCGTGTCGGAGTGCAGAGGGCGTGGGTCAGTTGGCGGGCGGGAACCCCGGGATGGCTGTGGGGATCGCCATTCCCGAAGGGATCGCCGTCGGGATGCTGGTGGGGATTGCGGTGGGAATCTGGAACGCCCCTCCTGGCTGCGCGGTTTGCGTGCCGACTGGCGGTGTCTGCGGGCGCGGCGGCTGCTGCATGGCGGTCGCCGGCGGTTGCGCCGGGACCGGTTGCTGAGGCTGACCGACCTGCGGTTGCCCCACCTGCGGCGGCTGCTGCTGGACGTAGCCGGGCGGGGGGGGTTGCTGCTGGTAGGTCTGGGGTTGCTGTTGCGAGTTGCGGACCTCGCAGCCGGCGGCGATGACCGGAACCAACACAGCGGCGCCCAGCAGACTCAAAGCGTATCGGGACATGGGACCTCCTGAGGGCAGTCTACGCGGACAGTCCAAAATACTGCCCTGTGCGCGGCGAGCACAAGCGGCGGTCGGCACGGGAGCACGGAGCACAAAAAGGAGCACGCGAAGAGCAGGAGGGGGGGGGCAGCTCTTCGCGTGCGATAGAGGGGCCGCGCGGTGCTGGGACGGGGGGGGGGGATTCACAGCCCCGCGCGGTTCTGGCCTTACCCGTTTGCAGGCGACGGGCCAACGCCGTTTGTCCGTGGTTTTCGCGCATATTGGAGCCGGCGAAGCTGCTCCTCGTGCATGGGTGAAAGCGGATGCGGGCACGGATGCAATGCCGACCCCGAACCGCGTGGTACGGCGGACGAGTCGGGTGCCGAAGGGGTCCGCAACTTGAACATTGGCGCTGTCGTATCCCGCGGTCGGCGTCGGCAGGAGCGGACAGGTGTTGGTGGACGACAATGGCATGACTTCGGCGCCGGGTCTGTTTGCCGGCAGCGACATCGTTGCAGGACCGTCCCTGGTGCTCGCGGCGATCCGCAATGGAAAGAAGGCTGCCGCAGAGACCGAGAGCTGCCTGCCGGGAAGGGGGATCGCATGACGGCGAGCGGTGTGGGCTCTCGATCGACTTCTACGGGTTGTTGTCGTCGCCGCCCGTCTCCAACAGCGCCGACATGGTGTCGCGCGCGTTCCAGACCGGGTGGGCGGGGGCGAAGGTCGGGCAGGTGCACGAGTCCGTGCGGCGCTACGCCGAGACGGTCCGCTCGGTGACGACGCTGCCTCTCGTTGCGAAGATGACGCCGAGCATCACGGACACGAGCGTGCCCGCGATGCACGCGAAGAGCGGTGGCGCCAACGGTATCTCGGCGATCAACACGGTGCGGGGCCTCGCGGGCATCGACCCGGACACCTGGGTTCCCACCCTGGGGGTGTTCGGCAAAGGGGCGATCAGCGGCATTTTGCGCCCTGCAGTGCAGCCGATCGGGTTACGCTTCACCGCGGAGCTCACGCTCGAGGAGCCGCCTGGTCTGCCGCTCTCGGGCATCGGCGGTATCGAGACGTGGGTCAATGCGTTGGAGTACCTGCCTGTGGGAGCGAGCACGGTGCAGGTGACGACGGGAGTGATCCACTACGGCTACGGCATCGTGGCCGGCATGATCGAAGGGCTCTCCGACTCCGTGGCGATGCGCGGCATCCAGAGGGGCTCGGAGCTCGTGGGCAGGGCGTTGCAAGACCTTCACGAGATCGACGCTTTCGACCTCCGCGGACAGGGGAATTCCGCCTACAATCTCGCTCGGTGCGTGGGTTGCGGCGCGTGTCTTACGGCGTGCTCGGACGCAGGCGGGCAAGCCTTGTTCTGGTACACGACGTCGCGGAGACCGCGGGACGAGGGCAAGAGCCTGGGTTGCAAGGTGTGCCGCTTCGTGCGTCCTGTGCCCGGGCCGATCACGTTCCGGGAGATGCCCGAAGGCTGGTCGCGCGCGCCGACTCCCACGCTCGGAGTTGAAGTCCGATCCTTCTCCGCTGACATCATTGCACCGGTGTTCGGGTAGCGTTGCAGCCGTGCAACGGAGTCTCGCTCATCCACCCTCATATTTGCGGGATTGGCGCGATCGGACCGTTGGCCTAGCTCGTGCACACTGCAGAGTCAGAACCGCGCGGAGCTAGGAACCTCCCCCCCGATCCCCCTCCAGCGACGCGCGGCGGTTCTGTCGAGCGCGAGGGGCCTCCCCTCCCCCTCCGGCCCTCGCGCTCTCTTTTTTTCCGCTCTCGTGAAGAGCGGTGTTCTATCGAGCGCGAAGAGTTTGCCGTCCTCCCCCCTCCGGCCCTTTGCGCTCCCCTTTTCCCCGCTCTCATGAAGAGCGGTGTTCTGTCGAGCGCGAAGGACCTGCCCCTCCCCCCTCCGGTCCTTCGCGCTCCTTTTTTTTGCGCGCCAACAGTCCTGCAGCGAGAGAAGACTCCGTCGGGTCAGCGCATTCCGGCCGAACGCAGATCCATCCCCACGGGCGCCATGAAGCTCGTGAATGCTCCATAGCCATAGAGCTGAGCAGAGAACGGCTGATCGCCGATGAGCGTGTAGCGTTTCCCCGGCTCCAGGGCGATTCGCGCGACGCTGAATCCGCTGCTGCCGATGGCGGAGAAGTCCTGAGGATCGAGCGGGGCATCATCGAGACGGACCGCCGAACCCGTCGGCGCGATCACGTTGATGGCGATGTCGTCGAAGCCCAGCGGGGTCGCAAAGGCGTACTTCTCGAGGTATCGGCTTCGGGCGATGGAAACCGACTGGCTCGGATCGCCGTCGCCGACCCCGGCGCCGTCGTAGGGGAGAGCTCCTCCTCCGCGTCCGACCATGTACTGCGTCACACCGAACACCTTCGCGGACGAGACCTCGAAGTCGAGCTTGGAATCCACATCGAGGGTCTCACCCGCGGCCAGCGTGACCGTCGCATGCACGCTGGGAGGTTCGAACGTGAGCGACGTGGTGTCTTCGATGGAGTGGATCCGCACGATCCTGCGCGTGTTACCATTCGGCGTGCTGGGCGCCGCTAGCAGGTAGTCGCGGCCCAGGGCGTCGGCCGGCGTGGCGGTCTCCTCGATGTGGTCGCAGGCTGCGGTGTCGTTCGGGATGTTGACGCATGGCGCGCCGGTCAGCACCTGGACGGGCTTGTCGGCTTCGATCCACGACCCGGCCCACTGGTTGGCGCTCGACGAGCCGTCGGTGAAGAGCTGCAGGACGTCGCCGTCATCGAGGTCGAAGACGTGTGAGTCGCCGGGCAGGAGGGGCTGCATCGCGGGGCCCGCGAGAGAAGTGGTCCTGGGCCCGGCCAGGAGCTCGACCCGGGTGCCGGGGCGCGTCGCGGTCACGGTCACGAAGTCACCCATTTCGAGCGGAGGCTGGGTGTCGGCGTGCCACGCGTGCCAACCGCCGAGCGCGTAGCGCGCGGACAGCGAGGTTGCGGGAAGCAGCAGGGAGGCGTCGTTCGAAAGCGACAGGCAACGATCGAGCTTGGTCGGGTCGGGGCAGCCCTGTCCGACGCCTTGAGGGTTCTCGGCGGCGAGAGTGCTGAACTGCATGACGGACACGGGGCGGCTGGAGCGGAGGCGGTAGGCCCCAGCCTTGACGAGGACGCCCTTGTGCGGGGGCACGACGGCGCCCTTGGGATCCGCGTCGGTCCCCTTCAGCTCCTGCACCCAGGGGAGCTCGATGCGCTCGAAGGAACCCTTCTTCACCGTCCGGCTGACGACGGTCTGTTCTCCGCGAGTGATGAGGACTTCGGCGTCGTCGTCGGACTGGCCGGTGACGATCAGACCGAAGGGGAACCACTGGCTCCAGACGGTGTTCGCGGTGACAGTGGGGCGGAAGTCGCAGCCGACGTGAGTGCGTCCGAGGACCGACGGGGAGCAGGAGCCGACACACTTGGAGCGAGCGCCATCTGTGGATGTTTCGCAGGCCATTCCCTGCAGGGGATCGCACTCGAAGTCGATGCTGGAGGAGCCGTCGGGGAGGCACCACATGGCGTTGCCGGTCTGCGGGTCGCACGACGTCGAGGACGGGATGCAGGTGACGCAGCCGAGCTTGGGGGCGCAGACCATGCCGATCCCGGAGCAGTCCCGGGAGGGCTTGTCGGAGCCGCATTCGATGGCCGAGGTCCCATCGCAGAGGATCTCTCCGGCCGTGCACGCCGCGTCGGTTGACCCTCCGTGGCCGCTGGCGTCGATGTCTGCGTGGCCGCCGGTGGAAGACGATCCGTTCGTGACCTCGGAAGTGGAGCCGCAGTGGGCGAGCGCCACGCATGCGGCGATCGCGGCACCGACGGCGCGAAAGCCAACGAGGTGTGGCGGAGGAAGCTTCATCGGAGTCGTCCCGGGCACGGCGCAATCAAAGCAAGCAACAGGTCATGTTGCCATTTTCCGACGATGGAGACGAGGGGGCTCAGGATTGCGGGAGCAGGGGCGGGGTGGGCGGGGACTTGGCGATCGCCAGGACACGGCGGGCCGCCGAGGGGAACTCGGCGCTCGATTCGGAACACTCGACGGCGACAGGCGTGGAGCCGACGACGAGGCGGTCTTGGGCGTCGCCGTGGTCGATGTCGTGCAAGTCGCCCCATTCGAGAAGGCGATCGCCCAGGCGGACACCGGTCCTGGAGAGGCATACATTGCCGACCGTGACCTCGCGGCCGATGTCGAGCAGCACGCGGGCTCTTCGTGCCCAGACCTCGAGCCACGCGGTGGACAAGGCCTCGATGAGTCCGAGGCAGCGGTCCGAGGGGCCCGAGGGGGGCCCGACCATCACGAGCAACGGGGGCTCTCCGACGACTTCGAACACGATGGCGGTGTTGGTGCGTCCGTTGGGCAGGACGATGCGGTGACAGGAGACATCGACGATCTGGTTCCAGAGCAAGGCCCGGCTTGCGTCGGCCTGGGAGGCCGCGACGCCGCGCTCGAAGACCTCGATGCGCAGGGAAGGGGGGCGCTTGCCGGAGCCGGAGAGCAGATAGCAGGTGAGCGCGACGAGACCGGCGAGCACGGCGATGACCGTTCCGACGGTTCCCGGGACCCAGGTGAGAGAGACGGGGACGACGACGACGGACATCAAGCCGAGCAGGATGATGGAGCGCGGACGGCGTTTCCTGCGCGGCGTGGTTTCGAAGGCGAACAGGCTGCGGCCGAGAAGGGGATGCGCGGCCGGCTCCTGCGCAGTGGAGGGCTCGCTGTCGCGCGAGGAGGTGTCTGCACGGGTCATCGGGCGATCATCCACGCAGGCGGGCGCCGAGGCGCTCGCGGGCGTTCTTGACGACCTCCGCGTGCCTGCGATCGACCTCCTCGTCGGTGAGCGTGCGAGCGTTGTCGGGGTCCGAAGCGGCCTTGGGATCGCGGTAGATCACGTGGAAGGCCAGCGAACGGTGATCCTCGGCGATGCCCTGGCCGCGGAAGACGTCGAACAGCTCGACCGACTCGCACAGGTCGCCTGCGGCGCTGCGCACGACGCTCAGCACCTCGCCAGCGCTGGTGTCGTCGTGGACGACGACTGCGATGTCGCGCGAGGCGGCAGGGAGTCTGGGGATGGGGCGGTACTTCGGGGAGAGGGTTCCGATGCTGCGGAGCGCGGCGAGGTCGAGCTCCACGATGGCCGTTGCCGGGGCGAGGTCCAACGCGTCCACGACGTCGGGGTGGAGGATTCCGAACTGACCGACCGGAGTTGCGCCGATGAGGATGCGTGCCGCAGCGCGGGGGTGCAGGGAGCGTGGAAGGTCCTGGGAAGCCAGGGGTTCGACGGTGACGTCGGCGTGTCCGGTGACGCGCTTCGCCATCTCGACTGCGAGCCCCTTGGCGTCGAACACGTCGGTGTCTTCGGGGCGTCCGAGGTGGATCTCGCGAGCTCCGGTGCAAACGGCCGCGAAGGTCGGGCGCTCCTCGGGAAGGCGCGAGCCCGGGGCGCCGGGGAGGAACAGCGAGCCGATGGCGAAGAGGCGTGCGGAGCGTTCGCCATGGCGCCTGGCTCTGGCGATCGCCTGCAGGAGTCCGGGGAGCAACGAGGTTCGCATGACCGTGCGGTCCTCAGTGAGCGGGTTGCGCAGGCGCACTGTGGCCTGGGGCGCGCCCACGCGCTCGAGCTCCTCGGGCGACACGAACGCGTAGGTCATCGCCTCGCTCAAGCCCAGCTCGACCGCGGCGGTGCGGACCCGGTTCTCGAGCTCGAGCGTGCGCCGCGGAGGTTGCGGTCGGATCGCGGGCAGCACCGTGGGGATCGCGTCGAGCCCGCGAAGACGAGCAACCTCTTCGATCAGGTCGGCCTCGCGGGAGACGTCGGGACGGTGCGTGGGGACGATGGCTTCGATGGACTCGACCGGTTCGGATGCGGCCCGAACACCGAGCACCTCGAAGCCGATGCGCTCGAGGATCGCGGCAGCCTCGGACAGAGGGACATGCATCCCGAGGAGGGCGTCGAGCCGGGTCTGACGCAGTCGCACGCGCGGACGCTCGATGGGATCGCGTCGGGCGTGGACGGTGCCGGGGACCGCAGCCGCGCCCGCCAGTGCGGTTGCGAGGCTTCCGGCGTGTGCGAGGACGTCAGCGACGTCGCCCGGGTCCACACCGCGTTCGAATCGGTGGCTCGACTCGGTGTGCAGGCCGTGGCGACGAGCGGTGCGGCGGACGCCGCGGGGCATGAAGTAGGCGCACTCGAACAGAACGCGGCGTGTTTCGCCGCGGATTTCTGTGTTCTCTCCGCCCATCACGCCCGCAAGGGCGACCGGTCCCTCGCCGTCGCAAATCAGCAGATCGTCTTCGACGAGCTTTCGCTCGACGCCGTCGAGGGTCTTCATCGTCTCGCCATCTCGCGCGCGCCGCACGACGATCTTGCGGCCTCGGACGAGTTGCAGGTCGAAGGCGTGCATGGGGTGGCCGAACTCGAGCATCACGAGGTTGGTGATATCGACGATGTTGGAGATGGATCGGACGCCGAGGCTCTGCAGGCGATAGCGGAGCCACAGCGGCGAGGGACCGACGATCACGTCGTCGACGACGAGGGCGCCGTAGTGGGGACACCGCTCGAAGTCGTGGACCTCGACTTTGACGAGATCGTCGATGGAGCCGGAGGCGATGCGCAGCGGCGATTCCGGCCGCGGGGGAGCGAACGGCAGGCCGAAGAGCGCGGCAGCATCGCGTGCGAGGCCGATGTGGCCCAGGGCGTCGGGACGATTGGGCGTGACGCCGATCTCGAAGATCGTGTCATGGGTCGCCGGAAGCGCCGTCGCGAGGGGCGTACCAGGCGCGATTCCTGCCGGGAGGACGAGAAGACCGGAGGAGTCGTCGCCGATGCCCAGCTCGACCTCTGACAGGAGCATTCCCTCGCTCTTGACCCCGCCGATCGCACGCGGTCCGAGGGTGAGGCCGATCGCCGGGAGCGTGGTGCCGACCAGCGCGAGGCACACGAGCCCGCCCGGAGGCGGGACGTTGGGAGCGCCGCACACGACGGTCTGCGTCGAGCCTCCGCGGTCCACGGTCACGAGCCGGAGGTTGGAGCGCGAGGGATGGGGCTGGATCTGCTGCACCGACGCGACCAGGACGTGCTCGGCGGCAGCGCCGAAGGGCAGGATGGCCTCGACCTCGAGGCCACCGCCGGTGAGGCGATCGGCGACTTCGCGCGGGGACGACGGGAGGCCTGGGACGAGGGACCGGAGCCAGTTCAGGGAAGCTTTCATCGAGTTCGGGGGTGTAGCGCGAAAGCGGCCGCGGGTCACTGCTCAGCGCGAGGAGGCGGCCGCCGGGCGGGAGGAGCGGCGCTTGTTGGGGGGGAGACGGTGGTGCGGGTCAGGGGGAGGCGCGGCGCCTCATTCGATGGAGCAGCCCGGCGGCGCATGCGACCTCGATGGCGCGCTGCGCGGCCGGCACGTTGATGAGACGGGCCGCCGTCAGGGACGCCACGACCTCACGTTCGGGGCGTCCCTCGCCTGCGGCCCCCACGACCTTGAGGACCTCGGGAGGCCACGCCGTCATGCGCAGGGCCTCGGGGAGCTCAGGGACGCCGACGAGCAGGTCGTCGCGATCGACCGATTGTGCGGCGACGGCCTGGGCATCGCTGACGAGTTCCTCGGCGCCGGCGAACATCAAGGGACCCAGGTCGAGATCGAGGGGAAACTCGAGCCGGTTCGGAGCCACGTCGCGGTAGAAGCTGACCCGACCGGTCTTCCAGCGGAACAGGTCGCGGATGCGCTCGCGTCCCTGATCCCGGATGGCTCGGTAGATCTGCACGGCATCGACGATGTTGAGGTTGATGAGGGTGTCGCCCAGGCGTCCGCCGAACCGGGGCAGGGCGGCCAGCGCGCGATCGAGGTCGGCCCGGGAGATCAGGCCGGTGCGCACGAGGAACTCGCCGAACAGCTCGCTGGGCTCGGAGGAATCGACGTGCACCACGCGAGCCTGCGCGACGTAGATCTCCTTGCGTATGAACCGATCGCCTTCGCGCTCCGCGAACAGCACGCCGGTCTCCCGTCGCAGCACGAGGAGCGCGAGGACATGGAGCATGTTCGTGCGGGAGAGATCGGCGACGTGATCCGGGATGCCCGGACCTTGCAGGCGATTGGTCGTGGCAGTGGAGGAAGGCACGTGCCGTTCGAGATCGGGCACGAGCGCGACGGCGACATAGCGGCCGTCGCCCGCGAGGTCCACCTCGTCTTCCGGCTGCAAACGGTTCGTGGCGATGAGCTCCACCACGCGGGCGAACGGCATCGGCCCGAGGGTGCGCCCGTCGCGGTCCCGCACGGAGATGAGCTGAGTCGGGTCTTCCACGGACAGCACGGAGACGGGCGATCGGCCGGGGAGGTTCGGGGAAGAGGAGCCTGGGCGATCCGAGCGACCGAGCAGCAGGCTGGAGCGAGCGTGGGCGACCAGCGCGCCGAGCTGAAGGCGCAACGCGGAGCGCGGGCGGTTTTCGAACGGCTCCAGGGCCTTGGCGAACTCGTGGGCGGTGCCGTAGCGTCGCGACGGGTCCCGCTCGAGCGCCCGCTCGAGCACCTGTCGCAGCTCCGCGGGGAAGCTCGCGGAGTGGTCGCGCAGGTTGTGGATGCGGCAGTCCCGGATCGCGAGCAGCACCGCGAGCTGACCGGCGCCAGGAAAGAGCGCCTGGTTGATCAGCAGCTCGGACAGCATCACAGCGAGGGAGAACAGATCCGCCCTGTGATCGAAGTCCTCTCCCGCGACCTGCTCGGGGCTCAGGTACGAGAACTTCCCCTTGAGCGCCGTGGTGTCGGTCGATATCGACGTCCTCGACAGCATGCGCGCGATCCCGAAGTCCCCCAGCTTCACGTCGCCCGCTTCGCTCAGGTACACGTTCGAAGGCGTCACGTCGCGATGCACCACCGCGAGGGGCCGCCCCGTGTCGTCCACCGCGCAGTGCACGCACCCGAGCGCTGCGCAGATCTCGCGTGCGAGGTAGACGGCGACCTCGTAAGGGATCGGCGCCGCGTCGGCCTGCGCCCTGCGCATCAGCCGGGAAGCGTCGATCCCGTCAACGTACTCCATCGCGAGGTACGGCTCACCGTCGACCGAGCCCGCTTCGTAGACCTCGACGACGTTGGGGTGGCGGGCCGCGCGGTGCAGGCGCGCTTCGAGTGCGAAAGTGCCCACGCTCTGGGGGTCGCTGCGCACGGCCGGGAGTAATCGCTTGATGACGAGGCGAGGAGCAGGCGCAGAGCCGACAGCGGGGCGAGCCAGGTAGACCTGGGACGACCCGCCGACGGCAATGCGCCGATCAAGCAGGTACTTCCCGAAACGCGTCGGCGGCGTGGCGCTGTCGCGTGCCGAGGGTGGGTTACTGCGTGGCAGACTCATCGCACCGTCACCGACCAGCGCCGCGGCGCCGTCACGGCGTCAGCTTCACCAACTCGGTGTTCTGCCGCGAGTAGAGGACCAGGTACTTGGGGCCCACGCCGGCATCCGTGCTCCACACGTACACCGCGAACACGCCGGAGATCGAAGCGAACTTCACCGTCGTCAACGTGTCGGTGGGGAGCCCCGTGAACTTGCCGTCAGGCAGGAAGTACGGACTTGCGTTCACCACGGTCTCGAGCCCGGAATCGACGAACGGTCCGGCGGTGTTCCACAGCGCGAAGATCTCGTTGGCCGGGCCGGGCTTCCCGCTCACGGCATCGACCTTGACCAGCAGCGGGCCGTGCGTGTTTTCGAAGGCGTCGTGCGTGAGATCGCTCAACTTCACGCCCGAAATCGGCTGCGGATTCCCCGTCCCCACCTTCTTCGCGCACCCGGGCAAGCCCTTGTTCACGTCGAGAAGAAGCTCGTTCTGCGGCGGGTTCTGGTTGTTGCGCCACGCGTGCCCGAGCACGTCGACCTTATCGCCCACGGCAAGACCCACGAACTTGTCCGCGACCGTGGAGGACACCACCAGCCGGATCCCGTGCTTCGCTCCTGCCGAGAAGCTCGGGTAGGTCTCGTCGGCCTGCAGGAAGATCTGGCAGCGGCTCCCCGCCACGCACGCGCCCTTCGAAATCGCCGTGATGTAGGCGCCGGGCACCCAGACTTGCGTCGCGACCGATGCGTTGTCCGCCCAGATCTCCGGAATGGTCTTCAGCGGGACGTTCGCTGGCTTCGCGTCGCATGTCGGCCATGCAGGCGCTGCGTCTTCTTCGACGTCCACGCTGGCGTCGGCGACGCTGCCGCCGGTCCCGGCCG
Source organism: uncultured Polyangiaceae bacterium (assembly GCA_964393505.1). Classification (GTDB taxonomy): domain Bacteria; phylum Myxococcota_A; class Polyangia; order Polyangiales; family Polyangiaceae; genus JACRCQ01. The sequence goes on from CAYMUE010000004.1 coordinate 68,572, forward strand.
CTCCGCCGTCACCCGCGGCGCCGCCTTGGCTGGAGCCGCCTTGGCTGGAGCCACCCTGGCTGGAGCCACCCTGGCTGGAGCCACCCTGGCTGGAGC
>CAYMUE010000004.1:68767-93568 GCA_964393505.1 uncultured Polyangiaceae bacterium
GAGCCACCCTGGCTGGAGCCACCCTGGCTGGAGCCACCCTGGCTGGAGCCACCCTGGCTGGAGCCACCCTTGCCTGCAGAACCGCCCTTGCCGGCGGAGCCGCCGTTCCCGGGCTGGCTCTCGAGGTCGGAAGTGGAGTCGGAGCCGCAAGCGACGATGACGACGGGGACAGCCGCGAGGATTCCGAAGGCCAAGAGATTGCACACGGTCTTTTTCATGGCGGCACAGTCTAGTACGGAAACGGGCGGTCGTCTCCCCCGAGAGCGGAGCGGTGTGGCTGCGCGGGCCGTAGCGGTTCCGAGGGGGGGCGCGGGGTCAGGTGTCGTAGCCCTGTCCGGCGAGGAACTCGAGGAGGGAGAAGAGGCGATCCGCGTCGTGGTGTTCGAAGGCGATTCCGGCGCGGGACGCGGGTGTTCCGGCGCGAAACCAGGCGACGGCGCCGGCGAGGGCGAGGGGATCCCAGAGGGTTGGAGCGCGGACCTCGAGGGAGAGCGCGGTGCCCGGCTCGAGATCGGCCTGGATCTCGAGGCCGGCGCCACCGAGGCCAAGATCGGTCACGCGCGCGTCGCGAACCCAAGGCGTCCCAGGGCGTCGCACCGTCACCCAAAGCTCGACGCGGTGGCGTCCGTGGAGGCGGAAGTAGTCCCGCGCAGGCATCGTCGGTCGGAGGCTATCACGACAGGGGGGGCGTGGCCGCGAAACCGGAGCGCGTCGGAATGGGGCAGGGGGGTGGACAACGTGCTTGGGCATTTCGGCGAGACTCGGCTATCATGGCGCTCCCAACGGCACGCCAGGCCCGGCCTGGAGCGGGAGCGAACACGAAATGGCCCAAGACACCCGAAAGGATCCTCGCGCTAAGGTCCTCACCATGACGGTGCGGTACAAGAGCGCGACGATCGACGAGTTCATCGAGCATCACTCGCATGACGTGAGCCGGGGTGGCATTTTCATCAAGACTCCATCGCCATTTCCCCCAGGAACGCTGCTGAAGTTCGAGATCCGGATCTCGGAGGACAAGCCCGTGATCGGCGGCGTCGGTCGCGTGGTCTGGAAGCGCGATCCGCCCTCGGCCAACAACGAGCGCCCCGCCGGCATGGGCGTGAAGTTCCTCAAGATCGACGAGTCCTCGAGGCAGGTGATCGACCGGATCGTGGATCAGAAAGGCGACGTGCCGTCGGAGTACGAGGCGGGCGGTGGTGAGGCGGCGGAAGCTCCCGCTGCCGCAGCCCCCACGCCGGCTCCCGCCGGTGCCGCTGCGCCCGCTCGCCCGGTTGGATCGCGCAAGCCCACCATGCTCGGCCTCGGCGCGGTGTCGTTCCCGAGCGATGCCCCACCCGCGCCTGCCCCCGCCGCCGCTCCCAAAGAGGAGCGGATGTTCCCCGAGACCAAGAGCGAAGCAGAGATGCGTCCGCCCGAAGAGCGCACCGTGATGCGTCAGGCGGCCGAGTTGCTCGCCGAAGCGCTCAAGGGCGCCGGCGGATCGCTCGAGGAGATCGGTGCGGCCCCTGCGCCCGCGGCCCAGCCCGCCAAGGAGGCCGTGAAGTCGGTGCCGCCCAAGGAGGCGCCGAGGCCGTCGTCTCCGCCGCAGAAGGCAGAGCCGAAGGCCGAGCCGCCGAAGGCAGAGGCGAAGGCGGAGCCCCCGAAAGAAGAACTGAAGCCCGAACCGGCGAAGGAAGAACCCAAGGCCGAGGCCAAGCCCGAGGTCTCCGCTCCCAAAGAGGAACCGAAGCCCGAGCCCAAACCGGAGAAGGCCCCCGAGGAGCCGGCCAAGGAGTCCCCGAAGCCCGCTGCCGCCAAGCCCCGCGGTGTGGAGCCCGAGGCAAAGCCCGCTAAGCCGAAGGACTCGGAGCGCCCGGCCGCTCGCGTCTCCACCCGGCCCGCTCCCGCGCCCGCGGCTGCAGCCGAGGAGGAGAAGGGCGGCGGCATGGGACGCATGCTGCTCCTCGTCGCTGGGATCGCCGTGGTCGGCGGCGGCATCTGGTACCTGCAGAGCAGCGGCCAGACGCCTCAGGAACCCACTCCGCCTGCGACCCAGACCACGCCGCCTCCCAAACCCACGCCTTCGGTGGTGGCTCCTCCCGTCACCGCTGCAACGCAGACCGCAACCGCCGCGCAGACCGCGCCTTCTGCTACCGCTTCCGCCAAGCCGGTGGAGACTGCCAAGCCCGTCGAGACTGCCAAGCCGGTCGAGACCGCCAAGCCTGTGCAGACCACCAAGCCCGTGCAGACCGCCAAGCCTGTCGAGACCGCCAAGCCGGTGCCTCCCACGCCCAAGCCGCCTGTGGCCAAGCCGAAGCCGACTTCGGACAACCCGTACTGAGTCGTCCCCCCCCCGCCCCACTCCCATCCTCTCGTTGCGTCCGTACGCCCCGCTCTCTGCAGCGGCGCTGCGAGACGATTCGTGTGCCGAACGATCGCGTTCCGACCGCGTCCGAAGAACGCGACCCGATGAGCCGCGGGGATCAGATCGCGCCCGACGCTCGCGGCCTGACGAACGGGTTCGATCGCTTCTCCTCTCCGATCGTCGTGCGCCCGCCGTGCCCGGGGATGACCTGGAGATCGTCCTCCAGCGCATACAGCCGCTCGCGGATCGAACGGGAGAGGGCCGCGGAGTCGCCGCCCCACAGGTCGGAGCGACCGATGCCCCCCTGGAAGAGGGTGTCGCCGGAGAACAAGACCCGCTCGGTCCCGTGCTGCACGAGGAACGAGACCGAGCCCGGGGAATGACCGGGCGTGTGGATCACCGTGACCTCGAGTCCGCCGAAGCGAAGCACGGCGCGATCGACGAGGTCCGCTCCCAGCTTCGGACGTTCCGGTGCTCTCATCCCCACGAAGGTGGACTGCACGACGAGCATGTCGAGGATGAAGCGGTCGTCGGGGTGCAGGAGGCCGTCGATCGGGAAGTGCTGCTGCAGCTCGGCGGTTGCGCCGACGTGGTCGATGTGCCCGTGGGTGTGCAGGATCGCCTCGACCTGGAAGGAGCGGCGCGCGATGCGATCGAGGATCTTGGGAGCGTCGCCACCAGGGTCGATCACGATGGACTTGTTGGTGGAGGGGTCAGCGACGATCGCGCAGTTGCAGCCGAGGGGGCCGACGGGGAAGGCATCGACGAGCATGGGCGGTACATAACACGGATGGGGCGCACGCGCGGGTGGGTGCGGGCTCAGACCGCGGCGATGACGCGAGCGAGCATGCCCCGCACCTGGTCGGCAACCTCCGCGAGATCCTGACGTCCGGAGGAGGCGATCGTCTGCACCGGATCGATTGAGCGGACTTCGACGTCACCGTCGGGGAGCTCTCGGACGATGACATTGCAGGGCAGGTTCACGCCGATGGTCGGGTCGAGGGTGATGGCCAGATGGGCCATGGCGGGGTTGCAGGCGCCCAGGATGGTGTACGGAGCGATGTCCTTGTCGAGCCTCGCTTTGAGGGTCGCCTTGACGTCGATCGTGGTGAGGACGCCGAAGCCCTCGGTCTTCAAGGCGACGGGGACGCGTTCGAGGACCTGGTCGAAGGGGAGGTGGAGGGTGCGCGCGAGGGGGGGTCGGTCGTTCATGGTGGTCCATCTCCACGGGTGATGCTTTCAGTTCTCCGGGCTCGTTCACCGCGGCCTTGTGAACGAGTCGGAATGGGCTATAGGTCCGGAGCCGACCGTGGGAGCTGCGATGACCGAGAAGGATTCTGCCGTTCGCGACATGGAGAGTTCGTTGATGAAGCGGGCTCGCGCAGGGGACAAGGACGCGCTCTCGCGGCTGTTCGCCGAGCACGTCCCAACGGTTCATCGATTTGCGATGCGGATGTGCCGCGACGAGGAGCGCGCTCGCGACATCGCGCAGGAGAGCATGCTCACGGCGCTCAAGTCGCTCGATGCATTCCGCGGCGACGCGTCGTTCTCGACCTGGCTGTTCACGATTGCGCGCAGCCATTGCGGCAAGGCGCGACGTCGCGCGGATCGGGAGCCCCTGCACGACCAGCCGGATGGGCCATCGGATGCGGTGGCCTCCTCGGAGCCGTTGCCCGATGTCCAGGTGGCGCACGGGCAGGTGAGCGACGTCGTCGAGGCGGCGTTGGCGGCGCTCGATCCGGGCGATCGCGAGGTCGTGCTGCTGCGCGATGTCGAAGGGCTTCCTGCCCGGGACGCCGCGGAGGTGCTCGGCATCTCCGTATCTGCCCTCAAGTCCAGGCTGCACCGGGCGAGGGCCGCCCTGCGCGACCACGTCCGCGGCGCCCTGGGCGATCACGCCGAGCCGCCGTCGCCCGCGTGTCCCGACGTGATCTCCGCGTTCTCGGAGAAGCTCGAAGGGGATCTGGCGGACAACGCCTGCGCGGCGCTCGAGGCGCACCTGGCGAGCTGTCCGGGCTGCGCGGCGCGCTGCGAGTCGATCCGCAGAGTGCTCGGTGCGTGCACGATGCTGCGCACGCAGCCGGTGACGCCGGAGCTGCGACGCACCTTCGATCAGATCCTGGCCGGGCTTCAACGGCGTCCCGGTGTGTAGGGTGTGCCATCCGATGGAGGGGCGCGAGGCGAGGCGGGCCACGATCCGGTCTCCGGGAGAATGAGCGTGTCCGATCCCCGATCCCCCTGGCGATGTGCGGCGGCTTCGTCGATGGTCATCTGCGCGTTGATGGGCATCCCTGCGCGGGCGATGGCCGCGCCGTCCGAGCCCACCGACGACGGCAGCTTCGTGCAAGGGGAGAAGACCCTGGAGTCGAGGTTGCTGGCCCCCTGTTGCTGGAACCAGACGCTGGACGTCCACGAGTCGGAGGTAACGCGGGCGCTGCGCGCGGAGATCCGTCGCAGGCTTCGCGCGGGCGAGTCCGCGGAGCGCATCGAGGCGGACCTGGTGGAGCGCTATGGGCCCCGGATCCGCGCGGTGCCCGAGGGTGCATCGCTCACGGGCATCGCCGTGTGGGTGTCCGCTGGAGTCGTGCTCTCCGGTCTCGGGGCCGCTCTTCTCGTCGTGCGTTGGGCGCGGCGCGGGAAGAAGGACGATGCGGCGAAGGAGCAGCCCGCGGGCGAGCAGGCCACGAGGGACGCGTGGGACGACCGTCTGGACGCCGAGGTCGACGACCTGCCGGACTGACGCGGAGCGGGAGTGTCCGGCGGGCTGAGGGGTTCACGAGCGAGAATCGGTGCTGTCCAGCCGTCGGCCATCGTCGGAGGCGATGAGAGCAACGCCCCCGCGCCTGCTGTCGACGTCTCCCGCTCCCGTCCCTACTGCCCCTTCGCCCGCGCGATCAACCCGAACCGCGCGTTGACCTCGACCCACGGGAATACGTGCCGGTCCTTCGGCGAGTCGTAGACCCTGCGCTCGCGGTCGCGCCCGGTGGTCACGAACTTCACCTCCTCGAACAGCGGGGACCAGTGGTGGATTGCCTGGCGCGCGGTCGGGATGTCGCAGCGCTGCAGCAGTCGGCTCATGTCGTTGACGACGCGGGTGGAGTGACCGACGGCGTCCTCGGCGAGGACCTGGGTGTCCATGTCCTCACTGCCGGTCATGTGGCGCAGCAGGTACCAGGTGAACTCCAGCGCCTCGGGCAGGGCGCCTTCGTCAATCACGCCGCGCATGGTGCTGGTGGGAGCGTGCTCGACAACCTGGATTTCGCGGTGGAAGTCGCGGGCGCGGGCGGGGGTGAGGGAGTGGACGCCGCCGAGGATGCGCACGAACATCGACGAGTCGAGAACGGCCTTGACGGTGCGAAGGAAGGCTCCCACTGCCTCCGACGAGAACATTACCTGGTAGTGCTTGAGGAAGCGCTCGCCGTCGATGGTGGCGCGCAGGAACTTCTCGGACCCGAACGTGCCGAGGGCCGATCCGTTGAAGGCGCTGAACAGCAGGTTGCGGCTCACCAGCCGCTCGAGGATGCGCTGGTCGTCGGGCGTGCTCCCACGCAGGATGCTCTCCGCGAGCAACCCGTTCGCACACCCCTGGCTGTAGCCCACGTACCCGAAGGGCCCCTCGATCAGCTTGAAGATGTCGATGATCCGCCGCGCGTTCTCCTCGAGCGACATGGCGGTGCCCGTGGGGGCGCGCAGCACCCGCACGCCTCGGCGCTCCCACAGCCGCCGATAGGGCTCTGACAGTTCGGTGCCGACGTCACCCTCGGTGATCACACCCATGCAGCTCACCACGACGAAGTCGTAGGTCCCCGGATCGGGATCGATGAGCAGGCGCACGAGCGGATCGGCCAGCAGGCGCTTGCGGTCGGCGGGCTGGTGGATGAGGGTGCGCACGACGGTCTCGAGCAGGTGCTGCTCGGACTCGAAGCGGGACTCTCCGGAGCGGGTGTGGAGCCAGTCGCGGACGCGGTCGATGTCTTCCTGGTAGTTGCGCACGACGGACAGGGCGCGCAGGGCTTCCTCGTTGCGGCCCCAGAAGTCTCGGAGCCAGGGGGCCTGGAACGCGAGGCGATCGACGGCGAGCAACTCGGCGCAGCGCTTGAACGCGTGGCGATAGGCCTCGACGGCTTTTGCGCGGGCCTTGGCGCTGCGGATGTGCAGGGACTTCTCGCCGGCCTCGTCGGCACGCTCGATCGCTTCGCGCGCTGCATCGACTAGGGGGCGATCCTTCTTGCACGAGCGGTAGGTGGAGGGCACCTCGTGGCGCTGGACCTGCAAGTGGTTCTTGCGCGCGAGGTGCTCGTGGGAACGCTCCATGACGGCGTCAGCGAGGGCCGCCAGGGCTTCGTAGTAGCTGTCGGCGGCGCAGCGTCCACCGGCCATGAAGTCGCCGCGCCGGGGCACGAGCATGCCGAGCTTGCTCTCGAGCAGGGAGGGCAGATCGAGGGGCTCGACGAGATGATCCTGCTCCTGGTCGAGGAAGGCGAAGAGCACGCCGGACAGGGCATTGGGGTTGTCCGCGCCGATCTCCGCGAGCACCTGCAGGAGGAAGTCCACCGATCTCCGCGCGACGAGGTCGAGGAGCATCCGGTTGTTGATCTGGTTCTGTCGGGCCTGCCGATCGAGCGCAAGACCGGCCTTGAGCAAGGTCGCGACCTCCTCGGGTCCCAGGGCGCACGCGGGCGGCCACTGCGCGGCATACGACCATGCCTCGTCGGAGAGCGTGGTGGGATCCAGAGGCGAGGAGACCGCCTCGCCGAGGAACAGCGCGATCACGAACCCCTGCAGGGCATGCTCGATCCCGCCGTACGCCTGGGCGATGCGGTTGACGCGTCGCTTGACGGCGTGCACGTAGCGGAGCCACTGCACGTGCTTGGTGGTCCATGCGCCATCGGCGTGGGACAGCACGTACTCGAGCTGGTTCTCGGTGAGCATCACGGCGAGCCGACACAGCGTCGCCGTGAAGGCAGCGTCTACCCTGCCTTGGTCGATACGCTCGTAGATCTCCGCCGCCGAGGGCAGCCCCTGCAACCGGTCCGCATGGTGCACTGCGAGAGGCTCCAGGGGGACGGCCGTCTCGCGCGGGAGCGGACCGAGGGGACAGACCAGCCCGTCGAGCCACTTCACCACGCCCGCGATCTCGTAGTCCGCGTCGAACTCGTCGAAGAACACTCGCAGGATCGACTTGACCTCCTGCACGTCGAGCCCGCGCGCCTCGGTCACCCGCTGGATCTGCGTGGAGAGACGCGCCGCGACCGAGGTGTCGCCGGCCAGCGCAATGGACACCACCCGGGCCAGGTTCTCCCGGGGAATCAGGTCCTTGAGCGCCCGGAGCCCGATGCGCTGCGCGATGGTGCGCAGGCCGAGCCCCAGATCGTGCAGCATCGAGGTGGTCTCGGACAGCTTCGGGCTGATCAGCTCGAGGGCGGAGAAGACGTGCGAAAGCGCCTCCTCGGAGCCCAGGATCTCGAGCACGTGCGCCGGGTCCGCCATCGGGTTGAGCAGCGCGTTGAAGTATCGGATCCCGTACAACCCATCGCGCTGCCCGCTGAACGAAAGGCGCCCCTCGCCGCCCAGGTGCGCAGTGATCTCTCCCGACCGCAGATCCTCGGCCAGCAGCGACGCCGACCGATCCCCCGCGTGCAACAGACACGGCTCGCCGTGCAGATCCCATCGCACGTCGAACGCGAGCTCCTCGAACCCCGTCGCGGTCACCGTTCCGCGCCGCGACGCCACCGTCAGCTCGGTCCCTGCCGGGAACGTCAGGCGCCGGTCGTGCAACGTCAGCTCGACTCCGTCGAGCTTCGTGGCGAAGCGCGCGTTGCGCAGCGTGAGCTCGAAGGCGTTGGTGGGCAGCACCTCAGCGCGCGTCGCGAGCGACAGCTCCGAGTCTCCTTCGAGCCGGACGCGGATGGTGCCCGAATCGATGGATAGCTCGGGGATGTCGGGGACCTCCTTCGCGATCTCGACGACCGACCGGAAGGAGCCGTCCACACCGACGTGCCAGGCGGCATCTGCGCCGAGCTCCACGAACCCTTCGAGGTGTCCCGAGTCCAGGCGCAGTGCGCTGCGCAGCCCGACCTCCTGCGTCACGAAGTCGCGGCTCGTGTGAGCGTCGCAGGAGAACGCCACACGGCGCGTCATCGGCCACAGCTCGACCGTGCGGCCCGCAAGCGAGAGGCCGCCGGACCCTTCGTGGATGCGAACGCGCTCCAGCTCGTAGCACGCGTCGGTCGCTCCCTGGGCCAGCGGGTGCGAGGCGTGCAGCTCAATCGTCGCCGAAGGGAGCTCCGAGCCCGGATGCAGCGTGTTCTCGAGATCCACTCTCAGCCGTGAGAGCAGCGGCGCGTGCGACGGTCCGTGATCCTCGATGCGCGCCTTGATCCCGACGTGCACGCTCGGCCCAGGAAAACCGATCGCCACGTCGTCGGCCGACGCCAACAGGGCCTCGCCCTCCGCGCTTCCCCGGATGCGCCCCGACGCCGTGAGCCGCTCCGGGAGCCGGACCCGCGCGTCGATCTCCGTCTGGTCCACCGCCGCGAGGTGCACCGAAACCTCCGGCGTGTGACTGTCGAGCGCGAACTTACCGTCGTAGCTGCGAAGCGTCTTCCAGGCCGCGCGCGCGATCTCGTCCCAGCGCACCAGCTCGCCGTGGAACGACGCGGTCGCGAGCGGACGGTCGCTCAACAGCTCGTCGATGGACGCGTAGGGCACCGGGAGGATGAAGGCCGGCAGCACCACCTCGTCGAAAGCCCACGGAATTCTCCCCGAGATGTGCACGTGTCCGGAGAAGTGGAAGCGCAGCTCCCATTGGCCCGACCACGCACGCCACACCGGCACCGCACGAACGCGCCGCAGGTGGACATCACCGAGCCGATCGACCTGATCGGCCAGGGAGCCGGCGAAGGCCAGGAAGCGCTGCAGGCGCGGGGCGAGCTCCTCGGTCGCAGCGAGCGAAGCCTGAAGCACCCCGGCCACTCCGCGATCGGAGAAAAGGTCGCGCACCTCCATGAGGAGCTGGAAGACGTTGCGCAGGATGAGGGGTTGCGAGAAGACGAGCTCCAGGGAGCGGACGATGGCAGGGAATCCGGAAGGGGAGGGCTTGCGAGGCGAGGCCAGGAGCTTGAGCAGGCCTGAGGTCGGCTCGATCGGGTCCGGTTTCCCCACCTCCAGCCGCGTCCACGCCGTGGTCCCCTCGAGGACTTCCACCTCGAGACCTCGACGGCCCGCGACCGGAAACACGTGGGAGCCGGGCTGCAGGTGCGCGTCGAACTCGGCCTGGAGCTTGTCGAGGAGGATCGAGTCGACGTCGCGCAGCTCGGCCTCGAGGTGTTCGGGGATGCGCAGCGGGGAGAAGGGGTCGAGGCCCTCGGCCGGGTAATCGCGCTTAGTGAGGCGCAGGGCCACTTCGGGCAGACGCCCGCGGGACGGGTCATGCGGGAGCTTGCGAACGCGGAGGCCTTCGAGGGAGAGCCGAGGGGGTTTCGGCGGAGTCATCGGAGCGGGACGATAGCAAAGAATGGGATGCGGAGGCGCGCGCACCTACTTCTTGCGGAGCTGGACGAGGCGGGGTTCGGGCCTGGCGCAGGCGCCGCCTCTCGCGTGCTCGCAGCCGCAGCAGCCGTCCTTCGCCGACGAGCACCCGGGGGAGGTCCACGCGGACAGCAGGTGACGTGCGAGCCAGGCGAGGGACAGCAGGACGGCGAGGGCGACGATGACGTACTGCGCAATCACGACAGGAGTCTCCCGATCTGGAAGATGGCGACGGCGAGGACCCAGGCGAGCGCCAGGGTGTAGCCCGCCATGAAGGCTGGCCACTTCATGGATCCGAGCTCCTTGCGCGCAACTGCCAGGGTCGCGATGCACGGGATGTAGATCATCACGAAGACCATCAGCGCCAGGGCGCTGGCCGGGGAGTAGGCGTGATCCGCCCGGATGCGCGAGGTCAGCGGAGACTCGGCAATGTCCGCTTCGTCGGGCTCCGCACCTCCCAGGCCGTACACGATGCCCAGCGTGGAGATGATCACCTCCTTGGCCGCGACACCGGAGAACAGGGCGACGTTGATCTTCCAGTCGAAGCCCGCGTGGCGCATGACCGGCTCAACGAAGCGTCCCGCGCGTCCGGCGAAGCTCGCCGCGGCGTCTTCCGTGCGCTTGCGGTTCTCGAGGTCCGCCAGGGAGCGCGCCCCCTCGCTCTCGATGGCTGCGCGGCGGTCCTGGGGGAGCTCCGCCACCGCGAGGCGCGCCGAGGTGGTGGCCTCGATGGCTCGGGCCTCGGCGTCGTAGTCCGTCGAGTAGGCCGTGACCCGCGGGAACGACAGCGCGGCCCAGATCACGATCGAGGCCGCCAGGATGAAGGTGCCGGCCTTGCGCACGTAGGATGCAGCCTTGTGCCACATGTGCGTGAGCACGCCGCGCGGCGTGGGGAGCCGATAGGGCGGCAGCTCCATCACGAACGGCGAATCCTCGCCACGGAACAACGTCTTGCGGAACACCATTCCGGTCACGAAGGCCGTCGCCCAGCCGAACAGCCACAGCCCCCAGAACATCAGCGCCGCGTAGCGGGGGAAAAACGCCGCGCACAGCATCGCCACCACCGGCGTCTTGGCCCCGCACATCATCAAAGGCGAGATCAGGATCGTCAGCGTGCGGTCCCGCGGGTTCGTCAGCGTGCGCGCGCTCATCACCCCGGGCACCGCGCACCCGGTGGACACCATCAGCGGGATGAAGCTGCGCCCGTGCAGGCCGAACAGGTGAAGGAAGTTGTCCATCACGAACGCCGCTCGCGCCATGTACCCGACGTCCTCGAGGAACGACAGCCCGAGGAACAGCAGCAGCGCGATCGGGAAGAACCCGAGCACCCCGCCCACTCCTCCGATGATCCCGTCGACAAGGAACGCCTTCAACACGCCGTCCGGCAGCACCCTCCCGAACAGGCCGCCCAGCATTCCGAACCCCCGCTGCACGAGGTCCGACAAGGGATTGCCGAGCTGGAAGGTGAGCGCGTAAATCGCCAGCATCACCAGCAGGAAGATCGGCACGCCGAGGAACCGGTTGAGCACCACCGCGTCCACCAGCTCCGTGGCGTCCTTGCGCCCCGTGCGCGGCTCCACTCGGACCGCCTCACGGAGCGCTCCGCGGATGTACGCGTAGCGCTGCTCGCCCACCACCACGTCCGCGTCCTTGCCGAAGTGACGCACGATCCACTCCGACGCCTTGTCCGCCGCTTGGAGGACCTGCGCGGCGTTCGCGTGCGACGCTTCGACCTTCCCCCGCGCGTCCGGATCCCGCTCGAGCAGCTTGATGGCCACCCAGTGGAGGCTGAACGATCGGGCAAACTGCGCGTCGGTCTCCAGCGCGCGCATCACCTCCTCGTGCTTCTCTTCGAGCTCCTCCCCGTAGTTCAGGTGCCGCGCCAGCGAGTCCGCGCGACCGTCCGCGACGTCGAGCACTGCACGAAGCAGCGCCTCCTTGCCCGTCCCGCGACTCGCCACCGTGCGCACCAGCGGAATGCCCAAGAGCTTGGACAGCTGCTTGTCGTCGACGTGGATCCCCTTGCGTTCCGCCTCGTCGGACATGTTGAGCGCACCCACCACCGGGACGCCCAGCTCCTGGAGCTGTAGCAGCAGGTACAGGTTCCGCTCGAGGTTCGTCGAGTCGATGACGTCGATCACGACATCGGGACGATCGCGCAACACGAAGTCGCGGGTGACGACCTCCTCGATGGAGTACGCGCTGAGCGAGTAGGTGCCGGGCAGGTCCACCAGCTCGATATCGCGTCCTTCGAATGCGAGACGCCCGACGATCTTGTCGACTGTGACCCCTGGGTAGTTGCCGACGTGCTGGTTCTGGCCGGTGAGGGCGTTGAACAAGCTGGTCTTGCCGGCGTTGGGGTTGCCGGCGAGGGCGACCACGGGAGCGCGGTCCAGGGGGCGACGGGGTTCGGGGGCAGGCTGTGGCGCGAGGCTAGACGCAGACATCGGAGCCGACGACCTCGATGCCGCGGGCCTCGTTGAGGCGTACGGCGACGCGCCAGGTGCCGAGGGAGACCTCGATGGGGCCTCCGAGCAGGGCCTTTCGGAGCAGTCTTCCGCGGGCGCCGGAGACGAAGCCCATGTCGACGAGGCGTCGGCGAATCTCGCCTTGCGCGAAGAGGGACGAAATGACGAAGTCGTTGCCTACGGCGATCTGGTCGAGGGTCATGACGCTACCGTGGCTGGGGTTTCGGAGGCGCCAGAGGCGCGCTACAAGGGAACCATCTAGCGGACCGGGTAAGCGTAGTCAAGTGGTATTAGCTGTGCCTAACACCGAGTTCGCAATGCAGGCGAAAGCTAGCGAATCGTGATCGGAATGCGCCCGGCTAACACGCCGGCGGGAGCGCTTCATGACCCAAGCACCGGACCGGGAACGCTACGCGAGGCAGGAGCTGTTCGCGGGCATCGGTACAGTCGGACAGGCGCGACTGCGCGCCGCGCGCGTGCTCGTCGTCGGGTGCGGCGCCCTCGGAACCCACGTCGCGAGCACCATGGTGCGTGCCGGTGTGGCTTCGCTCACCCTCGTGGACCGCGACTTCCTCGAGCTCAGCAACTTGCAGCGACAGGTGTTGTTCGACGAAGAGGATCTCGCGCGGGGCCTGCCCAAGGCGGTCGCGGCGGCGGAGAAGTGCCGTCGCATCAACTCCGATGTCGCTGTCGAGCCGCTGGTGATCGAGTTCCACGCGGGGAATGCCGAGGCGCTGATCGGGGCTTCGGACGTGGTGATCGACGGGACTGACAACTTTCCGACGCGGTACCTGGTGAACGACGCGTGCGTGAAGCTCGGCAAGCCCTGGGTGTACGGGGGCGTGGTGGCTGCGTATGGCATGTCGATGGCGATCCTGCCGGGAGACACGCCCTGCTTCCGTTGCGTGTTCTCCGAGCCTCCGGCTGCGGGGAGCACGGCGACGGCGGACACGGCCGGGATCGTGGAGCCTGCGGTCGCGATCGTCGCGGCCTTCGAGTGTGTGGAGGCGCTCAAGATCCTGACGGGCGCACGCGATCGTGTCCGGCGCGGCCTGGTGCACATCGACTTGTGGGAGAACCGGCTGTTGTCGATGGGGGTGGGCTCGCGGGACCCGGAGTGTCCGACATGCGGCAAGGGGCGCTATGACTACCTGCAGGCCGGGGGGGCAGTACGCACCTCGGGGCTTCTGGGGCGCAACGCCGTGCAGGTGATGCCTGCCCGTCCCATGCAGCTCGACCTGATGGCCCTCGCCGAGCGTTTGGGCGCGGAGGGGAAGCTGACGGTCAACGCGTGGCTGTTGCGGCTCGAGGTGGGGGTTCACGTGCTGACGGTGTTCGCCGACGGGCGGACGATCGTGAAGGGGACGTCGGACGAGGCGGTCGCGCGCGCGCTACATGATCGGTACGTGCGGAGCTGAGCGGCGCGGCGGGACAAGTCGGGTGCCGTCGCGGCCCCCCTGGCTCGGTTGTGCCGGCGGATTCTTTTTTGCTACGCTCGCGCCCCGGTGCAAATCGGACCGCGAAATCTGATCACGATTGCTGGCGTCGGCATGCTCGCGCTCGGCGCCGTGGCGCTGCTGGCTTTCCTGCTGCACGGCGATCCGGCCGAGGACCGGGGGGCGGGGCCGCTGGTGGGAGCACCGCCACCGCAGGACAAGGAAGCACTGCCGGAGGCGGCGGGGAACCTCGACACGCTGTGGACCATGGCGGACCGCGCGGCGGCCGCATGGCGCAGCGATGCCCGTCTGGTGCGACTGTACGCGTCGGCGGTGCACCCCGACGGCGGGATCAACCGTGCGACCTCGGACGTGCAGTTCGTGTACGTGTCGACGGGGCTGACGGCGCTCGGGCCGGGGCCGGGGACGAACAACGGCTTCCGCTGGAGCCTGTCCGGCGGCCGGACCTCGGGGGGGGAGATCTCGCACTACCCGGCGCCGTCCCTCGACGGCCCCGAGCCGCGGCGTTGCGATCTGGCGGCGCTGTGCGGGGAGGGGGCTCCGGCCGAGGTGATCGTGGATGTTTCGTTTGCCGAACGATTGGGGCGAGGACCGGACTGGAAGGTCTTCACCGCGGACCGGCACTTCGCGTTGAGCGCCGACCCGTTCACCTGCGCGCTGCGCGGGCGGGCGACGCCGCGGACCTCCGACGAGCTGGCGGCGGCCGACGCGGGGGATTCCGATGCGGGCAGGCCGTTCGATCAGGCGCGGGCGTCCTCGCAGATCGAGGGGGCGTTGAAGGCCGCTGCGGCCTGCAAGAAGGCCGGCGGCCCGGTCGGGCCGGGCACCGTGAGCGTGCAGTACGATCGTCGCGGTAAGGTCGAAGAGGTGCAGTTCCAGATGGGGGGCTACCAAGGCACGGAGACCGGACGCTGCATCGAGGGACACCTGCGCCGCGTCGAGGTCAAGCCCTGGGACAGTGGCAGGGGGTTCGTCGTCAAGCGATTCTCATTGTGATTTGCGCCGCGCCGGGCCCCGTGGTCCGGTCGTCGCCGAACGTTCCGTCGGAAGGTATGCGATGACACTCAGTCGTGATGCGATCAGTGCGGTAGTGGAATCGAGGCACGGGCAGCCGTTCCAGGTGCTGGGGCCCCACCAGGACGAGGTCGGTGGCAAGCCGGTGCTGGCGATCAGGACGTTCCAGCCGGATGCCCGGCGGGTCTGGGTGGTGGATCCGGCGACGAGCAAGGTGCTGAAGGAAGCGGTGCTGGTGCACGACGACGGTTTTTTCGAGGCGCTGGTGGAGGGGAGGAAGGCGACGGAGCCGTACGCGCTGCGGCTCGAGACGCACCAGGGCAAGACGCTGGAGCTTCGGGATCCGTACGCGTTTCCGTCGCAGCTCAGCACGTTCGACTTGCACCTGATGCGCGAGGGGACGCACTACCGCATCTGGGAGCGTCTGGGGGCGCACGTGATGACGGTGGACGGCGTGAAGGGGGTGCACTTCGCGGTGTGGGCGCCGAACGCGCAGCGGGTGAGCGTGGTGGGCGACTTCAACTGCTGGGACGGTCGCCGCCACTGCATGCGCCGTCACGAGGCCAACGGCATCTGGGAGATCTTCGTTCCCGGCGTGGGCGTGGGCGACAACTACAAGTACGAGATCAAGACGCAGGACGCGTCGGTGCTGCTCAAGGGCGACCCCTACGCGTTCTACACGGAGATGCCGCCGAAGACGGCCTCGAGGGTCTACGATCTCGCCGGCTACGAGTGGCACGACGACGAGTGGATGGAGCGTCGTGCACGCTCTTCCCACCTCGACGAGCCGATCTCGGTCTACGAGGTGCACCTCGGGTCATGGCGTCACGTGCCCGAGGAGGGGCGCTCGCTGTCGTACCGCGAGGCTGGCGAAAAGCTTGCGCAGTACTGCAAGGAGGTGGGGTTCACGCACGTGGAGCTGATGCCGATCAACGAGCATCCGTTCTACGGCTCGTGGGGCTACCAGACGGTGAACTACTTCGCGCCGACGAGCCGGTTCGGGGAGCCGGACGATCTGCGGGCGTTCATCGACACGATGCACCGTCACGGGATCGGGGTGATCCTGGACTGGGTGCCAGCGCACTTCCCGACGGACGAGTACGGCCTGGCGAACTTCGACGGGACGCATTTGTACGAGCATGCGGATCCGCGCAAGGGCAAGCACCAGGACTGGGACACGCTGGTGTTCAACTACGGCCGCACGGAGGTGTGGAACTTCCTGCTGTCGAGCGCGCTGTTCTGGGTGGAGCAGTACCACTTCGACGGCCTGCGCGTGGACGCGGTGGCGTCGATGCTCTACCTCGACTACTCGCGCAAGGAAGGGGAGTGGATTCCGAACCGCTTCGGCGGTCGGGAGAACCTCGAGGCGGTGGAGTTCCTCAAGTACTTCAACACGCTGGTGCACAGGGAGCACCCCGGGGTGCTGACGATCGCGGAGGAGTCGACGGCGTGGACGGGGGTATCGCGACCGACGTACGTGGGCGGGCTCGGCTTCAGCCTCAAGTGGAACATGGGCTGGATGCACGACGTGCTGGACTACTTCGAGAAGGATCCGGTGCATCGCAAGTACCACGCGAACACGCTGACGTTCAGCATGCTGTACGCGTACTCGGAGAACTTCGTGCTGGCGTTCTCCCACGACGAGGTGGTGTACGGGAAGCGGTCCCTGCTCAACAAGCTGCCGGGAGACGACTGGCAGAAGCGGGCGAACCTGCGGGCGCTGTACGGCTACATGTACGGCCACCCGGGCAAGAAGCTGCTGTTCATGGGGGCGGAGTTCGGCCAGTGGAACGAGTGGGACCACAACGCGAGCCTGCAGTGGCACCTGCTCGACCAGCCGGAGCACGCGCAGCTCCTGCGGTGGATGAAGGATCTCAACGCCCTGTATCTCAGCGAGCCCGCCCTGTGCCAGCGTGACTTCTCTCCCGACGGGTTCCGTTGGATCGACTGCCGCGACACGGACAACTCCGTGTACTCGTTCCTGCGCTTCGCCGCCGACACCAACGACCAGCTCGTGTTCGTGTGCAACTTCACGCCCGTCCCTCGCGAGGGATACCGCGTCGGGGTCCCGCACCCCGGCTGGTACGCCGAGCGCCTCAACTCCGATGCCTCGATCTACGGCGGCAGCAACGTCGGCAACGGCGGAGGAGTGCACGCCGAGCCGATTCCGTGGCAGGGGTACGAATGGTCGGTGACCCTTCGTTTGCCTCCGCTCGCCGTGCTCGTGTTCAAGAGGCAATGAGCCGGACCGATCCAGGAGAACCCCCGTGACCCCCGACGCACTGCGCACGATCATCATCGAGAGCGTGACTCCGAGCATCGACGACGGCCGTTTCCCGATCAAGCGGGAGGCAGGCGACACGGTCCGCGTCGAGGCGGACATCTTCAAGGAGGGCCACGACCTGCTGTGCGCGGTCGTCTTGTACCGCCCCAAGGGCGCCTCCGCCTGGTCCGAATCCCCGATGAAGCACGTCGACAACGACCGCTGGGCCGGGGCCTTCATCACCCACGAGATCGGCCGTTGGGAGTACACCATCGAGGCCTGGACCGACCTGTACGGCTCCTGGCTCGAGGGGCTGCTCAAGAAGCACGTCGCTGGCGAGCACGTTGTCAGCGAGCTGCTCGAGGGGCTGCGCCTCGTGCGCGCCGCGATGACCCGTGCTCCGGCTGCCGAAGCCAGGCGCATCGAGGAGTTCGACCGTCGCTGGTCCACGGCGTCCACCGAAGACGAGCAGATCGCGGTTGCTCGGGATCCGGAGCTCGTGGCGCTCCTGGAGGCCCACCCGGATCGGTCGCGGTCGTCGTTCCACGGACGCATCCTCGAGGTGGTCGTGGACCCGCTGGTGGCGCGATTTGGTTCGTGGTACGAAATGTTTCCCCGGTCGCAGGGGAAGGTGCCCGGACGGGGCGCAACGCTGCGGGAGTGCGAGGAGCGCTTGCCGGAGATCCGGGAGATGGGCTTCGACGTGCTCTACATGCCGCCGGTCCATCCGATTGGCCATACGAACCGCAAGGGCAAGAACAACGCGGTGGTGGCGCAGCCGGGGGATCCCGGGAGCCCCTACGCGATCGGGTCGGAGGAGGGCGGGCACTTCGCGGTGGAGCCGTCCCTCGGCACTCTCGACGACTTCGACCACTTCGTGCGCGCATGCGGCGATCACGGCATGAAGGTGGCGATGGACTTCGCGATCCAGTGCTCGCCGGATCACCCCTGGGTGCGCGAGCACCCGGAGTGGTTCTTCAAGCGTCCCGACGGAACCATCAAGTACGCCGAGAACCCGCCGAAGAAGTACCAGGACATCTACCCCTTGGACTTCGCGTGCGACGCGTGGGAGTCGCTCTGGCAGGAGCAGCTGCGCATCGTCGAGTTCTGGGCGTCGCACGGCGTGAAGATCTTCCGCGTGGACAACCCCCACACCAAGCCCCTGCGCTTCTGGCAATGGCTCATCGACCGCGCCAAGGAGAAGCACCCCGAGCTCATCTTCTTCGCCGAGGCGTTCACTCGCCCCAAGATGATGAAGATCCTGGGCAAGGCCGGCTACAGCCAGTCCTACACCTACTTCACCTGGCGCAACACCAAGCACGAGCTCACCGAGTACCTCACCGAGCTCACCCGCACCGAGATGAAGGAGTTCTACCGGGGGAACTTCTTCACCAACACGCCCGACATCCTGCCGTTCTTCCTGCAGACCGGGGGACGCCCAGCCTTCAAGATCCGTGCGGTCCTGGCGGCGACGCTGTGCTCGAACTGGGGCATCTACAACGGCTTCGAGCTGTGCGAGAACCGCGCCCTGCCGGGACGCGAGGAGTACGCCGACTCCGAGAAGTACGAGCTCAAGGTCTGGGACTGGGACCGCCCCGGCAACATCAAGCCCCTCATCCGTACCCTCAACCTCGCCCGCAAGAACAACCCCGCCCTGCAGGAATACGACAATCTCGAGTTCTACTGGGCCGACCACGAAGACATCATCGTCTACGGCAAGTCCACCCCCGACCTGTCCAACATCGTCGTCGCCGTGGTCAACCTCAACCCCTTCCAGATCCGCGAGACCCTCGTCCACATCCCGCCCCACAAGCTCGGTGTGGGCGACGGCGAGCACTACACCGTGCACGACCTGATCAGCGGCGAGCGCTGGGGGTGGCGGGGCCACTCCAACTACGTGCGCCTCGACCCCCACCTGGACCCCGCACACCTGTTCGTCATCGAGCGCAACCGCTGACCCCTCCCACTCTCCCCACCTAGCGTTGCGTGCCCTCGATGTAGGCCGCGAGACGTTGCGGCACCACGAGCGCGGCGATCCGAATCCGCCCCTCGAACAGCAGGCGGGCAAGCCCGGGCCCGAGATCGATTCGCACGTGATACGCCAGCAGCGTCTGATCCGGCCCGCACGGCCAGAGCAGGAACCACCCCCACGCGTCGTCGAGCGCGTGCGGATACCGCCGGTCCACCCAGAACCGAAACAGATGGCTGCCCAGGCGATCGTCGGACTCCGATCGCACGCGCAGCGTGTAGCGCCCGTGGAACACCGAGACCCCCTGATCCAGCTCCACGAGCCGATCGGGACCGTCGAGGCCGCGATCCTCGAGCTCGATCACGCGCGGAACGAACCAGCGCCAAGCGTTCGGGTCGGCGAGGACGGACGCAACGCGATCGGCGGGGAAGGGGATCAGTGCGTGGACGGTGCCGCCGACGTAGCGTCGATCTGCGGATTCGAAGTCCTGCGCGAGGACGGCGGGGGATTGGGGAGGCGGCGCCTGGCGGCAGCCCGGGTGTTCCGGGATGCCGGAGGGGGCTGCGGAAGCGGAGGGGGCGGTGACGGGAGAGGGGTGTGCGGCGCAACCGAGCAGCAGCGAGAGAGCACCGAGGAGGGAGACGGCGCGCCGCATGACGAGGGTGAACCACGGGATGCACGAGACGGCAAGGGGGGGGGTGACGGAAGCGGGGAAGGGAGCTAGGCTCCGCGCGCCATGTCGAGCCCGAGAAGCCTGTTGTCGTTGGCGGCCGCCCTGATCGCCGGAAGCCTGTTGGTCGCCTGCCCTGCGGTCTACCCCGAGATCAAGACCCCGATCCGCGCCGTTCGCGCTGGCCAGGCCCTCGACCCGCCGCCTCCCAACGACGTCCGTTGGATCGCCTTCAAGGGGGCGAGGATCCCGGCGTTGACCCGCGACGGCCGCCGTTGGGGCAATGACCTCGCCACGGGGCTGCCTGACGCCTACGCCAAGCTCACGATCAACGGGGTCGAAGCGCTCCGCACGAGCATCGAGAAGGGGACGCTGACGCCGAGCTGGGCGAAGTCGCCGCGAGGCAACTTCCGGATCCAGGGGCAGGACAAGCTGCGGGTGGAGCTCTGGGACACGCGCGTATTCAACGATCACCCGATCGGGATCAAGGATCTCGGATCGATGGGGGCCTACGATCAGCGAGGCCTCGAGGAGATCCAGGAGGAGTGCGACTCCGGGGCGTCGTTCACGATGTCCAATGAGCCCGCGCACGGGTTCGTGGGCTACGGCTTGTTCTACGAGCTGCGGACCTACGAGGCGTACGTGACGCGGGTCTACGAGGAGTCGCCGGCATCGCGGCTGGGCATTCGGCCCGGGGATCAGATCGTGTCGATCGACGGACAGCCGGTACGAGGAATGGCGGAGGGCGAGGTGCAGAGCCGCTTCAACGCGCCGGCGATGCGGGGGCTCGAGCTGTCATTGCGCCACGAGGACGGGTCCACGGTGACGGTGACGCTGAAGGAGGGGGCGGTGTATCCCCTCTTCCGAGAAATCGGAGCGTTCGAGTAGCCGAAGAAAAAGGGGGGCGTAGGGGTGGCGAAGGGGGAAGCGACGAGATATATCGTTGCACGAGACAATGCTGCCCAAGACCCAACCCCCCGAATCGGATGCGGGATCGTTCGGTCCCGACGACGCCGATCTCGAGCGACGGCTCGACGAGCTCGGTGCGCTGATGCGTCGAATGGTGCAGTTGATGCGCGTTCCGGACGACCGCAAGCGGTTGACGCCGACGCAGTTGATCTTGCTGGCGCATCTGGCGGAGCGGGACTCGATGCGCATCGGAACGCTCGCGGAGTATCTGGGCGCCGCGCAGAACACCGTGAGCGAGGTGGTCAGCCGGCTCGAGCGGGCGGGGTTGGTGCTGAAGGAGCGCGATGCCGACGACAACCGGGCGGTGCGCGTGCGCATTGGTCCCACGGGGCGGGCGGCGTTGGAGCGGCAACGGCAGGCGGCGCGCCGGGAGCAGCAGATTATCCTGGAGGGGCTGACGCCGGAGCAGCGCAGGAGCTTCGTGAAGTCTTTCGAGTTGATGGTTTCTTTGGTGCAGCGCTCGCGCGAGGCGCAGCAGCGTCCGCGCGAGACACGGAGGAAGCGATGAGGATTGGCAGCAGAACGGTACACGCGGGGGCAGTGGCGACGACGGTCCTGGCCGTGCTCGGAGCGGCGTCGGTGCTGCAGGCCCAGCAGCCCGCGGCTCCTGCGCCCGGGGCGCCGGCCGTCGCTGCATCGAGCGGCTCGGCCCCTGCCTTCGAGGCCAAGACCCCGCCACCGGCCCAGGCCGAGCAGAAGTTCGTGGCGGAGCTGCAGCCGCGCGCCGGAGCGCTGCGGGCCGACGACGTCGCCCGCAAGGCGGAGATGACGAGCCCCGAGGTCCTGTCGAAGGTGCGTGCGGTCGAGGCGGCGGCGGCCAAGGTGGATCAGGCCGCGATCAACTTCGCGCCGCGTCTGCAGCTGCAGGCGCGCTACGTGCGTCTGTCGCCCATCACCTATGCTTCGTTCGGCAACATCGTGGGAGCGCAGGCGGCCGGGCCGATCGTGTCGCAGTGCGGCGCGTCGATGGGGTTGCCCGACGGAACGTGCGTGGCGACGAACGCAGCGGCGGTGCCGTTCTCGTTCGCGTCGCCACCGGTGAACATGTACTCGATGCAGGGAACGCTGGGAGTGCCGATCAGCGACTACGTCTTCCGGATCTCGCAGAACTACGCTGCGGCGAGCCGCTCGCACAGCGCGGCGCAGCTCCAGGAGAAGGCGTCTCGGGTGAAAGTGGCGCGCGATGCGCGGGTGGCCTACTACAACTGGGTCCGCGCCCGCGGCGGGCTCATCGTCTCCGAGCAGGGGTTGGCCACCGCGCAGGCGCACCTCAAGGACGTCGGCGTGGCCGTGCAAGTCGGCTCCGCCTCCAAGGCCGACTTCATGCGCGTGGAGTCCCAGGTGGCGCAGACCGAGCTGCTGGTGGAGCGCACGCGCAACCTTGTGGGGCTCGTGCAGGAGCAGCTCCGCGTGATGATGCACGACCCGGCGGGCTCCACCTACGATCTAGGCGAGGACGTCTGGACGCCAGTGGCGAACATCGGTCCGACGAACATCGATCAGCTCCAGGCCGAAGCCCTCGAGAAGCGTCTGGAGATCCGGGCGCTCGACGACACGGTGTACTCGCTGCGCGAGACCAAGAAGGTGTTGAAGGCCGGGTACCTTCCGAGGATCGACGCTTTCGCGAACCTGTATCACCAGAACCCGAACACCAGGGTCTTTCCGCAGACCGCCGAATGGCGCACGACATGGGATCTGGGCGTGCAGTTGAGCTGGACGATCAACGACTCGTTCACGGCAGACGCGCAGGTCAAGGAGCTGGAGGCGAAAACAGCCGAGCTCGAGGCGCAGAAGAACATGCTGCGCGACGGCGTCCGGCTCGAGGTGATGCAGGCCTCGAACGCCCTGCGCGAGGCCATGGTCGCCCTCGACACCACGGCGCGTCAGCTCGCCGCCGCCGAGGAATCCTACCGCGTGCGACGTGAGCTGTTCCGCGCCGGGCGAGCCACGAGCGTGGAGCTGACCGACGCCGAAACCGATCTGATGCGCAGCCGTCTCGAAGCGCTCAACGCGCGCGTGGACGCGCGCATCGCCCGAACCAACCTCGAGCACGCGCTCGGCCGCGACGTTCCTGCCGCGAAGTAGCTGAGCTCCCACGCGTCGCCACCGATGCAGCGCGAGCGACTCGTCGCCGCGCCGTGCGTGGTGGCGCGGCCGGACAGGGCACGCAGACGCGAGGGCCGCTCCCGGGCTCAGCGCTTTGCGGTCTTGGGGAGGCGCTCGTAGAGCTTTGCCAAGTGGTGGAGCTGGTGGGTGATGGCTTCGTGCGGGCGCTCGGTGAGGCGGAAGTTCCACGAGGCGCCGGCGACTCCTGGCACGTTCATGCGGGCTTCGGTGCCGAACCCGAGGGCGTCCTGCATCGGGATGATCGCGGTGCGCGCCACGGTGCCGTAGGCGGCCCGGATCATGGCCCAGTGGATGTCGGAGCCTTCCGTGTTCAGGTAGGCCTTCACCAGCTCCCGCTCCTCGTGCTGCAGGTTGCGGAACCAGCCGACCGTCGTGTCGTTGTCGTGCGTGCCCGTGTAGACCACCGCGTTCGGCACCGCCGCGTGCGGCGCGTAGATGCGCTCGTCCCACGGGCTGAACCCGAACTGCAGGATGTGCATGCCCGGCAGCTCGTGTCGATCACGCAGCGCGCGAACCTCGTCGGTGATCACCCCGAGGTCCTCTGCCACCAGCGGCAACGATCCGAAGCGTCCACGCACGGCGTCGAAGAACGCGTCACCAGGACCCTGCACCCACGTGCCGTGCTGTGCGGTGGTGTGACCGACAGGTACCTCCCAAGCGGCTTCGAAGCCGCGGAAGTGATCGAGGCGCACGACGTCGGCCATCAAGAGGTTGAGGCGCATGCGGTCGAGCCACCAGGCGAAGCCGGTCTCCTGGTGGCGCTTCCAGTCGTACAGCGGGTTGCCCCAGAGTTGGCCGGTTGCGGAGAAGTAGTCGGGCGGCACGCCGGCGACGGCCTGGGGGCGCAGCTCGGCGTCGAGCTTGAACAGGTCGGGGTGCGCCCAGACGTCCGCGCTGTCGTAGGCGACGAAGATCGGAATGTCGCCGAGCACGAACACGTCGCGGGAGTGGGCGTAGGCGCGCAGGGCGAGCCACTGGGAGTAGAAGTAGAACTGCTGCACGCGCACCGCGTGCATCGGTGCGGCGAGCTCCTCGCGGGCCCGACGCAGCGCGTCGGCATCCCGGTGCCGCAACGGCGCGTCCCACTCGTTGA
Source organism: uncultured Polyangiaceae bacterium (assembly GCA_964393505.1). Classification (GTDB taxonomy): domain Bacteria; phylum Myxococcota_A; class Polyangia; order Polyangiales; family Polyangiaceae; genus JACRCQ01. The sequence continues at coordinate 92,672 of CAYMUE010000004.1, forward strand.
AGGGGCGATAGCCGCTGGCCTGCCGGAGCGCCACGAACAGCGCGAAGTCCTCCAGCCACCAGGCGTGATCCGCGCAGAACGCGTCGAACTCCCGTCGACGCTCGATCGGCGCGCGTGTACCGAACCGCTCCGCCGCCCGCACCAGCAGCGGCAACTTGAAGGCCGTGACCGCGCCGAAGTCCACGCGCGGTCCCGAGCCGGGCGCGTCGCGAAGCTCCTCGGCCTCGATCACCCCATCGGCGACGAGGGCGTCGAGATCCACCAGCAGCGGGTTGCCAGCGAACGTGGAGAACGAAGCGTACGGAGAGTCCCCGTAGCCGGTCGGGCCCAGCGGCAGCACCTGCCAGATGCTCTGCCCGGCGTCGTGCAGGAAGTCGACGAAGGCGCGGGCCTCGGAGCCCAGGCAGCCGATCCCATGGGGGCCCGGGAGGGAGGTGGGGTGCAGGAGAATGCCGCAACGACGATGCTTTCCGAATTCCATTTCCACTCGGTCCTTGCGCGCCGGCTGGAACACGCCAAAGTTCGGCCTTGCCCTATAGAGCCTTTCGGGGCTCCAGGCTACGGGCTTGAGAAAAGCGCCGTCCTGACACGGGACGGATCGAAAGACAAACCATGGAACTGTCCGGCAAGGCTGCCCGCTATCTCCGATCCCTCGGTCATGCCCTCGACCCCGTCGTCAGCGTCGGCAAGGATGGCGCCACCAAGGGCGTCATCGGCGCCGTGGACCGCGCGCTGCTCGATCACGAGCTGATCAAGGTGCGCATCCACCAGGAGTGCCCGATGGGGCCGCGGGACTCGGCGGACCTGCTGGCGATCCAGACGAACTCCGCGGTGGCGCAGATCCTGGGCCGCACGATCCTGCTGTATCGGGCGCATCCGGAGAAGCCGCGCATCCAG
>CAYMUE010000005.1:0-24343 GCA_964393505.1 uncultured Polyangiaceae bacterium
CGAGCCAGCAATGCCCCTTGCGAATCCGCCAGCTCGATCCGCTTGCCGCCGGTCAACGCCAGTTCCGTTACCTGCGTCGCCCCGCGCCAGGCCCCCAATCCCACCGTGTCCGGCTTGAACGAGCCGAACATCATGGCGTAGTTCGTGACCTGCTCGCGCACCGCGAACCCCGCACGTGGCGGATTCCCAGGCTCTCCCGCAGGCGCCCCGAGCCCGTCGATCAGTACCCGGCCGTCCGGCGCCCTCACCACCACCCGACCACCACTCACGTCCACCGCGAAGCCGTGCAGAGGATCGGGATCCCCCTCACTCGTGGCATCCCCGGGCGACGCCCCCGCGTCCGCCTCCGATTGCCCCCCATCTGTCGCCGAATCCGGCATGGCCCCGTCTGCCGACGCGTCCACACCACCGTCGTCCGCAGAGGCATCCTTCGGTGCGGGCGCAACGTCGCGCGGCTCGTCACTCGACGAGCACGCAGCACAGACCGCCGCGAGCAGCGGCACCATCCAGGGAGGAGAAGCCATCGGGGCGCTCCGCGCTCTCAGCGCTCGAATACCTTGGCGAGATCGCTCATGCGCACGTACACCACGGGTCCCCTGTCCTGTGACGCCAGGTACTGCTCGTAGTGCGTGAGCGCGGTGTGAAGACGGGACTTGTACGATGAGGAGAAGTTCGGCGGGTGATAGCCAATCGAGACGATCCGCGGAACCGCCAGCGCCGCGCCGTCCCAGTTCTTCTCGAACACCTCGATCATCTCCTGTCCGGTCACGTAGTCCACCAGCAGGCCGTTGTCCGGCACCTCGAGGATCGGAACCGTGGGCTCGTTCGACTCGAGGATGTCGGTCTCCGACGGGTAGTACGGCTGGCTCGTGTCGTTGATCGTGATCCAATGCTCCTTCACCCAGTCGTACAGCAGCGCGCCCGGATATCCCTCCCACTCCTCCAATCGCCGCCAGTTCGCCGGACTGCCGTCGGCCACGAACCCCTTGGCCGCCAGCGCCTCCAGCGTGTGGCTCTGCATCGTCCACCCGCCCGCGCGGAATGCCGTCGGGCGGCCCAGACCATGCTCCTCGAATAGCTCCACGCCTCGGTCCAGCAGCGTCTCCATCTCCTCGCGCGAATACGCCCCGAGCACCACCGTGTAGCCGGTCGTGTCGCCGTCGGCTCCGCCGTTCTTGTACGCGAACGACGGCTCGTGACGGCACTCGACACCGGCAGACTCCACGAAGCTGCACCACGGGTGGATGTGCATCCCGATCTCGTCGCCGTGGTCCTTGCGCATCTTCCGGACCCAACTCGACAGCACCTCCGCTCGCTCCGCCGTCACCCCCGGATCGGTGAACGTGTACGGCCCCACAAAGTGCGTGATCACCAGCTCCGGGTGCTCCGCATGCAGGCTCTCCTGCAGCGCCAGCTTGTCGTCGCCGTTGTCCGGATCGTCCCAGTCGTTGGTCATCGACACGTACAGCGGCTGCGACCTCCGGAATGCCAGTTCCGCGAATGCTTCTCCCGCGCCGTCCGCGGCCAGCAGGATCCGATGCTCGCCCGCTTCCACCTTGCGCAAATCCACCTGCCCGCGGAACGTGACCCCGTCGCGCTCCAGACGCACCCCGGCTGCGTCGTCGAGCCACAGGTCCACGTACCTCGTCCCTTCCAGCGCCGTCACCTTCAGCTCCAACGCGTCGTGGCCCTTCGTCACCTCATTGCCAATCAGCGTCCACGCCCGCGCTCCCTCGATGTGGAATCCCAACGCCTCCGGATTGTCGCCCTTGACCGGAGCCGCAGGGGCCGAAGCCGCCGGGGAGGGGTCGCCCTGCAGCGCAGGGTCGGCAGGCGAGGAGCCGCACGCGACGAGCAGTGTCGCCAGGACGGCGGGGAGGATCTGACGCGAAGGGAAGAAGGAAGCTTGACGCACGGACGAAAGGCTAGGCCGGGGTCGCCCCCGGGTCAATCCGTGAACCCAGGGCGAACGTGCCGAGCACCGAATACGTCGATCCCCGTGGCGACAGCGTGCTCTGCATCAGCACGAACGCGTCGACCACGCTCACGGCGACCGGTCCCACCTGCTGCGTCTCGAGCAGCCGCGCAGCTTCACGCTCCGCCGAGGGCCCTTTGACCCGCGCCAGTGTCAGATGCGGCTTGAACGGACGCTCCTCCAGCTCGAATCCCACGTACCGCAGCTCGCGACCGAGGCGCGATGCGAGCACTCCCAGCTCGTTGCCCCCGCGGGTCGCTCCGACCCAGATTACGCGAGGCGCATTGTGCCCCGGGAATCCGCCGATTCCACTCAGCTCGAGGGTGAAGCGCATGCTCCCGGGCAGCGCGCGACTCGCTGCCTCCTTCACCTCCGGCAGCAGGACGTCGTCGATCTCGCCCAGGAACTGCAACGTGTAGTGCAGCTGATCGGGAGACACCCATCGAATCCCCGGATCCCCCCAGCGCTTGCGCAGCGCCTTCTGCAGCTCCGTGACCGCACGAACCGCGTCGGGCGCAATGCTCGTTGCGAAAAACAGCCGCATCGCTACTTCTCGCACGCGAAGGTCAACGTGACGGTCTGGGCGCCTTCCACGAGCGCGGACTCGAAGGTGGCCTGGCACGCGGACGACGCCGGATCGAGCGAGGCGTTGGTGAGCAGTTCGCCGTTCCACGCTCCGGTGCCACCGTAGGCCTGGTAGCCGCGCGCTCCCGCCACCGCAATGTCGTAATCCCCCGGCATCGCGCTGCGAGGGCGCACGCAGCCGCACGTTCCGCAGGCCACCAGCTCGAACCACTCTCCGCTCCACTCGAAGGTGAGCTGATCGCCCGGAGCCAGACGTCGGACGACCGGCGGCGCGGCGTCACAATCCATGCACTCGCACCCCTCGTCGCACAGCATCCGGCACCCTCGGGTCATCGCCAGGTGCTGCCCCTGGTGCTCGACGTCCAGCTCGGGCCGCTGCCCCACCCAGGCGAAGTACACCGGCGCGGAAGTAGGGTTGCTCAGCACGAAGGTCACGGGCCCCGCGGGCGCCATCGGGGAGACATTCTCGCTCACGTTGCCGTGGCACGCCGATACGCACGCGACGATCAAGCCGATGGACAGACGCTTCATGCACCCAGAGGTAACGGGATCGCCCTCGCGCCGCAACCCGCGCGTTGATCCTCGCGCGTCGCCAGCGAAGGTAGCCCCCCTGCCCGTCGTCACCGTTCTCTATACCTGCCCAGATACTCCTCCACCGGGAGCTTCCTGCGGGTGTTGTCCGATGACATGTAGCGGATCTTGCCAAACACCGGCCGCTCCGGCCCCCAGGCGCGATCGTAGCGCCCCAGCACCCAGCCGATACCGTTGTACGAGCTCGGATCCCGACCGTCGAGCGCGTACTTGTCGTTGAGATGAATCATCGCCCGCATCGCCTCCTGCGGCGATACGCTCCACTCGAGGATCTTCTTGCCCCAGAGCATCCTCAGGTAGTTGTGCATCCGCCCCTCGCGCACGAGCTGCCGCTGCGCCGCGTTCCACAGCACGTCGTGCGTCCGCGCGTTCTCGAGATCCTCGATGCCATACAGGTGCTGCCGTCGATCCCCCGCGTGCTCCCGCAGCGTCTGCCGCGCCCACCCCGGCAACGACTCGTAGCGATCGTGATCCGCACGGTGCCACGCCATGTTAAATCCCACCTCCCGCCAGGTCACCACCTGATCGAGGAATGCCTCCGCGTCCGCCGACAGCCCCCACCATCCCTCCCGCTTGCCCGCCGCCGCCGCCCCCGCTCGCTCCGGCGTCCAGTCCTCGCGATCGAGTATCGCCTGCACGATCTGGTGCGCCGACACGTGACCGAAGTGAATCCACGGAGAAAGCCCGCTCGTGCCCTCTTCGTCGGGGGCGTTGCGCAGCTCGCAGTAGCTCGACAAGCGACTGCGCAGGAATCCCTCCAGCCTCGCCTCCGCCTCGTCGGCCCCCCCCACGAGATGCACGGGCTCCACCCCGTGATCGATTGGAATCGAATCGAATCCCGACGGAGCATCGAGCAGGCCTCTCGGGTCCGCCGCCGGCCACCTCGCTTTGACCTCCTCGGGCAGCCCCTCCAGCAGCGGCAGCCCGGCCTGCCCCAGCGGGTCCTGCTCGGGAAGGCACTCCAGATGCCGGAGCAGGTTCTTGTGCAGGAATCGACGGAACGCGTGCGCGGTCGTGAACGCCTCCGGAGCGGCCCGCAAGGGCAGCAGGCCGCACGAGTCCACCTGATCCAGGCGCACCGGGAGCCGTGGAGCGATACGATCGACCATCCGCGGAAGGAAGAACGAGGGGAACTCGTCGGTGACGACCGCGCACGCGCTCGACGCGAGGGTCTCGACCATCCCTTTCCCTGCGCCCGGGCCCGGCTCCACGTACGGGTAGTACGTCGCCGAGCCGGACCGCCGCACGCGAGCGGAGTTGCAGGCCATCCCTTCCACCACGAACCGATGGAGGCGATCGCTAGCGTGCGCATGCCCGCACCCGAGCGCTTCGAGCACGATCAGGGGCTTGCCCAGCTCCCGCGCCAGACCGACCGCGTGCTGCAGCGCGAAGTTCCAGGAAGTGCGCCGCGCGGCGATCATCCAATACAGCACGTACGCGCCCTGCGCCTGCAACGGTTCGTCGTTGCGAGTCCGGACTCGGATCGAGGGAACCGGCTGGATCATGGCCGCTCATACCACGGATTCCGCTGGCGGAGGAGCCTGGGACCGACGCACGTCGATGCTCGACGCGACGTGCCAATCTCGCTACCATCGGGCCATGAATCGCTCCCGCTCGCTGTCTGGACTGGCCGCCTTCGCGGTCGCTTGCGCTCTTCCCTGCGTCGCTCTCGTCGGCTGCGAGGACGGCTCCTCCGCCGACACGGAGGCTCCGGGCGATCAAGGCGGCAGCGCGGGAGAAGCGGGCGCAAGTGCTGGAGGCGCCTCGGGCAAGGGCGGGTCCGGCGGCTCCTCGGGCAAGGCAGGCTCCTCCCAGGGAGGCAGCGCGGGCAAGGACGCCGGCGTGGATTCGGGCGACGCGGCCAAGGACGCTTCGTCCGACGAATCAATCGCTCCCGAGGCCCAGACCGAGGCCGGTTTGCCCGATCCCTTGACCCTCCTCAATCACCCGTGCAACGACGCGGTCGCAACCTTCTACGACCCGATCCCCTCGCTCCCTGCCTGGGACTCGAGCAAGCGCGGCGAGATCGTCCGGTGCGCCGTCGAACGCTGGGTCCCCGCTTCCGAGATCCAGGCCGCCATGGTCCAGCTCGGCTACAAGGGCCCTCCCCTCACCAGCGGCGCCCGCGTCGTGCGGTTCGCCTACAGAACCGAACGCCTGTCCAACCTCAACGGCGTCGCCGTCGATGGCATCAGCGCCGCCCTCGCCTTGCTTCCCGATCATCCGCGCGCGTCGTCCGCGGCCCAGCCCCTCGTCGTGGCCGCCCACGGCTCCATCGGAATCGCGGACAAGTGCGCGCCCAGCCGTGACGACATCGTGGCGCTCGGCACGCACCTCGACGACGCGCACTCGCTGATGCTGCCGCTGGTGGGCAAGGGGTGGACCGTGGTGGCCCCCGACTACGCGGGATTCGGATTCGGAGCCACCACGGCGTGGTCCCTGGCGGAAGACGAAGCACACTCGGTCCTCGACTCGACCCGCGCCATGGGTAAGCTCCTCAAGCAAGGCGCCCTGAGCGGCAAGGTCGTCGTCGTCGGCCACTCCCAGGGCGGCCACGCCACCCTCGCAACTCATGCCTTCCACAAGAGCTACGGACTCGACGGGACCCTCGTCGGCGTCGCCGCCATGGCCCCGCTGTGGATGAACAGCGGCGCCTGGGGCGCTGCGCTCTCGCCCCTGGTCGGCTTGAACACCACCGATGACAAGGGAACCCTCGCCTACTCCGTCGATTACTTCTACGGCCATGGCGAGCTGTACGACGGCCCCGGTCACGGGCTCGACCCGTTCGAGGACGGCGTCAAGGATCTGGTCAAGGAGATCTTCACCACGGAGTGCCTTCGCGATGCCGAGGACCGGATGGTGGAGCTGGGCAGCAAGCCCGGGAGCTTCTACGCCTTCGGCTTCCAGAGCGGGGTCAGCACCTGTGTCATCAGCGGCGTCTGCATGGGCGACAACGCCGACAAGTGGATGCCCCGCTTCAAGGCCGATCGGCCTGCCATCGACCCCCATGGCCCCCCCATCGTGGTCTGGGCCGGCGGACTCGACTCCTCGATCACCCCCGGCCGCATCCAGTGCATGCTGGAACGCTTCGACGCCAACCTCGCCGCAGCCACCGACCCCACCACCACCATCCGCGTCTGCGCCGACCCCACGGCGGTGCACTCGGGCTTCGTGGGCGATCGGCCCGACCTGTCCGACGGCATCACGCGACGGAGCATGGATTGGGTGGATCAGTGGATCGCCGCGCGCACGTTGGGCGAGGCCGAGCCGCCGGTCTGCCTCGACGAGACCGGGCTGTCGACCGAACCGCTCGAGTGTGAGACGCCCCCCCCGAACGACGAATGATCAGCGCGCTACCTGGCTGAGCGCGAAAGCGTACTCGTCAGCCGACTTCTCCACCGCAGCCTTGACCAGATCCGCGCCGCCGTGACCGGCATTGCGTTCGATGCGCAGGAGCACGGGCCCCCCCGTGGAGGACGCCTGCATCGCCGCGGCGAACTTGCGCGCGTGCATCGGATCCACCCGATCGTCGCTGTCCGCCGACAGCAGCAGGAGCGCAGGATACCGCTTTCCCCGCTCCACGTGATGATACGGGGAATACGCCAGCAAGGTCTTGAAGTCCTCTGCATTCTCGGCGGAGCCGTACTCCTCGATCCAGGTCTTCCCCGATCCCACGAGGTGATAGCGCACCATGTCGAGCAGCGGTACGGCGCACAACACCGCACGGAACAGCTCGGGACGCTGCGTCATCGCCGCGCCGACCAGCAACCCACCGTTGGACCCTCCGCGGATCACCAGCCGATCCGCGCTCGTCACCCCCGTGCGAATCAGGTGCTCGGCGACCGCGATGAAGTCGTCGAACGTGTTCTGCTTGTTCCGCAGCATGCCCCCGCGATGCCACGACTCCCCGTACTCGCTGCCGCCGCGGAGGTTCGCCACCACGTACACCCCGCCCCGCTCGAGCCACGGGAACATGTTCGAGCTGAAAGCCGGGCTCAAGGACACCTGGAAACCACCATACCCCGTCAGGATCGCCGGCGCCTTGCCGTCCCGCCCCCACTCCTTCGACCGAACGATGAACAGCGGAATGCGGGTGCCGTCCTTCGACACCGCGAACTCCTGATCCACCGCGAATCGCTCGGTCTGCACCGGAACCTGCACCTGATACCAACGCTCGCCCTTTCCGGTCTTCACGCTGGTGCGGTGGATCTCCGTGGGAGACGTGTAGGAGGTGAACGAATACCACGCTTCGTCGCGGTCCGGATCGCCCAGGAGGTTCGACGAAGAGCCCACGCCCGGCAGCGAAACCTCCCGCACCAGCTTGCCGTCGAGCTCCCGCACCTCGAGTCGCGTCGCAACGTCTTTCAAGTACTCGAGCGCAAGCCTGCCGCCCACGATGTTCGCGCTCTGCAGCGATGCGTCCTTGCGCTCCGGCACCACCTCCCGCCAGCGGTCCCGCTCCGGTCGGCCGGGCTCCACCTGGAATACCCGCCCCTGCGGCGCCCCATCGTTCGTCTGTACGTAGAACCTGCCGCCGTGAACCATCACGTCGAACAGCGCGTCCTTCCCCGTCACGAGCGGCTGCCACGCCCGTGGCCCCTTGCGCGACAGGTCCTGGAAGTACACGTCCGACCGCGTCCAGCCGTGGTACACCGTCACTATCAGCCAACGGCCATCCTTCGATACCGTCCCTCCAAGGAACTTCCTCGAATCCCCCGTTGCCTCCCGCACCAGCGCGTCTCCCGACGGATCCTCGCCGAGCCTGTGATACCGCAAATCTGCGCGCCCCGGCAACTCCGGAATCGGAATCGACGCGTCCGCCGGCAGCCGCACGTAGTAGAAGCCGTCCCCCTTCGGCGTCCATGAAGGGTGCGCGTAGCGCGCCCCCGGAATCACGTCGCGCTCCGACTTCTTCCCCGTCGCCACATCCATCACGTGCAACGTCGCCTCGTCGGAGTTGTTCGGCTTCACCGTGTACGCCACGGTCTTGCCGTCCCACGACACCGACCATGTCCCCAACGACACCGACCCGTCCTTCGACCACGTGTTCGGGTCGAGCAGCACCCGGTCTTCTCCCGCAATGCCCTCGCGCCACAACACCGCAGCTTTCTCCTTGCCCGCCTCCCTCCGCGAGAAGAACACCCGCGTCCCGTACTGCCGGGGCACGCCCATCACTTCTATGTAGTACAGCTCGCGCAGCCGCGCGGCGATCGCGTCCCGCTCCGGCAATCGCTCGAGCCGCGCGCGCGCAAACTCGTCTTGCGCCCCCATCCACCGCCCCACCTCCGCACTGCGCGAATCCTCCAACCATCGATACGGATCACGAACCTCTGTCCCGTGCACGACGTCCTTCACGTCCTCCACACGTGTAGCCGGATACCCGACGCCCCCGTCGTCGCCTGCGGGCGGCTGGCCCGCCGAAGCCGTCGGCGGAGCCGAAGCGGCCCCCGGAACGGTGGGCGTGGCGGACGACTGCACAGACTGCTGGCACGACATGGCGCTGATCATGGCGAGGAGAGCGATGCTGCGGAAGGGCTCGGACATGGCTGGCCGACCCTACACGCTCTCGCGGTTGGTGCAAACGATCGACGTTGCCAGCGGCCGCGCAGCGGAAGCCGGAGCGAAGCCGGAACGACTGCCTCGCACGCTCGCGCAGCCCGCGCATTCCGCAACAACTCGTTGATGCGATGTTGAAGGCAGGTGTAGGCAGACTGACACCTTCGTATCGCACACACACCGCTTCTTCGGGTTCCCTACACGCGATCCATCTCACCCACTCAATTTGAACTCAACTCGTGTTTTGGTTTGACCAATCTCGATTCGTCGTCAATCCTCGTACCGAGCTTTCTTGGAGACCTCCGGTGAACACGCCCGGGGGTCATGGCGGAAAACGACGGCTATCCCGGGGGGGATCGGAGAGACAAAACCCCATGAAGCTCAGGAAGTACGGAAGCACTCTGATTGGCCTGGCAGCGTTGGTGATGGGATGCGGCGCGGCCGACGCGGATGCCCCCCTCGACGACAGCACGTCGTCCCCAGTCGCCTCGAACGGCAGAAACATCAAGCGTCCCAAAATCACTCCTTGGAAGAAGGCAGGTACCGGCGGCGCCGCGGGCGTCGGCGGCTCCGGCGGCGATTCCTCCGGCGGCAGCGCCGGTGTGGGCGGCTCCGGCGGCGATTCCTCCGGCGGCAGCGCCGGTGTGGGCGGCTCCGGCGGCGCCGCGGGCTCCGGCCCAATCCCCTCTCCCGGATTCGCCTCCGTGACCTCCGTGTCCTCGACTTCGGCCACCGTCGCCTGGAATGCCTCCGGACAGGCCTCTGCAACCCGCGTCTATGTCGGCTCCGAACCTCCCGTCTCGCCCGGCGGCGCCCTCGCGGACCAAAAACTCGTCGCCACCCTCGACGGCAACGCCTCCAGTCACACGCTCTCGGACCTCGCACCGGCAACCGACCTGTTCGTCCGCATCGAGCGCGATACCTCCGGAGGTACCGAGAGTGATGATGTCCGCGTGCGAACCGTCGGCGGCCCCAGGGCCCAGCTCGACTCCCCCGTTCGCTCGGTCCACTCCTTCGGTCCCCGCGTCCTGATGGTCGTGGTCACCAACGGCTCCGGCTCCACATGGCAATCCTCCGGATGGTCCATCACCCGCGCCGATGGCAAGTCCATCGCCGTCAACGCGGTTCGCCGACACTCCATCGCGGTCGGCGCCCCCTCCTACACCGTCGGATGGGGACAGGACTACAGCGATTCGATCATCGACGTGGATCATCGCATCTACCTTCAGCTCGCCGAGCCGCTGGGAAGCCACGACCTGTTCCGCGTCACCGGTCCGAACGGCGTCTCCATGACCGTCCCCTTCAGCGACCGATACACCGAGACTCCCATCATCCAGCTCAACCAGGTGGGATACAACCCGCGCGCGACCGAGCGCTGGGCCTACGTGTCCGGTTGGATGGGCGACGGTGGACCGATGTCGTTCGATGGAATTCCCGCAGGCGCAGAGGTGCTCCGGGATCCTGCGGACGATGCGACCGCGCGAACGGTGGCTCTGGCGTCGACGCCGATCTCGGCTCGGTCTTCGAACGATGACTGGGCCGGAGGGCAGGTCAGGCAGATCGATCTCGCGCAACTCCCGGCCGACGAGAACGCCCGCTATCGCATCCGGATCCCGGGGGTTGGCGTGTCCTGGCCCACCGCCGTCAGCGAGAAGTCCGCTCTCAAGAGCTTCTACACCGTCGCACGCGGCATGTTCTACAACCGCTGGGGCGTCGAGCTCAAGATGCCCTCTTCGCAGTTCCTCCGCCCGGCGGACCACACTACCATCTTCACGGCGGAGAGCACCGACTGGGTCGCCGACTACACCGCCTCCACTCCCCAGACTGGTCAGCGCACCCTGATCGGCGGCTATCACGACGCCGGCGACTTCGACCAGCGTCCGATGCACACTGTCGTCGCAGAGCTCCTGCTCCGCGCCTTCGAGCTGCATCCCGCCTCGTACTCCGACGGCCAGCTCCACCTGCCCGAGAGCGGAAATGGCATTCCCGACATCCTCGACGAGGCGTTGTGGGGAGTCTCCGGCTGGGAGCAGCTCCAGGAGGCCGACGGTGGTGTGCGCTACGGTGCGCAGTCCTACCGCCATCCCTGGGGCTTCTATCACGCGGACCAGGATCCGATTCCCTACTGGACCTATGGACGGGGCGCCAACGTGAGCGCCCGCGCGGCAGGGCTCTTCGCCCAGGCTTCGCGGCTCGTGCGCCCCTTCGCCCCCGCTCGCGCCGACACGCTCGCGGAGCGCGCGGCCCGCGCGTGGACCTGGGCGAGCGCCAACGGCGCCAGTGCCCCGTTCCGCCTGTATGCCGCCGGGGAGCTGTTCCGCCTGACCGGCAATGCCGCCTACAAGAGCGCCTTCGAGCAAGCCTGGTCGCAGATGGGTCCCTCCGGCGCATTCAGCAACTTCGCCGGCGATCAGCTCTACATGGGCGACTACACCGGTGACGGTCGCGCAGTGCCCGACTACCTCCTCGGCTATCTCGGCGCCACCGGAGCCTCCTCCTCCATCCAATCCACCTCCCTCACCTGGCTCACCAACATGGCCAACGGTGTGGTGAGCACCCTCCAGACCGACCACGCCCACCGCCATCCCGCCGGCGCCGGCCGCAACCAGGACTGGGGTAACGCCAGCACCACCGGCAAGTACATGGACCCGGTGATCGCCCGCCTGCAGCTGGGCAACCTCTCCGCGGCGGATCAGCAGCGCTACTTCAACGCGCTCAGCCTCTCCGCGGACTGGGTCCTCGGCGGCAATCCCAACGGCTACGTCTACATCTCCGGGTTGGGCTCGCGAAAGGTCGAAGAGCCCCTGCACCTCGATTCCCTAGCCTACGCGAAGGAAGGCCAGGGAGTCATGCCTGGGATTCCGGTCTACGGCCCCATCGAGGGCTCCCCTGGCGCGTCCTGGACCGCCGCCACCGTCGGCGCCTTCTATCCCTCGTTCGACTCCCAGCCCAAGGGAATGCGCTACGCCGACGTACGGACCATGGTGACCTGCAATGAGTTCACCATCTGGGAGACCCAGGCCCCCCACACTGCGTTGTTCGCCGCCCTCATGGGCCCGCTGGTCACGCCCCCTGCTTCCTGGCAGCCCGGACAGAGCAGCCACCTGAGCCCGCTGCCCTGATTCCGGTCTGCTCCGTCAGCCAGACCGCCATCCCCTTCCTTCCTTGTCTTCGCCCCCCGCCACGACTTCAACCCCTCCCCCTCTCACCTTCGCGTCTTCGTGATACCCGATCTCAACCGCACTGCGTGCCGTTGCACCCATCGGTCGGTCGTGCCTGCCCCCTTCGACATCTTGCGGAATCGGGAACGACACCGGCGCAGCGAGCAGCCGACGCTCACTGGATGCTGTTGCAGTTGAACTCGTCGGCGACGACCTTTCCGCCGCCTCCGGTCACGTGGAAGGCAGGAATCGATACGGAGGACGGCTGCGGCGGGTCTGCCGGCTCGTAGCGCCCCTGCAACGCTATCCCCACGATGAGAGGATTGCTGCTGAAGGCGGAGGTCAGGTTCTTGCTGTCCCCTCCACCCGACGCGGTCACCGTCAGGAACCCGCCCACGCGCTGGATCGTGAGCTTGCCGGCCTTCGTCGATGTCCCCTCCACGTCCTCCTGCTTCTTGGCTTCGTGAATGATCGTGGCCTTCAGATTCGTGCCCGAGCCCGTGTCGAGAATCGACGCCGAAGCGGCCTCGTCATCGTTGCCAATCTCAACAACATAGGCATGCACTCCGACTCCATAGCCGGAAGAGGTGAATCCCTCGAAGTCGAAGCTGACGGTGAAGTCGCCGGAGAGTCCCGACTGGAACACCTTGAGGGCATAGGGGGGCCACTGCGCGGTGCCGCACAGGAACGGGGCCGAAGTCTCGGTCAACACCAACGCTCCGCCCTTCACCTCCGCGGCTGCTGTGGCGTTCGGTCCGAGCGAGCAGACGTCGTGCGCCCAGTGCTCATCGCATCCGGAGCCACCGCCCTGACCGCCAAGACCACCACCGCCCTGGCCCGCCGCACCGGCTTCGCCCCCCTCGCCACCTTCGCCCCCCTCGCCGCCTTCGCCCCCATCGCCCTCACCCGCGGCACCCGCGGTGCCCGCCGCAGAGCCCCCCGCGGCACCGGCCGCCGCATCAGCACCGCCGCCTCCGGCGGGGCCAATCGGCGACGATTCCTCTCCGGCAGAACAGGACAGCAAGCCAGCGAGCACGGCAGCGAGAAGAAAGCGGGAGGAGAGGGTGTTCATTGGCCGCCAGCGTACCGCAGCGGATGCGACGCATCAAGCGCGCGCCGTTGTGCGCCGGCGGCCGGGCTTTACAACCGCGTTGCGACGTGACACCTTCTCGCGCCCTGCGAGAATGTCATGCCGGAAGCATTTGGACTCTACCTCATCCTCACCAACCCCGTCGCCGGCTACGAACGCTGCACCGAGGCCGCCGTGGCCGAAGGAATCCGATACCTCCAGCTACGCATGAAAGACCGCCCGCGCAGCCAGGTCGTCGATACCGCGACAACGATGCGCTCTATCACCACAGGCTCCCCCACCCTGCTCATCGTCAACGATGACGTGCTCGCCGCCATGGAGGCCGATGCCGACGGCGTCCACCTCGGCCAGGGGGACATGTCACTGGAGGAGGCTCGACGCATCTGGGGGAGCCCCGGACGCCGTTATGGGCTGTCGACGCACGACGAGTCCCAGGAGGCTGCCGCGCGCGCCCTCGCACCGACTTACATCGGAGTCGGCCCCGTGTTCGCGACGCCGACCAAGAAGATCCCCGATCCGGTGCTCGGCGTGGAGCGCGCCGCCCGCATCGTTCGCGCCTCTCCCCTCACCACCGTCGCCATCGGCGGCATCGACGCCGAGCGGCTTCCTGCCCTGCTCCATGCCGGTGTCATCAACTTCGCCGTGGTGCGTGCCGTCAACCTCGCCCCCGACCCCCGGGAGGCGATTCGCTCGTTGATGCGCGTGTGGCGGGACAACGTGCAGCCTCGAGACGCTCGAAGCGAGGAGTCGTGAGCATGGAAGACGGCAAGATCTCCACAGCCGTATCGGCAGACGAGGCGAAGAAGGGAAAGAGGATGCGGTGGCTCATCGCGCTGGGCGCCTGCGCGGTGGTGGTGGCGGCGGTCGGCGGGGCAGCGCTGAAAGCACGACGGGGCGCGCCGGCCCGGGTGGTGAGCGCGGCGGACTGCGACGGGCGCGACGAGTGCGGGCCGCTGTGCGATCGCGAGCAATGGCCCGCGTGCACGCGGCTGGCGACGCTTCACTGGTTTGCCCGTGGTGGCAAGCGTGACCTGGGGAAGGCCGAGGAGCTGTACCAGAGAGCGTGCGACGCCGGGGAGCCGCTTGGGTGCTTCTCGCTCGCGAGGCTGTACTCCGACGCGCTGCCGATGCAGCAGAAGTCGGGAAAGGCGCCGGACCTGCTGCGCCTGGCTGCCGAAGGGTTCGATCGGGACTGCAAGGCGGGCCGGCCTCGCGCATGCCTCGAGCTCGCCGCCATGTACCAGGCCGGTCGCGGCGTCGACAAGAGCGCCGACAAGGCCACCAGCTTGCAGGAGCTCGCTGCACCCATGCTCGACCGGGAGTGTCAGAGCGGTGTGGGTCGTTCGTGTGCCGAACTCTCCAACCTCGCCTTCTCCGGAGCAGGCATCCCCAAGGACGCAAGTCGCTCCCTGGGGCTGCTCCAGCGCGCTTGCGAGCTCGGCGACCGTCGCTCCTGCGCCCGGGCGGGTAGCTACTTCCTGCTCGGCCGCTCCGACATCCCCAAGGACCCTTCCCGCGCCAGCTCGTTCTACAAGCAAGGCTGCGACCTGCAGGACTGGGCCGCTTGCCACGCCTGGGGGCGAATGCTTCTCGACGGCACCGGTGTGCCCACCGATGCCAAGGGGGCTGCGCAGGTGCTTCAGCGTTCCTGCGATCACGACAACGCCCCTGCGTGCCGCGAGCTCGCACGTCTCCACGCCCAAGGCCTCGGCGTCAAGAAGGACCCCGCTCGCGAGGCGGACCTGCTCACACGCTACCTGTCGCTGCGCGCCAAGGCGTGCGCCGATGGCTCCCAGGATGACTGCGCCGAGCTCGCCAGGGACTACCGCACCGGTGACACCCCGGGCATCCCGCTCGACCCGATGCGCGCCCGGGATCTCGACGAGCAGGAGCTGCGCATCCGACAGGAGGCG
The DNA here is from genome assembly GCA_964393505.1 of uncultured Polyangiaceae bacterium. Lineage (GTDB taxonomy): Bacteria > Myxococcota_A > Polyangia > Polyangiales > Polyangiaceae > JACRCQ01. The sequence goes on from CAYMUE010000005.1 coordinate 14,872, forward strand.
TGTGATGCTGGCTCCATCATCGACTGCGATCAGCTGCGCTCGCGCCTCGAAGGCAAGCCGCAGTACGCGGCCCGCCTCAGGACCGTCCGCGAACGCCAGTGCCAGCTCGGCGCGCGCGACGAGTGCCGCAAGCTCCAGTACGACAAGATCATCGAGCGAGAAGGGAAGTAGCCCTGGGGCTCACAGGGAGCGCGGGCGCGGACGCTCGCGCGATGGCATGGGCGGCACCATCCGATCGCTCGGCCCCGGCAGCCCGAGCATCAGCCGCGTCAGCTCCACCCGGGTGTGCGTCCGCGTCTTCCGATAGACCGCCTTGATGTGCGTCCGCACCGTCTCGCGACAGATGCGCAACAGCGCGGCGATGTTCTGCACGCCGAACCCCTGGGCGACCAGCAGCGCAACCTGACGTTCCCGCGGGCTGAGGGTGCCCAGGTCCACCGACGGCGGCACACGCCTCGACGATGGCGGCGGCTTGGATGCGTCGTCTTCCTCCTGCGGCACAATCATAAACGAGATCGCGATCGCCGGCCCATCGTCCCACTGCACCGGCGTCAACGCCCCCACCGCGCGCACCACCGCCCCTTTCGCGTCGAGCAAGAGACGCGGTACGCTCACCGCGTTGCGGTGCTCATCGGCGAGCTGCTCGAGTTGCTCGCGCGCCTGGTCCTGCTCGGCAGGGTGCAGAAACCGCAGGCAATCCTGACCGACCGCCGACTGCGACGGGTCGTAGCCCAGCGCGTGGTAGCAAGCGTCATTCGCGTAGACGATCTTCCCCTCGCGAACCACGGCCAGAGGCACGACAGTGTGCAGCAGAATGTCCATCACGTCGCGCAGATCGGCCTTCGTCTTCATGACCCGATTCCTCGCGGCTGCTTCTTGCTGATAGTCGGCATCGTTGGGTGCTCTCGGCTGGCTTGCGGCTCTCCGGCACGATCCGGACGGCGACGGTATCCGGCTCCGCCTCCCCTCGAACCGGATTGTCCATCGAGCGAGGTTCGTTTGTCCAGAACGATGCCGCACTCGAGAGCCGTTCTTGAACGTCGCGCCGTCGGCGGCACGACACCATTCGCCTTCCCCGCCTCAGGCAGTTCGCAGCGCAAGTGCCAAGGATTGACGCCACGGCCGCGCCGGTCGAAGGCGAGTCATGGACGAGGAAATCCCGGAGTTGCCCATCGACGGCTGTCTCGATCTGCACACGTTCCACCCGAGCGACATCGCCGAGCTGGTACCCGAATACCTGAGACTCTGTCGCGAGCGGGGAATTCTGGAAGTCCGAATCGTGCACGGCAAGGGCAAGGGGAACCTGCGCCGCGGTGTCGAGGCCGTCGTCGACCGGATGCCCGAGGTCTCGTCCCGCAGGACCGCAGGCCCCTCGGCCGGCGGCTGGGGCGCGACCATCGTGACCCTCCACCCCCCGACCACCGACCCGGGCTGACTGCGTCGCGGCCATCCCCCTTGCGCCACGCTGTCGCGCTCGCTATCACCGTCGCCTTGCGCCCTCGCTCTTGCCCAGAAGCGAACCCGTCCCGTCCTCCTCCCCGACGCCGAAGCGTCGCGCCGCCTTCGCCTGCGCGACTCGCGCTCCGCGTGCTGCTCGCCGCCGCGCTGCCCCTGGCTGCCAGCGGCTGCCGCGGCTGCAACACCCCGGAACGCGAGGTCGTAGTCTACACTTCCGTCGATCGCTCCTTCTCCGAACCCGTGTTCCGGGACTTCGAGAAGACCGCCGATGTGCGCGTGAAGGCGGTGTACGACGAGCCCGGCACGACGCCCGACGTCTTCGCGCGTCTGCAGGCCGAGGAGAAGGCGCCGCAGGCCGACGTGTTCTGGTCCGGGGATCCGATTCGTCCCTTCTCCCTCATCCGCAAGGGGATGGTCGATGCGTACGCCTCCCCGCATGCCTCCGCCATACCGTCCTCGTGGCGGGCGCCGGACGGCGCGTGGACGGGGTTTGCCGCGCGCGCGCGCGTGCTGATTGTGAATCGCAATCGCGTTCCGGCTGATCGCACTCCGCGTTCGATTCGAGCCATGATCGATCCGGCATGGAAGGGGCAGTCTGCAATTGCGGACCCTCTGCACGGCACGACCACCATGCAGGTCGCCGCGTGGTTCGCGGCCTGGGGAGACGACAAGGCGCGCGGGTTCCTCGACGCGCTTAAGGGCAATGCCGTACGCGTGGTGGCCTCCAACGAAGAGGTGGCCCGCCTCGTGGTGGCAGGGGAGATCGCCTTCGGGCTCGCCGACACCGACGACGCCTACGTGGCCATGCAGGAGGCCGCGCATGTCGCAGTCGTGTACCCCGACCAGGACTCCGAAGGCACGCTCGTCATGCCGACCTCCGCGGTCGTGGTGCGCAACGGTCCGCATCCCGACACGGCCCGCGCCCTGATGGATCACCTGGTCTCCAGGGAGGTCGAGCAGCACCTCGCCGAAAACGCGGCGCACATCCCCCTGCGCGCCGGAATCCCCGTCCCCCCCACCCTCAAGCCGGTCACGCAGATCCGCGCCATGTCGGTGGACTACGGCAAGCTCGCCCAGGAAATGGACCGGATCCGCCCCTGGCTCAAGGGCTGGGTTGGCTCGTGATACGAACCGCTTCGCCCCCCATCGCTCACAGCCTCGCGTCGGGCTGCAGCAGCCGCAGCTCGCTCTCGCACTGCCACCGTCGCCCCCGCATCTCCCGCAGGATGGCCGCTTCCGAGTCCGCCGACAGGTAGTGTCGCACCGCCGGGTAGATCGTCTCCTCCTCGAGCGCCAGGTGCGCCTCGAGCTCCTCGCGCAGACGCGTCGTCACCGTCACGAACCACGACGGCATCGCCGCCAACCGCGACCCGTCGCGCGCGAGTGCCTCCCAGAGCGGAAGGACGTCCTCCAGATCGCGCTCGAACCGGACGTGCTGCTCGCTCATCTGCGCGAGCGCTTCCCGCGTCTCCAAAGGCACGTCGAGCTCATGCAGCCTCGGCCGGATCGACAGATCCTCGTCGGCCTGATGCTGCGGCAGCGCAACCCGGAAGTACGCCACCAGGCTCGCCGCCCCCTCCTGCACCTCACGCTCCGGCACTCCGACATCCGTCGCGAGCCGCTCCGCATGCCGCGCCGCTCGTCGCATGCGGTCATGGCACGCGAACAACGTCTCGATCACGTCCACCGGCTGCTCCCCAGGCTGGCTGCGCAGTTTCATCGTCATCGGCTCACCTGATCTCCCCCAACTGCTCTGGGACCGATCACTCCACCGTCCCTCCGCGCGCAGCGCCTCGGCTCCTGTGGCCGACGCGGCTGCAACGTCCTCCCGTGTCTCCGTCGATGATACGCCCGTTCGGCTCGGTCGAGGGCAACCATTCGCTCTGCGAACTCCACATTTTTTCATCGAGAATCCACGCGAGCCGCGTCACGCCATTCGCCTCCTCGTTGCCCCGCCTCCCCCCCGGGGAACCCCCAATGCCGTAGGGCTTTCGCTTCGTCTCCCGGGCTGTTATGGGAGCCCCGTGACCACGACGAGCGAAACCGTCCGCGAATCGGACACCACGGAACGGGCAATGGAATCCACTGGCTCCAGGACCTCGAGGCGCGCGGCCTTCGCGGTCGTCACAGCAACCCTCTTGCTGTGCGAAATCGCGCTCACCCGCCTCTTCTCCGGCACGATTGGCTACTACTTCGCATTCATGAGCATCAGTGTCGCGATGCTCGGTCTCGGAGTCGGCAGCCTCTGGGTCACCCTCCGCGGCAAGCTCGCCATCTCGCCCGACGTGCGCGCCGCCCGCGCCTCCCTCGGTCTTGCCGTCTCGGGTGTCCTGGCCACCGTCGTCTACCTGCGCTTCTACCCGGCTATGGGCCTGCCGGGGCTCCCCGGACAGCTCGCCTATGTCTCCCTGTTCGGCGCCCTGTTCTTCCCCTTCCTCTTCGGCGGAATCGTCGTCTCCACGGTCTTCGAAGCCAATCGACGCGAGTTCGGCACGCTCTACGCCATCGACCTCGCCGGCGCCGCAGTCGGCTGCGTCTTCGCCGTGATCCTCCTCGACCACGTCCCCGCACCCGCAGCCATCCTTCTGGTCGCCGCCATCGGAGGCGCGGCAGCGCCGCTGTTCTTCCTCGCCGACGGACACAAGCGGGCGGCAGCGGTCTCCTGCGCCATCGCGCTCGCCTGCGCCCTTTCCCCGGTGGTCCTGCGCGGCACCAGCCTGATGGCCGTCCGGGTCATCCGCAACGAGAAGCTCCCCGAGCTGGTCGCCGACGAGTGGAACGACTTCTCGCGAGTGATCGTCAAGAAGGGGCCCTTCTATACCTGGGGCCTGAGCGAAACCTGGCCTGCGACCATGGAGCCCCAGTACGACCTCCTGATCGAAGGCGTCGCCGGGACCCAGATCCAGGACTTCCACGATCGCGACTTCAAACGTCTCGACTTCTTCCGCTACGACATCGGAAGCCTGCCGCACCTGATCCGCCCCACCGGCTCGGTGCTGTGCCTCGGCGCCGGCGGTGGCCTCGACCTTCTTACCGCCCGCTACTTCAACAAGCAGCCCGTCGTCGGTGTCGAGGTCAACCCCCTGGTCGGCCGCCTCGTCAACGAGGACTTCGGCAGCTACTCCGGACGCCCCTATCACCTCCCCGGCGTCACCGTGCACTTCGAGAACGCACGCACCTTCGTGAAGCGCGACTCGGCGCACTACGACATCGTCACGGTCACGTGGGTCGATTCGGGCGCTGCCACGGGCGCCGGCGCCTTCGCCCTCACGGAGAACTACCTGTACACGGTGGAGGCCTTCAAGGACTACATGGCGCGCCTCAACGACGACGGCGTGCTGACCTTCATGCGGTCGCGTTTCTCGCCGGAGTTCGACGCGATCAAGGGCATCGGGATCGCCGTCGAGGCGATGCGCCAGAGCGGCATCCAGGACCCGGGCAGCAGCATCCTCGTCAGCTCGGTGCGCAGCCCGCACTTCGGCTGGCGCGAGCTCACACAGGTGATGCTCAAGCGCAAGCCCTTCACGGCGCAGGAGATCGCGACCGTGGACGAGGCGCGGCAGCGGCTGAAGTTCACGGCGCTGTACACGCCGGGACGCGACGACGGCGACGGTCCGATCACCGACTTGATTCGTAATCCGAATCGTCAGCAGGTGTACGCGTCGTTCAAGTTCGACATGGAGCCCACGACCGACGATCGGCCGTTCTACTTCTTCCTGCGGGAGCTCGAGGGGCGGCCGGCCACCAAGGACGTGCTGACGCTGCGCAAGTCGCTGATCACGATCTTTGCGCTCATCGGCCTGTTCCTCGCGGCCCCGCTCGTGGTCGTGTTGCGACGAGGCGTGCGCTCTCGCGCGGGAATCCTCGCCCCCTCGCTGTACTTCGGGCTGCTCGGCCTCGGGTTCATGCTCGTCGAGATGAAGCTCCTGCAGCAGAGCGGCCTGGTCGTGGGCAATCCCACGCTGTCGCTCGCCGCCGTGCTCTCCTCCCTGCTGCTCTCCACCGGCGCCGGCGCCCTCCTGTCGGAGCGCGTCAAGGCCCGGCCGGCTCTGCGACGCAACGTCGCACTGCTCTTCGCCGCCCTCCTCGTCACCCTCGCAATCGCCCTCGTCGGCGCCGAAGCCGTCGCCTCGTGGCTCACCGGATTCCCCATCGCCCTGCGCACCGCGGGCCTCGTGCTCGCCATCGCGCCCCTCGGCCTGCTGCTCGGTTGCCCGCTGCCGCTCGGCATGGCCACCCTGGGCGATGACGAGCACTCGCGGGGAATGGTGGCCTGGAGCTGGGGAATCAACGGCCTGTTCGGAGTGGCCGGAAGCGGCGTCGCCATCCACCTCGCGATCCACTACGGCCTGCGGATGGCGTTCCTCGCCGGCATGCTGTGCTACGTCGCGGCGGCGGCGATCTTCGTGCTGTTTCTGTCGCGGGGCAGGTCGGCCCAGGCCGGGTGATCGGAAGGACCAGGTGCGGGGCGGGGCTCACGGCGCATCGGGGTGAGCCCCGGCGCGCCCGGCTTCACACGGCGCAGGAGTCGTTCGGGTTCAACCCGATCACCGCCAACTGATCCTCGAAGTCCACCTGGTGAATCGGGATGAAGCTCCGCTCCGGTGTGTTGAGCTCGAGCATGAGATTCGGAGCTTCCTGCTGGAGCGCCACCAGCATCCGGTAGTGCTTCGAGCAGTATCGGAAGTGCTTGAGGTCGATGATCCGCTTGTTGTTCGTGAAGACTTTCATGCTCACCTCCCGATCGACGATTCCGCTCCGAAGGCCAGGGATGCGCGTTCTTGGGGTCCCCGTGCCGTGCGCGACATCCTTGGTTCGTCGTCGCGCCCGTGCCGGGGAAGTGGCTTCGTCGTCGTCACCGCACCCGCTGTCCAAGCCAGTTCCGTGCCACGCTCCTCGGACATGACGGATGTCCCGGCTCGCCCCCCCGACGCCTCCGCCGCACACATGGGCAGTCCCGCCGATTCACACGCCCCGGAGCCCCCACGCCGCCGCCGCCGTTCTGGATGCACGACGCAGGTGCGCACGCTGCGCGAGCGGTTCGCGAACGAAGGGATCGTTCGTCCGCTTGGGCCCACATCGGCGCCACGCGCTGCGAGACTTCACGCATGCAACGACGCTTGCACTTCTGATCGTCGCCCTCGGCAAACGTCGCGGACACCGCGACAGCGGAGTCATGGGATGGCTTCGCCAGCGCCCTACTGCAGCTCGTTCTGGTGCTGGAGGGCCACGGAGCAGGCTGCCGCCGGTTGCCCCACATCGATCGACCAGTCCGGCGCGCCGTGCTTTCCGTCCACCCGGATCATCCGGAACTTCGAATCCGTCGGGCTGATCGCGTACGTCGGCAGCGACAACAACGCACTCGCCACGCTGATCTGCGTGTTCGACAGGTACAGGTCCGCTCCGATCACGTGGTAGATCGTCGTCGCGTCGAACGTCCCAGTGACCTCGCAGCTCGACTTCGCCTTCCCCGTGATCAACGGATCCGTCTGGTAGTCGAGGAACACCCTGCCCTGGATCGTCGTCCCCGCCGACGCCGGATCGTCGGGGTTGCACTTGACCTTCGACACCACGTCGTCCGGCGTGAGCCCGCACACGTCGAACGTCACGCCGACCTTGCCGTCGCCGTCCGCATCCACCGTCGCCGAGCAGTCGTCCACGCAGGTCTCGACGCACTCGCCGTTCCTGCCGACCTGGATGTCGGAAGCTCCGCACCCGGCGTTGTCCTTCACCCACGCGGGCATGGCGTTGCCTTCCTTCGTGGAACCGGTTCGGAACACGAAACGATCCGTCATCGACAGGGAAGCCCCCGGGGCGAGCGCGGCGAGGCTCCCCTGGGCCGACGGCATCGTGACCGTGGGCATCGAGTCGAGGGCCTGCTGACGCGGGAGGATCGACACGGTGACGAGACTCTCGGAGGCCGGATCGCAGTCGCCGACCATGCCCGACGCTTCGGGGAGCGTGAGCGCACAGCTCACCGGCTGCGCTGTGACCGAAGTGCCGTCCTGCTTGATGTCGATGAGCATCAGCATCGTGCTGTTGGAGATCTGGCCGTCGGGGCACATCGCGATGGCCCCGCCCTCCTGCTTCTGCAGGCCGATCGCGAACTGGAAGAAGACCGCCCACGTGCCCGTCAGGTCGAGCTCCGCGGTGGACTCGCAAGCCAGACCTGTCGCACCTGCAGAACCCGCCGCACCCGCGGCGCCTGCCTTGCCCGCCGCACCCGCCGCACCCGCCGCCCCTGCGGCTCCGTCGCTGTCATCGGATCCGCACGACACCATCACCGGAAGCATGCAGGCAGCGCACAGCGCAACGAGGGAATGGAAGGCAAGACGCATGATCACTCCTCGATCACGGGGGCAGGTCCGTCGATCCCGCTTCGTCTACCGCGTGCACGATCCAGGGTCAATCAAGCCACTTCGCGATCGTCTCCCCGGATTGTCACCGAACGCAGTGCGTCACCGCCGCGACGCGCGCGCCCTCCACGCGTCACCGATGATCGTGTCGATGTCCGAGCAGCGTGCCGTCCACCCCAGCCGCTCCGCAGCACTGCGCGGCGACGCCACCAGCTCCGCAGGATCTCCCTCCCGTCGGGGCTCCACCGTGTGCGGCACCGGGTGTCCGGCCGCCCGCTGCACCGCCTGCAGGATCTCGTGCACCGACACCCCGCGCCCGGTCCCCAGGTTCAGCGTCATCGACGCGCCCCCTCGCCGCAGCTCCTCGAGCGCCATCCAATGCGCTTCCGCCAGGTCCTGCACGTGGACGTAGTCGCGCACGCACGTTCCGTCCGCCGTCGGCCAATCATCTCCGAACACCCCCACCGGTCCCCGACGCCCCAGCGCAGCGTCGATGACCAACGGGATCAGGTGCGTCTCCGGATCATGCCGCTCCCCCAGCTCGCCAGAGGGATGCGCCCCCGCCGCATTGAAGTAGCGCAACGCGGCGTGTCGCAGACCGAAGGCCCGGCCGTAGTCCGCCAACGCCAGCTCCACTGCGAGCTTCGTCGCCCCGTAGGGGTTGATCGGTCGGCGGGGATGGTCCTCGGGGATCGGCACCTGCTCCGGGTTGCCGTACACCGCTGCCGTCGACGAGAACACGAACGACCGCACGCCCGCGCGCACGACCTCGTCGAGCAGCACGAGGGTCTGACCGAGGTTCACCGCCCAATACACATCGGGACGTCGCACCGACTCGCCGACCTGGATGAACCCCGCGAAGTGCACGACCGCATCGGGACGACACTCGGCGAGCACTGAGGCGATCGCAGCGCGATCCCCCACACTGGCGCGCGTCAGGCGCGCCTGTGACGGCACGGCGTCCGCGTGCCCCGACGACAGATCGTCGACCACCGCGACCTCGCAGCCTCGCTCGCAGAGCATCCGTACAAAGTGGGAACCGATGTAGCCGGCGCCGCCGGTGACCAGCACGTTCATGGTTCCGGATCTGTATCAGGCTGCGAGGGCCTGTCACCAGCCTCGCGCGCGCGGGTGTTGACACGGGGCGCTGGCTGGACGATCCGGTGGTGCCTGTCGGGAGAGCCATGGCAAGAAGCCGCGCCGAGACAACGGAGAAGATCCTCCAGGCACTGGATCGTGTGCTGACGCGCGATGGCGTGCGTGGCGTGGGGATCAACGCCGTGGCCCGTGAGGCCGGTGTCGACAAGGTCCTCATCTACCGCTACTTCGGCGGAATGCAGGAGCTGCTGCGCGCCTTCGCGGAGCGCAGCGAAGTCTGGCCGTCGCTCCGCACGCTCGAAGGCGATGCAGACGACGGCCGTGACCTCGGCGCGGTGTTCGTGCGCCTCGCTCGCGCCATCCGGCAGCGCCACAACACCCAGCAGGTCCTCTGCTGGGAGCTCATCGAGCGAAACGAGCTCATCGACTCCGTGGCCTCCGTGCGTCAGGAGCAAACCCAACGGTTTCTGTCGAGGATGCCGTCGCACGAGTCTCGGGATCTCCCTGCCATCGCAGCCGTGGCCGCAGCCGGATTGACCTACCTCGCGCTGCGGGCGCGC
>CAYMUE010000005.1:24443-51222 GCA_964393505.1 uncultured Polyangiaceae bacterium
CTCGTCATCCATGCCGGGGACATCGGCGCGCAGAGCGTCCTGCAGGGCCTCGAGACGATCGCGCCCGTGCGCGCCGTGCGCGGCAACACGGACTTCGATCCGTGGACCGCGTCGTTGCCCGCGACTCTCGAGCTCGAGGTGGCGGGGGCCCGGCTCCTCGTGCTGCACGACGTCAACCGGCTTTCCGGCCCCCTGGGACGGGATCGCTACCGGGCGATCGTCTCGGGTCACACGCACGTTGCCTCGCGAGTCGAGCGAGACGGCACCCTGTACTTCAACCCCGGCGCTGCAGGGCCGGCGCGCTTCGGCCGCCCCGTCTCCGTGGGTGTCCTCGAGATCCGGAACGGTGTCGTCTCCGGCGAGATTGTCGTGATCGAAACGTGAGTGCGCCCGGCGCTTCCCCGTCGCCGCGCGCGACGGTATACGCCTCCCATGGTGGCGCAGTCCTCAGTCGAGCGATTGGAGGCAATCATCCCTCGCCTCGAGGCCGCGCGGCAGTCGCACCTGCTTTGTTTCTGGCCCACGCTGGGCGAGCGGAGCAGGCACTTGCTGCTGGCGGAGCTGGAGGAGATCGCCCTCGAGTCGTTGCCGGACCTCGTGGCCCGATGTGTCTTGGGCGACAGCGCTTCATCGTTGCCGGCCGCGGAGCAGCTCGAGCCCGTGGTTCCCGAGCGCCTCGCAGAGGCCGGACCGGCCGCGCTCGATGCGGGCGAACAGGAGCTGTCGCAGGGTGCTGTCGCGGCGGTGACCGTGGCAGGAGGGCAGGCGACGCGGCTCGGCTTCGATGGCCCTAAGGGGATCTTTCCTGTGGGTCCGGTGACGGGGCACGGGAGCTTCCATCTGTTCGCCGAGCAGTTGCTCGCCACGGGCAAGCGCTACGGACGTGCGGTGCCGTGGTACGTGATGACGAGCGCATCGAACCACTGTGCGACGGTGGCATGGTTCGAGGCCCACGGTCTGCTCGGTCTCGCGCCGGATCAGGTTCGATTCTTCGTGCAGGGAAGGATGCCGTGTTTCGGACTCGACGGGAGGATCCTGCTGGAAGAGCGCGGGAGGGTTGCATTTGCGCCCGATGGGCACGGCGGGATATTTGGTGCGCTGGAGCGGTCGGGGATGCTGCGCGAAATGTCGGAGCGCGGAGTGCACCACCTGTCGTGCTTCCAGGTGGACAACCCGTTGGTGCGATGCCTCGACCCGCGCTTCATTGGGATGCATGCGTTGGCCGGGGCGGAGCTCTCGAGCAAGTCCCTCGCGAAGGCCCATGACCGCGAGGGGCTGGGGACCTTCTGTCGGCATCGCGGCCGTTTGACGGTGGTAGAGTACTCGGAGTTGCCGGAGTCGATGGCGACCGCGAGGGGGAGTGACGGGCATCGGCGGTACGACGCGGGGAGCATCTCGGTGTACGTGATCGAGCGGAGGTTCGCGGAGCGGATGGTGGACGCCGGGCTGCCTTGGCACCGTGCGCGCAAGCGCGTGGGGCACTTGGACTGCGCGACCGGTCGGAGGGTGGAACCGTCGGAGCCCAACGCGGTGAAGCTGGAGCGGTTCCTGTTCGACGCTGCGTCGCAGGCGCAGGGCTGGCTCGTGGTGGAGACGAGTCGGGACGAGGAGTTTGCGCCGGTGAAGAACCTGGCCGGAGCGGACTCGGTGCAGACGAGCCGAGGGGCGTTGGTACGGCGTGCGTGCCGGTGGTTGAGGGAGGCGGGAGTGGAGGTGCCGGTGGGGGAGGACGGGGAGCCGGCGGCGGTGGTGGAGATCTCGGCGTGGGTGGCGCAGGAGGCGCGGGAACTGCGCGGGAGCGTGCCGGGAGGGTTACGAATTGCGCCGGGGTCATGTGTGTATCTGGGACCGGACGGGGTTCACGCCGTGGAGCGGTGAAGGGATCGTCACTCGGTCGTGCGGCACGTTCGCCCTTGACGTCCTGCCCATTGCGCCGTCTGATTCGCGCATGATTCGCAGGCTTCGCGGGCGCTGGCTGGGAAGGGTGGCGGGCTGTGCGGTGTGGTTGGGGCTGCAGGCGTGGGGATGCAGCGACGTGACGCCGGAGACGCCGGCGCCGATGACGCGGGTGCGGACCGATCGATCGTATCTGCGCGACGAGCACGGCCGGTACATGTACTTCCAGGGAGTGAACACGAGCGGCAGCACGAAGGTGCCGTTCGTGGATCCGCAGCAGGGGACCTTCACGTACGTCGGGCGTCCGTTTCCGCTCGACCGTGCGCGCTACGAGTTCTCGCGCATGCGCAAGCTGGGGTTCAACGCGATTCGGCTGCTGGTGATGTGGGAGGGGGTGGAGCCGAAGGTCCGCGGAGAATACGACGAGGACTATCTGTCGTATCTGCGCGAGGTGGTGAGAATCGCCGGGGAGTTCGGGATCTTCGTGCTGATGGACATGCACCAGGACATGTTCAGCCGCCATCTCACGGTGCGCTACAACGAGGACCCGACAGCGGGGTTGAGCGATCCATCGCAGGCGCCGCCTGGGAGCCTTCAGCACAGCCTGCTGTCGCTGGTGCCGCCGTACACGGCGGAGGTGAAGGGCGACGGCGCACCGAAGTGGGTCATCAAGGCGTGCATGCCGGAGAAGGACCTCGACTCGCCGAACTGGGGCATTCCGCGAATTGCGAGTGGGATGGACGCGCATCGGGGGGAGCTGATCACTCTCTACAAGAAGCTGTCGGGAGACGACGGCACCGGGAGCGCGGAGGTGCCGGAGTGGGTGCAGTACCTGATGGACAACCTGCCGCCCGCGTTCCCGCCGAATCAGTCCACGGACCTGCTGCCGTTCACCAACTGGGGAGTGGCTGCGGCGTTGTCGATCGACGTGGAGCGTTCGTTCGCGTGTCTGTTGGCGGGAGACAAGGCGTTCCCGGGGCTGGAGGTCGAAGGGGTCAACATCAAGGACTACTTGCAGGAGGCGTACGCTGCGGCGTGGGCGAAGGTTGCGGAGCGGGTAGCGGATCTGCCCAACGTGATGGGCTACGACATCATGAACGAGCCCGAAGGCAACTTCCTGATCCTCGCTGCGGAGGCAGCGGCGATCCAGCGAAACGCACCGGGCGCGGCCCATGACTTCATCCTCGATCGGTACAAGGACGACCCCGAGACCGGCGAGATGCTGTTCAACGTCATCATGGCATTGCGCCTCCTGCCGCCGGACACCGAGCCCGAGACCCTGCGCCTGTGGGGCCTCGACAAGCTCGACCTGATGAACATCGTCTCTCTCAACTACGGCTTCGACCGCAATCACCTGACTCCCTTCTACGACCGCGTCGGCAAGGCCATCCTCGACAAGGACCCCAAGGCCGTCATCTTCATCGAGCCCTCCATGAGCGCCTCCAACCTCCTGGGCTCGGTCCCGGGAGGCATGTGGGACCAGAGCATGGTGCGTCCGCCGAGCCTGCCCCACGTGGCCTTCGCCCCGCACAACTACGCCGACATCTACCCCTTCATCGGCTTCAACCAACAGCCGCGCCAGCTCGCCGTCGAGGAGATCCGATACCGCGACTACACCCCCGCGATCACAGCCTCCAGGAGCCTGGGGGAGCACTCTCTCGGCAATACCCCGGTGGTGTTTGGGGAGTTCGGCACCTACTTCAACTTCAACGGCATCGAGCAGTCGAAGGCCGATGGCTACGCGGTGTCGTCGCATATCCTCGACAACTACTACGAGGCATTCGACGGCATGTTCCAGAGTCGGCTCCTGTGGTGTCACTCGCCGGACAACGACTACACTTACGGAGACTGGTGGAATCACGAGGACTTCTCGATCGTGGACCCGCAGGGGAATCTGCGCAGCGAGCTGGCCTGGGCGCGCCCCTTCCCCCGGGCCCTGGCGGGCAAGCCCGTGCGCATGCACTTCTGGTCGGACTACCACTTCTTCGACGCCGACAAGGGAAAGCAGGATCCCAGGCGCGAGTTCGAGCTCGTGTATGCGAGCAAGGAGTCCGACGCTCCCACGGAGATATCCATTCCCGAGGTGCAGTATCCCGATGGGTTCTACGTGTGGGTCGACGACGGGACGTGCTACTACGATCACGGGGCGCACGTGCTGTATCACTATCCGCAGAACGACGCGCCGGAGGCGACGTACACGATTCGGATACTTCCGCCACTGCCCCATCAGCCGAACGATGGGTGGCGGTACTTCTTCAAGGACGACGAGGTCGTCACGCGGTAGACAGTGTCGGCCCGGGGCTCGCGGAGCTCCCCGGGCGGGCGCGACGGAGACGGATGCGAATGCGCACGTACGGAATGTCTGCTTCCCGGCTGAGCCGAATCGCCGCCCCCGGGGTGGTCACGAGGGCGGTGATTGCGACGGCTCTCGCGACCTCGATTGCCGCACCTGCGGCAGCTCAAACGCCCGAGGCCTCCTCGCCCTGGCCGGCCGACACGGCCTCCAAGCAGGACGAACGCGCGCGGGATAAGGCCCCGCCGTCGGGTGCGTTCCCGCGCGTCGAAGCTCACGCGGACCTGCGCAACCTTGCCATCTTCCGCAACGACGCCGACTTCGATCGGACCCGTCCGTACTACGACCGCAACGGGCAGTCGGTGGGCGCAATTGCGACGGTGTTCCGGCCGAAGCTCACGTGGCATATCGAGCGGGGCCTGCGTCTGTATTACGAGGCGGAGCTCGGGCTGAACTTCTGGAGCAAGAACAACCCGGACCAGCAGGCGGCGCCCGCGGCCGATGCATTCGTGCTCAAGCACCGCGAGGTATACAGCGAGGGGGAGTTTCTCGACCGCAAGGTGGGATTCAAGGCGGGCTACCAGTTCTATCGGGATCCGACAGGGCTCTTCCTGGGACACTGGATGGGCGCGGCGAGCGCCTGGTGGTCCTGGCACCCGGATGCGCGGCTGTCGTTCATGGTCGGCCAGATCCCAGACATGACCTATGAGGGGTTGAACGCGCAGGACACCACAGTCCTGAACAACAACTTCAACCACGACATCTTCGTCGGCGGCCCCCGATTCGATCTGAGGCTCGGCGACTCCGCGACGTTCGCTGCCAGCGTCCACGGCCTGTACGACGCCCATGTGATCGACATGACGCGCTGGTTCCTCGCGCCCAACGTGCAGCTCACCTTCAAGAGCGGCCCTGCGGGCGGGTTCGTCGGCGCCGTGGCGCAGATCGGCAAGTGGGAGAACGCCGGGCTGGGGGGCCGGGACCAGAGCATCTTCGCGTGGGCCGCGCAGGCCCACGGCGACCTCTCGCTCTCGCCCCTCGACCTGTCGCTCAACCTGCTGGCCCTGAGTCCGGATGACCAGGCAGAGGGCAACTCCCGCAACGGGGCATTTGCGTACTCGAGCAAGTCGCGGAGCGCGACGGTCATCCTCACGGAAGACGAGCTGCGCAACTGGTACGACCAGCTCGATCGTCGGATGGGCAAGTACGAAGGTGGTTTCTGGACGCACCGGGCGGGAGTGTTCGTGGGGGATCTCAAGGCGCAGTGGGCAGTGACTCGGGTCTTCCGCCCTGCGTTGGTGGTGGGCGCAGCATCGGTGCTCAACAAGAAGAACGCGCTCGACAAGGCCTTTGTGGGGGTCGAGACGAACCTGAATCTCGAGTTCCGTCTCTCCGACCACCTGACGGCCCATCTGGTCGGAGCCGTGCTCGCCCCCGGAGGAGCGGGCGGTGCGCTGCTCAATCGCATCAGCCTGGGAGCCACCGATCCCATCTGGATGGCGGAGGGCTCGCTGCTGGCGCGCTACTGAGTCCGTCTGCCCTCGCCGCGCGCGGTGAGGTGCACCCGTGTGAGAGATCTCGGTTCGGAGATATCGAATGACTGTCATCCACCTGACGACGATCGACTGGCTCATCATCGTCCTGTACTTCGCCGCGATCATCGGGATCGGGCTGTACCTGCGTCGCTTCACGAAGACCGGCGAGGACTTCTTCATGGCGGGCCGGCGCAACTCGAGCTGGGTCGCCGGGCTCGCGTTCCTGTCGGCCAACCTGGGAGCCCTCGAGATCCTCGGGTGGACCGGCGGCACGATGAAGTACGGCATGGCCGTCGCCCACTGGTACTGGATCGGCGCCATTCCCGCGATGCTCTTCCTGGGCCTCTACATGATGCCCTTCTACTACTCGAGCAGGATCCACTCGGTGCCCGGCTATCTCAAGCTGCGCTTCGACGAGCGGATTCGCCTCCTGAACGCGATCTCGTTCGCGGTGATGACCCTGCTGATGTCGGGCATCAACCTGTACCTGATGGCGCTCGTGTTCCGCACCATCCTCGGGTGGGACTGGAACGTCTCCATGTGGGTGTCGGCGATCGCCATCGCCTCGTACATCACTCTGGGCGGGCTCATGAGCGCGATCTTCACCGAGATCGTGCAGTTCTTCCTGATCTGGGCGGGCCTGTTCCTGGTCTCGGTGCTCGGCGTCATGGAGCTCGGCGGACCGGGCGAGGTCTTCCAGGGGCTCCCGGAGAACATGGGACGACTCTGGTCCACTCTCGGCAACGCCGAGAACAACGAGATGCACGTCACCTGGGCCGGCATCGTGATGGGTCTCGGATTCGTCCTCTCCTTCGGCTACTGGACCACCGACTTCCTCGTGGTGCAGCGCGCCTTCTCCTCCAAGGATCTCCGCTCCGCTCGCCTGACCCCAATCACCGCATCCTTCTTCAAGATGGCGCTCCCCTTCATCGTGGTGGTCGCAGGCCTGGTGGCCTGGAAGCTCACCGGCCAGGCGCACTCGGGCTTCAAGCTCCTCAACCACCCCAACAACCCCAACGAGCTCTGGCACGACACCGCGCTGCCGATGCTCATCGCCCGCTACTATCCACCGGGCCTCGTGGGCCTCGGCATCACAGCCCTCCTCGCCGGATTCATGGCCGGACAGGCGGGCAACGTCAGCGCCTTCAACACCGTGTGGACCTATGACATCTATCGCGCCGTCATCCGCCCCAGGTCCAGCGACGCCCACCTCGTGTGGATGGGCCGCGTCACCACCGTCGTGGGAATCCTCCTCTCGGTTGGCACGGCTTATGTCGCTATGCAGTTCAACACCATCATGGACTACATCCAGGCCATCTTCTCCTGGGTGAACGCTCCGCTGTTCGCGACCTTCCTCCTCGGGATGTTCTGGAAACGAACCACGAGCACCGCGGCCTTCGTCGGCCTCATCTGCGGCATGATCGTCTCGTTCTCCATCTTCATCGGATTCAAGCTCTTCGGCCCCTACATGGCCTCCTCCGGACTCGCCCAGATCCTCACCTTCTCCGCCGACCCGAGCGAGATGTCCCGCAATCTCTGGCAGGCCACCTGGGGCTGGGGCGTCTGCTTCGCCGTCACCTGGGGCCTGAGCTTCTTCACGAAGCCCAAAACCGATGCAGAGCTCCAAGGCCTGGTCAAGGGACTCACCCCCAAGACCGACGAAGCCCAGGTCCCCCTCACCGGGCGTCCCGCCTTCTGGGCAGCCATTGCCGCAGTAGTGCTCGTCGCGCTCAACCTCTACTTCTGGTGAGGCCATCATGAGTCAGCAGCAAAAGTCCCTCTCCGCCGCCCCCGAATCCGCTGCCCACACCGTCGAGCCCGAACCCCTCCCCATCTGGTTCTTCGTCGGGATCATCCTCGGTGTCTACGGCGTCCTCGTCGTCATCGCCGGACTGGTCTCCGGCGAGACCGATACCGTCCTCGGTCATACCCGCCCGGCTCTCTGGTGGGGCGCCGTCCTCGTCGCCGTCGGATACCTCTTCGTCGCCATCAGCCGCCCCGGCCCCGACGCGGCGGAATACAAAGGCCCGGGAAGACGCGTTCAGACCCGGCCCCCCTCGTTCCCCGCGGCCCCGGTCGACGCGCCGCTCTCGGTCGAAGCGGACAAGGTCTGGCAGGTGCTTTGCGGCGACAGCTCGCACTGGCGTGCGGGCGTGTACTCGCCGGAGCTGACCTCGGCCGACGACATCGAGGAGCTCGAGCGACACGACTGTCCGGAGCTGTTCCTCCTGCTGGAGGGCGAGGTCACGCTTCTGGTCGCGGACGGCAGAAAGACGCGGCAGATCGTGCTCGAGCCCGGCAAACCCGTGCTCGTGAAGGCTCCGCACTCCGGCTTCTGTCCCAAGGGCCCCCACACCGGCCGGGCCTTCGTCGTCGAGCGGGACTCCTTCGACACTCTCTACCAGAAGGTCTCCGAATGGACCACCCGCTCGAAGGTGTGATTCGGCGTTTCGAGGAGTCGTTCGCTCGTCGGCCCACACACGCGGCGCACGCCGGCGGACGGGTGAACCTCATTGGCGAGCACACGGACTACCACGATGGGTTTGTGTTTCCTGCCGCGATCGATCTGCGCACCGCGGTCGCAGGCGCGCCTCGCGAAGACGGCGTGATTCGGATTCGATCGACGCGGGCGAGCGGCGAGGCGCAGGCCCACGTCGGAGCCTTGCGAATCCCCGTCGTGGTGGACTGGCGGGCCTACGCGACGGGACCCTTCTGGGCGTTGGGCGAGCAGGGCTATCCGGTGTGCGGCGCCGATGTGCTGGTGGACGGCGACGTGCCCTTGGGCGGCGGGCTGTCCTCGTCGGCCTCGCTTCAGGTGGCGCTGGTCGGGCTCGCGTCATCGCTGGCTGGCGCGGAGTTGCCCGCGCCCGAGGTGGCGCGCATCGCGCGGCTGGCCGAGAACGGGTATTGCGGTGTGCCCTGCGGGATCATGGATCAGATGGCGAGCGCATGCGGACGCGAGGGGCACGCGTTGCTGCTCGATTGCCGCTCGCTGGGTTGGGAGGCGGTCCCGGTGCCCTCGGGCTGGGCGCTGGTAATCGCGGACTGTGGAGTCAAACATGCGCTGGGGACGTCGGAGTACGGGCGGCGCCAGCAGGAGTGTGCGCAGGGGCTCGAGGTGATTCGACGTCGGCACGCCGGCGTGCGGGCGCTGCGCGATGCCACGATGGAGATGGTGCAGGAGGTGAGCGGGGAGCTGGAGGTTCGTCTGCTGCGCCGGCTGCGTCACGTGGTGAGTGAGAACCGTCGGTGTCTCGAGGCACGAGATGCGATGTTGCGCGGGGATTCCCCCCTGATGGGCGCCTTGCTCGCGGCCTCGCACCGGAGTCTGGCGTCGGACTACGAGGTGTCGTGTGCGGAGCTCGACCTGCTCGTAGAGCTCGCGGCGGGGATGACGGGGTTCATCGGTGCGCGGCTGACGGGCGCCGGCTTCGGCGGCAACACGATCAACGTCGTGGCGTCGGAGCGAGCCCGGGACTTCGCGGAAGCGCTCGCCGAAACCCACGCGTCGCGAACAGGGCGGCGCATCGACACCCGCGTGGTGCGTCCCTCGGAGGGGCTCACGGTGATCCAGGTCTGAGGGAGCCCTTATGACGGGCCCCTCACTCTGCTCGACCCGTGCTTCGGCGGGCTGGTAGAATTGCGCGACACGAACGGAGGCTCGACGATGCATCGCAAGAGAAGCTGGATGGTTGCTGGGGCGATGGCGGTCATGGCGACGGCTTCGACGGCGGAGGCGAAGCCTGCGTGGAGCCTGGTCTACAGTGAGATGAACTCGGGCAACGCGATGACGGCGCTCGACGCGGTGGACGCGACGCACGCGTTTGCGGTGGGCATCAGCAGCCAGAACGGCAACTCGTCGCCGGTGGCGATCAAGACGGAAGACGGCACCACCTGGGACAAGATCATGCTCCCCCAGGGCTACGTGATCGCGATGTACATGGCGATCGGGTTCGTGGACGGGAATGTGGGGTATCTGGCGGGCTTCACGGGCAAAGGGGGACGGGTCTGGAAGAGCGACACCGCCGGGTTCTCGTGGAACGAGGTGGTGCAGCTCGGCCAGGAAGACGTCCCGATGCACCTCCAGGCGTTCCCCACGGGCGAGATGTTCGCCGCGGCCGGCAGCAAGATGGTCGTCTTCGACGGGACCGCGTACGCGACCGTCCCGGTCGAGGTCGCATCGGGACTGAGTCTGAGCGCGGTGCGGATGCTGAACCCGACGTGCGGATACGCGGTGGCGACGCCCGCGGAGACGGGGGAGAAGTCGGCGTTGTACTGGACGGGGGACGGCGGAAAGAGCTGGGAGGCGAGGGGCGGCGCGGTCAACGCGCTGATCAGCCGGATGTGGTTTGCGAGTCCGACGTTGGGGTGGGCGGCGGCCACGAAGGGTGGGGCCGGGGTGGTGATGAAGACGACGGACGGAGGGCTGACGTGGAGTGATCAGGCGATCCCGCCGCATCCGAAGACGGGGGCCATGGGGCAGGAGGAGGCGGCGACGAACTGCTTCGATGTGCGATTCTTCGACGATCGGAGGGGAGTGGCGACCTGCGTGGCGTGCACGGCGGGGTGCGGGGGAGGAGAAGGGGAGACACCGAGCTACGTATCGATTTTCGTGCGCACGGACGACGGTGGGGGGACATGGGCGATGGATCCGGACTACGAGGGGGTGATGCAGGCTCCGCCGTTCGGAGCGATGGCGAAGTTCTCGGGGATGTTCTGGCTGGCGTTTCCGGATCCGAACCACGGGTACATGACCGGGACGAACAACCTCGTGTTGCGTTACGAGGCAGCGGAGCCGGAGGCGGAGGGGTGGGGGCAGGCCACGTGCGAGAGCGGGAGCGCGGGAGGAGGAGGATCGGGGGCGGCGGGATCGGGGGCGGCGGGGGCAAGCGGAACAGGTAGTTCGGCAGGCGAATCATCCGACGACGGCGGGTGCGGATGCCGTGCTTCGTCGGACGCGGGCACGGGGTTCTGGGGTGTGGCGGTCGCAGCGATCGCCCTCGCGGCGAGGCGCAGGAGGCGTTGAGCGTGCGGGCACGGTGTTGGCTTGGGTGGGCATGCGCGCTGACGCTGATGGGCTGCGACTGCGGCAAGGATCAGCCCGAGACCCCCGCGGGCTCGGAGGCGCCCGCATCGGTCGGGTCGGGTGCGCAGGCCGGGGCTTCGGAGAGTGGGACGGCGGCCCCGGGGGTGGATTCCTCGCCGGCGGGATCGGGTTCGGCGGATCCGGTGGCTGTGGCCTTTGACGCACCGGTGGAAGTGAAGCTGATCGATCCGGGGACGGAGCCGCGAAAGACGCTGCGCTACAAGTTCCACATCGGATCCATCGAGACGCTCCGCATGGACATGCGGATGGCGATGGGGATGCAGGTGGGGATGAACAAGCAGCCCGAGGGGGCGACGCCGGGGATGCGGATCGTGGTGGTGCTCACGCCGACGGAGACGACGCCGGCGGGGGATGTGCGCTACGGGTTCCGTCTGCAGTCGGCGGAGGTGTTGAAGGACCCGACGATCGCGCCGCAGGTGTTGGCGGGGGCGGAGGCGCATCTTGCGACGTTGGTGGGGCTGACGGGGTCCGCGGTGATCGATGCGCGGGGGATGACGAAGGCGGCGACGTTCGAGCCTCCGGCGAACATGGGGGCTGCGTTGCGATCGGTGTTCGACAACCTGCGGCACTCGTTGCGCAATGTCGCCTCGCCGCTGCCCGAGGAGCCGGTGGGCAAGGGGGCGCGCTGGGAGGTCACGCTGCCCCTCGACACGCCGGGGCTGAAGCTGCGGCAGATCACGACGCACAAGCTCGAGTCGATCGTGGGGGACAAGGTGCGGGTGCAGGTGAGCCTGAAGCAGGAGGCGCCGCGTCAGCCAGTGACTATCCCAGGGGCCCCTGCAGACTCGACGGCGGTGCTCGAGGAGCTGGAATCGAATGGCTCAGGGAAGATGTCCTACGATCTGAACCGGATTGTCCCGGACTCAACGCTGACGATGACGAGTGCGAGCACGATTTCGGCGAGGGAGCGCGGGACGGCGCAGACGGTCAAGATGACGGTGCGGATGCAGGTGGAGACGAAGCGGCAGTAGCGCAACCTGCGCGAATTTGCGTCGATTCGCGCGGCATCGACCCCGGGCTCCGACCGCTCCGGGTACCGTTGTCATGGCCGGGTGAACCGGGCTATGATGGTTTCCGCACTGTGCCTTGGGGCCCGGGGCATCTCGCCCGGCTTCCGGTCGGGGGGGGACGAGTCGACGATGACGCAGGACGCCCAAAATCGCCTTTCACTGCACAACTCCGAGCAGACTGATCCGCTCGTGGGGACGGTTGTGAATGGGCGGTTCAGGGTGTTGCGTGTAGTCGCGACGGGTGGGATGGGTCGGATCTACCAGGCGGAGCAGTTGCCGTTGGGGCGCCGGGTGGCGCTGAAGGTCCTGAGCCAGCAGTACACGAGGTCGGCCGACGACGAGGCGTTCCAGAAGCGGTTCTTCCTCGAGGCGAGCATCCTGTCGAAGCTGCAGCACACGAACATCGTGACGGTGTTCGACTACGGGCGCATCGAGGGGACGAGTCCCGAGTCGTACTTCATGGTGATGGAGTTCCTCTCGGGGGAGACGCTGCATGAGCGTCTGGTGCGGCTGGGGACGCTGTCTGCCTCCGAGGTGATCGCGCTTGCGCGACAGCTCGCGCGCGGATTGCGCGAGGCTCACCGGAACAACGTGGTCCATCGCGACCTGAAGCCCTCGAACATCATGCTCCTGCCGCAGGAGGATGGGTCCGAGCTGGTGAAGGTAGTGGACTTCGGCCTGCTGAAGGTTCTGACGGACGATTCGGATCAGGTGACCAAGGACGGCACGTTCCTCGGCTCGCCGCGGTACATGTCGCCGGAGCAGATTGCGCACGGCAGAGTGGATCACCGCACGGACGTGTACTCGCTCGGGGTGATCCTGTACCAGTGCCTGTGCGGGCAGGTGCCGTTCGACTCGGAGCACGCGGTGCAGACACTGATGGCGCATCTGAACACGCCGGTTCCGCCGTTGCGGCCTCGCGCTCCGGCAGGGGTTCAGATCCCGGACATGCTCGAGGGCTACGTGATGCGCTGCCTTGCGAAGTCGGCCGATGATCGTCCGGCATCGATGGAGGCGGTGGTACGGGAGCTGGGGGACATCCAGGTCGCGCTCGGCCTGGCCGCTCCGGTCTCCGGCCCCTCGGGAGTGCAGCGCTACGACATCGACACGGGCTCGCTCAACCGCAAGGAGCTGTCGCAGTCGTCCTCCGGAATCATCAAGGGACGCGTCACGGTCGTGACTCCGGATGCGGAACGGCTTGCCGTGCAGCCGATGGTGGAGCCGACGTTGGCGACCCGGGACATCGCGGTGTCCCGAGCCTTTCCGCGGTGGGCGCCCATCGTGATCGGCGCGTCGGTGCTTGCGGCGGGCCTTGCGGTCTTGGGGGTCGTGGCGTTGCGCCCGAGGGCGGCGACGCCGGCGGCGCTCTCGACTCCTGCGCCCGCGGTATCGGAGCACACGAGCTACGTGCTCACGATCGACTCC
Organism: uncultured Polyangiaceae bacterium; assembly: GCA_964393505.1. GTDB lineage: Bacteria > Myxococcota_A > Polyangia > Polyangiales > Polyangiaceae > JACRCQ01. Next base: position 37,707 of record CAYMUE010000005.1, read on the forward strand.
ACGCCGCCAACGGCGGACGTGACGGAGAACGGCGCGTTGTTGGGCAAGACGCCGCTTCAGCTCACGGTGGACAACGCCACGGTTGCGCGCGAGCCGCGACGTCTGACGGTGTCGGCGCCGGGGTTCTTGCCCTTCACCATCGTTCAGGGAGCCTCGGATCAGAGCGTACGCGTGGCAGCGGCGCTGGTCCCGGCACCAACGGCAACCGCCAGTGCGGAGCCGGCGCAACCGACCGCAACCCGGACGACGCAGCCCAGGGTACCAGCTTCACCGCCCTCGACGACGAAGAAGGGCGAAACGAAGTCTCCTGACTCGGACATCCGGCTGCAACGATGAAGCGACGATCCAGGCTGACACGGGCCATCATCTCGTTGGCAGCGCTCGTGGTGTGCGCATGTGCGCCCGGGGTGTTGCGTGCGGACGACAACGCCGACGAGGCGGATCTGCGCTTCCAGATGGGGGCGGAGCGTTACCAGGCGGGGGACTACAGGGCAGCGCTGGAGAGCTTCCTGACCTCGAACCGTCTGGTGCCCAACCGCAACGTGGTGTTCAACGTCGCCCGCTGCTACGAGCAGCTCAAGCAGTACCCCAACGCGTACAGGTACTACTCGCAAGCGCTCGAGGGGGAGAAGGCGGCCGACGCGCGCGAGCGCATCGAGAGCGCCTTGACCCGCATCGCCCCCAACGTCGCGGTGCTCGACGTCGTCACCGATCCTCCGGGAGCAACCGTGTACCTCGACCGTCGTGACCTCGGCGCCCGCGGCAACACCCCGCGCAAGCTCGGCCTCGCCGAGGGACGCTACCGCCTCATCGTCGAGATGGCGGGACACGAGCCCGCAGAGGTCGGACCGATCGAGGTGCGCGCCGGAGCCTCGGAGAGGGTGATGGTCTCTCTCAAGCGGATCCTCGGAACGGTGCGCATCGAGGGGGAGCCCCAGGGCGCGGCGGTGCACCTCGACGACGAGAGGTCGCCAGCGATCTGCGCGATCCCGTGCACGCGGCAGCTCTCGCCGGGCAAGCACACGCTGTACTTCGCGCACGATCGATATCAGCCGTACCTGCAGCAGATCGACGTGGTGGCGAGATCGACGGTGACGGTGCGACCGAACCTGTCGCCGCTTCGGGGTGCGTTGGTGGTGAACACCGACGAGCGCGACGCGTTGGTGGAGGTGGACGGCAAGCCGCTCGGGTTCACGCCGTCGGTGCTCAACGTGCAGAGCGGGCTGCACAAGGTGCGCGTGTCGCTGGCCGGGTTCCGTCCCATCGAGCGCGTGGTCGACATCCCGGCGAATCGGGAGGTGCGTCTCAATCTCGAGCTTCGTCAGCTCGACGAGGTCTCTGCGGCATCACGCGTGACCGAATCCATCGAGGACGCGCCGAGCTCGGTCTCGATCGTTTCGGCGACGGAGCTGCGTTCGATGCGATACCCGACGATCGCGGAAGCTCTCCGCGGGGTGCGGGGGCTGCACGTGAGCGACGATCTGCTCTACCAGTCGGCTGGGGTGAGGGGCTTTTCGCGGCTGGGCGACTACGGCAACCGGGTGTTGGTGCTGCTGGACGGGCATCCGACGAACGACAACTGGATGGGGTCGGCGTACCTGGGCTACGACGGTCGGAGCGACCTGGGGGATGTGGAGCGGATCGAGGTGATTCGGGGTCCCGGGTCGGTGCTGTACGGCACGGGGGCGTTCTCTGGGGTAATCAACCTGGTGACGCGCAGGGAAAACCGGACCGGCGGGGAGGTGGAGTTCTCGGCCTCTGGCAAGGGGGTGGCCCACTCTCGAGGGCGTGTGGACTTGAAGCTGGGCAGGGACGCGGGAATGTGGATGTCGATCGGTGGCACGAAGGCCACCGGCGGCGACTACTACTTCAAGGAGTTCGCGGACGAAGGGGGATATGCGCGGGGAGTGGATGGTTTCCGGACCGGGACGCTGCAAGGTCGGGTGTGGTGGAAGGCTGTCACGGCGCAGTGGATGCTGCACTCCCGGGAGAAGGCGGTCCCAAACGGCGCCTACGAGACGCTCTTCGCCGACCCGCGCATGCGTCTGAACGACACCCACGGTCTTCTGGAGGCGCGCTTCGAACCTCGGCTGAGCGAGGCCGTTCAGCTGATGTCGCGCGCCCACCTGAACTACTACGGATTCACCGGGAAGTACCCCTACGACGCAGGCTCGATGGGGCTGAACGACGATATCTTCCGGGGCGCGTGGGCGGGGGGAGAGCTGCGCTTGGTGGCACAGCCCACCAAGACCTTCCGCATCACTGCCGGAGGCGAGGGACAGCATCACTTCCTGGTCAATACGCGTTACGACGACAAGGTCGAGCCCATCGACCGCAACGACCCGTATCAAGTGGGGGCCGGCTATCTGCTCGCCGACTTCACTCCCTCGCAGGAGCTCCGCGTCTCCGGCGGAACACGCATCGACTGGTATTCCACCTTCGGATCGTCGGTGAATCCCCGGGCGGCGGTGATCCTCCATCCCTACGAGGGCGGCACCCTCAAGCTCATGGGAGGCAAGGCGTTCCGCGCGCCAACTCCCTTCGAGCTGTACTATCACGACAACGGCGCCACGCAGGTTCAGAGTCCGAATCTGTCCCCGGAGACCATCTACTCGCCGGAGGTGGAGCTCGCCCACCGGTTCTCCACGACCTGGCTCGGAATCGCGGGGGCGTATGCGAACTACATCAAGGACCTCGTGGTCGCTCGCGGCGACAGCACGCCGGAGTCCCCGCTGTATTACGAGAACTCCTCGAGCTCGGTCCTGACCACGGGCGCCGAGGTCGAGCTGCGCCGCGAATGGCGCCAGGGATGGTCCTTCTCCACCTCCTATGCCTACCAGCACTCCCGCTACCAGCAGGAAGCGGCCGGCTTGCGCAACGTCCCAAACTCCCCCGAGCACCTCGCCTCCCTGCGCGGCGCATTCCCCATCATCCCACGCACCCTCCTGGGCTCCATGCGATTGTCCGTCGATGGCGGTCGCTGGGACCGCAACGACCACGATGGCGATCCCGAGCAGAAGCGCACCGACCCGGCGGTGATCTGGGACGTCGTCCTGTCGGGTGAGACCGCGCGCGGCATGCTCCGCTACGCTTTCGGCGTCTACAACGCCTTCGACTGGCGCTGGTCCGTGCCGGTCTCCAACGACTATCGCCACATGCGAATGACCCAGAGCGGGCGCACCTTCCTGTTCTCGACGAGCGCGCACTTCTGACGCCCGGCGGGCGCGCATCAGGTGCCTTCCGAAGTCAGCATCTCCAGCAGATCGTCGCGCGTAATCGACAGCGCGGCGTCGCCGGTGCCCAGCGCCGCCGCCGCCACAGCCCGCTTGCGCTCCTGCAGCGCGAGAATCTGCTCCTCGACCGTGGACTCGGCAACGATGCGGTGGATGATCACCGGGCGCTGCTGGCCTATGCGGTGCGCGCGATCCGCGGCCTGATCCTCCACCGCCGGGTTCCACCAGGGATCCAGCAGGAACACGTGGTCTGCCGCCGTCAGGTTCAGCCCCGTCCCCCCTGCCTTGAGCGACAGCAGCATCACCGGCGGACCGTCCTCCCCCTGGAACTCCCGCACTACCGACTCCCGATCCCGCGTCGAACCGTCGAGTCGCACGAATCCAATCCCGTGATCGCGCAGATGCGGCTCCGCCAAATCCAGCAGCGACGTCCACTGCGAGAACACCAACGCCTTGTGTCCCGCGGCCACGCTCTCGTCGAGCTGATCGAGCAGCAACTCGAGCTTGGCCGATGAATCCGCCTGCTGACCGGGCACCAGTGCAGTGTGGCAGCAGGCCTGACGCAACCGCAGGAGAGCCTCGAGGGCAGCGAGGACCCCTGCGCCGTCGCGCAACCTCTCGACCACACCGGGCACGGTGGCCGCCCGGATCGCCGAGTAGACCCGACGCTCCTGCGAAGACAGCGAGCAGCGGAGCACGACCTCGGTGCGCTCGGGTAGCTCCGGTGCGACGTCTCGCTTGAGCCTTCGCAGGAGGAAGGGCCGGATGCGCTCACGGAGGCGGGCGGCCGCGCCGGGTGTGCCTTCGGAGATCGGGCGGACCACGCGTTCGTGGAAGTCGCTGCGTCCTCCGAGCAAGCCCGGATTCAGGAAGTTCATCTGGCTCCAGAGCTCTTCGAGGCGGTTCTCGACGGGCGTTCCGGTGAGCGTGATGCGGAATCTCCCGCGCAGACGGAAGGCCGCCTGGGCCACCTGGCTCTCCGGGTTCTTGATCGCTTGGGCCTCGTCCAGGATGATCCCGTCCCACTCCGTTGCAGCGAGACGATCCGCATCCAGCCTCAGAATCGCATACGTCGTGAGCACCACGTCCGACGCCTCGTCGAGCTCCCGGCCCGCTCCGTGGTAGATCGATTGGCTCAAGCCTGGACGAAACCGTCGGATCTCCTGCGACCAGTTGTGCAGCACGCTCGTCGGGGCAACCACGAGAGTCCGCCCCCGCACCGCACACAGCGCCTGCAGCGTCTTGCCCAGCCCCATGTCGTCGGCCAGCATCGCCCCGAGCTCCGCGTCCCGAAGGAACGCCAGCCAGTTCACGCCGGTCCGCTGGTAATGACGAAGCTGCGCCCGGAGGTCCGCTGGAGGCTCCGCGTCCTTCAGCCCTTCGAATCCCTCCACCAGCGCGCGCAGGCGCTCCCACGACGGAGGCTTCGGGCACTCGAGAGCGTCGCACAGCCTCGCCAGATCGGGGATCGCAAGGGGCGGAAGGGGCCCGTCGCCGGACAGCTCCTTGGCCGCGAGGAGGTCGGCGATCTGATGTCCGAACCGATGCATCCAGTCCGCGGGCAACGGTGCGAAACCGCCGTCCATCAGCGGCACGAGGGACTCCCCTCTTCGCCAGGCGGCGACGACGGCCAGGGGGTCGGCCTGCCCGCGGCTGGACTTGCCCTCCCCCGACGAGAACGAGAGTTGGAACGAGTCCCCCTGCACATGCAGCTTCGGCACGAGGGCGGGTGCCGCGAAGAACGCGCGGTGCGCGTCGCCCCCGAAGGAGATCCCTCTGCCCGCTCCGCGATCGATCCGCTCCATCAGCTCGATCGCATCGCCTGCCGCGAGCCTCGCCCTGCGCCCTGCCGCCAGACCCAGGGAATCCAGACGCTCCAACAGCCTCCGCTCCGCGTCGCGGTGACGCAACGGGACCGTGTCGCCAAGCGTGGTGAGCGCATCGCCGTCGAGCCGCGCGATCGCGGGATCTCCGTACACGATCGACGGCAGCACCTCGAGCACGCTCCCGTCCCTTCGCGTCTCGACCACGAGCCGCGGCGCCGCGTCGCTCACCACCTTGGGCAGCCTGCGGGTGGCGATCCGCACCGGCAGACGCTCCTGCATCGAGGGAAGCGTGCCCGTGATCAGCTCCGACACGCGCTCTCGGCCGAACACGCGCCCGTGCTTCAGCTCCTCGAGCTCGCGTGCGTCGAGCAGGCAGTCCCCGATGCCCCGCAACGTGTCGTCGCACAACACCGCTGCATTGGAGAAGATCTCCGTGATGGATGGGTTCTGCTCGATGCGGAGGCGGAATCCCTCGCCTGCGTCTTCCACGAGTCCGTGGAAGGGCAAGGCAGGCAGACCGGTCTTGGTCGGCTTCCCGTCGAGAGTCACGTCGGGACACGAGGCCAGCGCGCTCATCAGCGGCGACACCAGCAGTGGCGGGATGACGCCCGCGCGAATGCCGATGACGGCTTCGATGGCGAGGTCTTCGCGGGTTGCGGCGAGCCGGCCGTTGGACGACGCCTTGGCGAGGGAGTCCTCCAGCCGTGTCTCCTGGCCCTGCACCACCACGCGCCGCTCGAAGGCGAGCCCCAACGGAGTGCGGGAGAGGCGGTACGCGATGCGTCCGACGGGCTCATCGTCGCCGGGGAGCTTCTGACCGGCCTGTCGTGCCCGCTTGAGCGCGATCACGGCGGCGGCGGCATGCACGCACCCGCCCGAGCCCTCCGAGCAGTCGCAGAACCAGTCCTCGTCCTCGGGCCAGAGCACCACGGTGGGACACACCGCCGTGGCCTGCGCCTTCACCCGAATCCGAATCTCCGCGTCGGTCTCGGACTCACCGAACACCGCGTGGGACCTGCAGAGCTCCACCGCTTTCGACCAGACGTCGGGCGAGCAGGCTTCCCGCACGGAGGTCATGAGCTTCTGCAGGGTCTTGTCGTCCATCGGCGGCCTATATACCTCGCTGGCGGCGCCTGTCACGGTGCGACAGATCCGCCGCACGACGACACGGGCAATAGCTTCCCGGCTCCTCACTCCGCCGCGTCGAGCCCGCTGAACGATCGGCGTGGTACGATGAACGCATGCACCCCACCTCGCGACTCTGCGCGCTGCCCTGCTCGTTGCTCCTCGCGTCGGCACTCGGCTGCTCGGCCGGAGGCGACGAATCCCCGATCACACCGCCGCAGAAGGACGGCGGCGCAGCGGGCGGAGACGGCGGGTGGATTCTCGACTCGAGCACGCCGCCGGACGCGTCGTTCGCGTGCACGCCGGGCGCGAAAGGGTGCTACGGCAAGATCCACTACGTGTGCGCGGACGACGGCGTCACGCGTCTCGACGAGCAGGAGTGTCCGAGCCAATGCGACCCGTCGCTGGGATGCGTTTCGTGCAAACCGGGCACGCGCTCGTGTCAGGGGAACGTGTCGATGATCTGCGCGCCGGACGCGCAGACGTGGGTGCACGGGCGGGATTGCGCGGAGTGGAAGTCGCAGTGCGGAGACACGGGGTACTGCTCCGACGCGTGTGGGCAGGCGGAAGCGACGATGTCCTACGTCGGGTGCGAGTACTGGCCCGCGCCACTGGCGAACACATCGGAGCTGAACCAGGCGGTCTTCGACTACCGCGTGGTGGTCGCGAACCCCAATGAGCAGGAGGCCGAGGTCACAGTCACGCGCGGTGCGACGCAGGCGTTCTCGGGCAAGGTCGGGGCCCACCAACTGGTGGAGATCCCGCTGCCCTGGGTCGATGGGCAGTCGTTCGGCATCGGTGGCGGGGAGTGGAAGAGCATCGCGACCAAGGACGGTGCCTACCGGCTTCGATCGTCGTTGCCGGTAACGGTGTCGCAGTTCAACCCGTTCGAGTATCAGGCGGGGACGGCGGAGGCGCCGGAGTACTCGTACACCAATGACGCGACGCTCCTGCTCCCGACCCATGTGATGACCGGAGACTACGTGAACGTGACGTATCTGCCGTTCACTCGCGCCTCGGGTGTGACGGGCGGGGTTCCGATGCCTCCGGACTACATGAAGTACCCAGGATACCTCGCGATCGTGGGGATCACACCGGAGCCGGTGCACGTGGCGGTCACGGTGTCGGCGAACGCGATTGAGGAGAAGGGGGGCAAGTTCAACTGGGCGCCTCCCGGTGGGACGATCGAGTTCGATCTGCAGCGAGGTGAGGTGGTTCACCTGACGGCGGCGCCGCCGCCCGACTGCACGGCAGGACGGCCTGGCTACGTGCGCGAGCAGGAGTGCACGTTCGGGATCTGCGACTGGATGGACACCTGTGCCGAGCCCGAGTTCGATCTCACCGGGTCGCGAATCAGCGCGAGCGGGCCGGTGGAGGTCTTCGGCGGACACGTGTGCGCCTACGTCCCCTACACCAGCCAAGCCTGCGATCACCTCGAGTCGGTGCTGTCGCCGATCCAGACCTGGGGCAAGGTGTTCGTGAGCCGTCCGATGACCGACGGCGGCGGCCCGGGAGACAACCTGGTGAGGGTCGTGGCGGCGTTCGACGACACGCAGGTCACGGTGGATCCGCCGCAGGGGTCGATCTCGACGGTGGCGCTGCAGGCGAACGAGTGGGTGGAGTTCATGGCGTCCACGCCGTTCGTCGCTTCGGGGAGCAAGGCGATCCAGGTCGCGCAGTACCTCGTGGGCCAGCACTACTCGAAGCCGGCCGCGAACCGGGGCGACCCGGCCATGACGGTGCTGGTCCCCTCGGAGCAGTACCGCGCCGACTACATCTTCGTGACACCGAGCTCCTACAACGCCGGAACGAACGGCCAGAACTTCGTGATGATTGTTCGTCCACCGAACCTTTCTCTCACGCTCGACGGCAACCCGCTGGACGCGACGTGGCAGGCGATTGGGGGCAAGGAGGTCGGGATCGTCGCAGTGGAGGGGGGAACCCACACGATGAAGGCCTCCGACAAGTTCGGGATGATCACCTACGGTCTCGGGAGCTACACGTCATACGCGTACCCGGCGGGGCTGGATCTGAAGCAGATCACGCAGGTGGTGAAGTGAGCGGCCGGAGAGGTGTGTCGCTCAGTTGCTGGGCTTCTTGAAGATGGGCGACACGATGGTGACGAAGCCGGAGGTGGGGTTGGGCTCGGTCACGATCCGCTCGGTCTGCGGGGAGGGGGCCTCCACGATGGTCTTCGCGAGGGACATGGCCTGAGCGATCTCGGCGAAGTGTTCGGGGGCGAACTGCATGGTAACGCCGTTACGGGCAAAGGTGATGTGAAGGGTTCCGCAGGGGCATCGGGCGATGCGGACGCCTTCGGTCTTCACCAGCTCGACGTGGGGACCACAGGGGGTACGGGGGGAGCTCATCGGATCCGGTAGATAGGCCCGCCCTCGGGCAGGTGCAATGGGTGTTGGCACAGGAGGTTGCCGGCCGCCTCCAGCACCCCATGCGCGCCGCGCGAGCCGTGCTATGACCGGCTCGTACCCAACCCGAAAAGGTGTATCCTCCCGCCGGACTTTCCTAGAGCAGGAACGAGTTGATCGAGTCATGAGCGCGTCGCCAGAGAAACAACCCATCCCGCGCTGGGCAGGACCCGCGATCCTGATCCTTGCGCTCATCGGCCTGGGATTCGCGGCCAAGCTCACCGATCTGCACTGGCGTGTGCACACCGACCCGGCCTGGCACTCCTTCTGCGCCGTCAACCCGGGCCTCGACTGCGATGCCGTCGCCCTCAGCCCCTACTCGGTTGCCTTCGGCGCCCCCGTCTCCATCTGGGGCGTGTTCGGCTACCTGCTCATCGCCGCCTCGGCCATCTGGGTCATCCGACGCCCCAAGCTCCGCGCGGCCGTGGCAGCCACCCTCGTGCTCACGACCTTCGCCCTGCTCACCAGCCTCGGCCTCGGCGTCATTTCGACGGTGCAGATCAAGTCCCTCTGCCTGCTCTGCTCCGCGACCTACGTCGTTAACATCGCCGCGTTCTCGATCGCCCTGTTCCTCGCCAAGAAACGCGGCGGAACGCGGCTCGTGCTGTCACGCGGCAACGAGTGGGCCCGCGACCACGGGCGCCTGTCCTTCGCGGTCCTCGCATCCTGCGCGGTGGCTGCCCTCGCCCTCACCGCGGGCTATCCCAAGTACTGGAAGAAGAAGCTCCAGGGCGATCTGGGGATGCCGTCGGGCATGATCGACGGCCAGCCCTGGATCGGAGCCGCGAACCCCAAGGTCACGATCACCGAGTTCAGCGACTACGAGTGCCCCTACTGCAAGCGCGGCCACCAGATGGTCCGACAGTTCGTGCAGCAGCACAAGGACGAGGTCCGCCTCATCCACCGCAACTACCCGCTCGACCGCGCGTGCAACCCGAACATCCCCGAGGACTTCCACCAGAACGCCTGCCGCCTCGCGTACCTCGCCGCTTGCGCCGGGGAGCAGGGAGCGTTCTGGCAGGCCAACGACTACCTGTTCGATCACGCTCGCGACGATCCCACGCCCGGGGCGCACGCCCTCTCCGAGGCCCTCGACCTCGATCGCGCGCAGCTCGAGAAGTGCTTGCAGAGCTCCGCACGCGCCCACGTGCTCTCCGATATCAAGGACGGCGACAAGCACGGTATCGAAGGCACCCCCACCTACGTCGTCGGCAACCAGGTGTTGATGGGCGAGCTGCCGTTCGACCTCACCCTCGCCCTGCTCGGCAAGGGCCCCATGCCTTCGGCTTCCGTCGCCGCATCCGCCCCCCCTCCGACGCCGTCCTCGCCATTGCCCGCCGCCAGCGCTTCCTCCTCCGCGAGCGCCACGCCGTCGTCTCCAGCTCCCAAGCCGGTGATCGACTCGCCCAGCCGCTGAGCCCCGGCGCACGCATCACTCCTTCACGATCGCTGCGATCGAGTGGACGGATGGGGGACGAGCGCTGGACCGTTGGAGCTCGTGCTCAGCGCGAGATGACGAGCCAGGAGGTCAGGTGGATGTGGCGCCAGTTGTCGCCGCCCGTGTAGACCTTGCCCTTGTAGAACCCCTCGTACTCGAAGGTCGCGTCGCTCCCGGGCGTCACCTGCGAGGTGACGTCGAGCATCACCATGTCCACCTGCTTGCCCGGGCACCAGCCCCCACGCCCGTACCACCAGGTGCCGTACTGGTTGGGCACGGTCCCCTCCTCGATCTGGTTCATGCAGCCCAGCGAGGTCCCCGCCTTGGGGAAGCTGCGCACGTTGTCGGTGCCGTTGACCTTGAAGTGGTGATCGGTGTTGCAGAACTCCGCGCAGTTGCCCGGCTGCGACATCCCGTGCCCCGTCAGCACCGTCGCGATCTCGACCTTCTTGGCGTCCGCCGGAATCGGGATCGTCTTCGGCGCCCAGTTCGCGTTGTATTGCTCGTCGAGCGTGTACTGCCCCTGGAACAACGCGATGCTCTCGGACGGCTTCACCGCCTTGCCCTGGGTCGAGAACCGCAGGTCGAGCGACACGACCCACGGGTCGGCGATGGACAGCTTCAGGGTCTTCTTCCCGCCGCCGGCGAGCAGGGGAAGCACGCCGCTCACGTCGTGAACCCAACGCCCCTCCCGGTGATACGACGTGATCCAGTGCGCGAGCTCGGCAGAGCAGACCGGCTCGGGCGGACCGGCATCGGCATCACCGCCGTCGTCGGTCCCACCCTCGCCTGCGCCCGCATCGGCGTCCGCCGGCTCGCACAGATGCAGGTAGACGTCGTAGTCCCATGCCGGGCAGCTCCCGAACTCCCCGGGCCCCTTGCATCCCATGGTCATGTCGAGCTCGAGCGTGTCGAACTGCGCGAGCTGCGAAGCGTCGGGGAGCGAGACCTCGACGTAGGGGCTCGCGCCCGCGATGGTCTGCTGCTTCCACGCCGTCACGATCGTGGCGGTCTGCTGCGCCAGACGCTGCTCGCGCGCGGCCTCGAAGTTGTAGTAGATGGCCTCGTTGGCCACCATCGACAGGTTCGGCCCGAACCACCCCTCGCCGTCGTCGAACTTGTACGGATCGGCATAGCTGCCGATGTACCGGATGCGCTGCGCGCGATCGATGGCCGCACCCCAGCCCGGCGAGGTCATGATCTCGCCAATCCACCCCGGCAACGAGCGCGCCTCGGCGGTCACGTAATGGATTCGATCCTTCCACCAGGGCTGATCCTCCGCCGCCAGCTCCGCCACCGCCGCGTCCAGGTTTTTCTTCAACGCGTCGAGCGCAGCCGTGCGCTTCGTCGCGTCGGTCTGCTTCGACATGAACAGCAGGTGCACGTTCTTCGGCAACCGCGTGAACAGCTTCACCGCGTCTTCGGGGACATCCCAGATTCCGTAGCCGAACCCGGTGTCGTTCTGCTTCGGCGTGTCCTGGATGAGCAGATACACGTCGCACCCGCTCCAGCGCTGGGAAAGCGTCCAATCCCCTTCGGTGGTCGGCACCGTGAAGTCGGCTGCCAGTGCGTGAAGAGAGGGATCGTCGTTGCCCGGCTGGAATGCGACGGAGGGCAATCCGAGGGTGTCGCAGGCGAGCTTGGGGTCCGGGCCCGCCTCGGCTTCGACGGCCGCTTCGACGGCGGCATCGGGTGCGGCATCTGCGGAGGCATCGACGGGATCGGAAGCATCGGACGAATCGCCGGCGTCGAGCCCGGGTTCCTGGGCAGGAGTGTCGCTGGAGGAATCGCCGCAGGAGGATGCAGCGAGAACGACCGTGAGGCAGGCGCCCCAGCCGATGGCCCTGCATGGGAACGTGCGCATGAGAATGTGCTACAGCGTTGCGGGCGGAAGAGCAAACGGCGTTTGGAGCGGGAGATTCGGGGGAGATCCCGGCGAGAGGCAGATGCAATCCGGTTGCAACAGCTCACCCCCTGGGCTAGGCTCCCGCCGATGCGCGCCGATCGCCGTTCCGCTGCCCCCCTCATGGAAGAGCTCAAGCAGATGCTCCGCGAGGCGGGATTGCGGGCCACCGGATCGCGCCTCGCCGTGCTGCGCGCGCTGCTCGCCGCCAACGCGCCGTTGAGCCACAACGATCTCGTGGAGAGGCTCGCGGCCGAACCGTGGGATCGAGCGACCGTGTATCGCAACCTGCTCGACCTGGCGAAGGCGGGACTGGCCCGTCGCTCCGACATGGGAGACCACGTGTGGCGATTCGAGGCCAGCGCGGTCTCCCACTCCGGTGGAGCCCATCCCCACTTCGTGTGTACGGAATGCGGAACGGTGGAGTGCCTGCCCCCGAAGATGATCTCGGTCCGGGACGGAGACGGGCCCGCAGCACTCCGTCGCAAGGAGTTCGACGTCCAGGTCCGCGGGCGCTGCGATCGGTGCGACACGGTGAAGAAGTAGTCCGCGTGTGCGCCCCCTCGCGCGGGTGACGGCACGCCTCCTCCGGTCTGTCGCAGTCCCTCCCGCGATTGCGCGTGTCGCGTCGGCGACGGGCCCTCTCAGCCTCGCTCTCGTCGAAGGGGCACCCCGTCGAGCACGACCTGCCGGGCCCGGTGCGCCCATGCCCCCCGCGGGAGTTCACGAATCCACCGCTCCGCGGCGTCGATCTCGTCGGCTGTGAAGCTCGGTGTGGAGGTCACCCTCCCCTCGTGCCCGAAGTCGGCGTTCAGTCCGAGGGCCTCTCGATTCATCATGAACGAGGCCCAGGGATCGAGCCGAAGCCGGTAGATCGACACGGAGGCAGGGAGTGTGAGCGCGAAACGGACGGTCTGCTCGAAGCCGGCGGCGGAATCGCCCGGCAGGCCGAGAATCAACTCCACTTCCGGCACGCACAACGCCGCGAGGCGCTCGATCGCCGCAGCGAAGGTCTCGCGCTGCTCGGCTCTGCGCATCAATCGCTGCGCTTCCGCGGTCGTGGTCTGCAGGCCCACGATCATCGTCTCCCACTTCATCGCAGACATCAGCTCGAGCCGCTCGTCGCTCGCGAACCGCGCGTGCACCGTGCCGGCCACGCGGCGCTCCCCCGCGGCTGCCCCTCCCAGCGCGCCGGCCGCGGCGCGCAGGCTCTCCAGCTCGTAGTTGACCGCCGCCGCGAGCAGTCCGAACAGCTTCACCCCTCTGCGCGACGCCGCCTCGATTTCCTGCCGAATCCGCCCGGGGCTGTGGCTCCGCACGTCACCGTCCCCCATCGAGCACGCAACGCAGAACCCGCACGCATAGCGGCACCCACGCGACAGCTCGATCCAACCGGCCCCCCCAGCATGCGCTTCCATCGGCTCCCCGTCCGCCCACACCGCCGCAAGCTGCGTCAGGTCCGCGACCCGGTCGAACCTCCCCTCCCCTCGCCAGGTCTTCGCCCCAGGATCGAAGAACGTCAGGCTCCCGCTCCGCTCCACGAGCCGTTCCGGCTCGTCGATCCC
>CAYMUE010000005.1:51322-91435 GCA_964393505.1 uncultured Polyangiaceae bacterium
CGGCCCTCGAGGACCTGTCGGGCACGTTGCTCCGCGGTCCCGGTCCCGAGTCGTCTCTCCACCACTTCCCAGCCCCGGGGACGAGGGTGCGTGAGCCTGTGCAGCCCGATCTCGAAGTAGGCCACCTCGCCGTCGAACGGGGTGGAGAACTGGCAGACGGCGAGGCTGGGAGTCGGCATCGCGGGAGGAGTCGAGCGCTAGTGGGCGAGCCCTTCCACGTAGCACAACCCGTCGGCGTTCAGGTGTCCCATGGTCGCGGCGTTGAAGGAGACGAAGTCGCGCAGGTTGGTGAGCGGCTGCCCGCCCGTGTCGAAGGTCATCTCCGAAGGGGTCGTGGGAAGCGTGTAGAGGGCGTCGGAGACGCAGCTCCGCCAGGGGATTGCCGCTCCCGAGGAGCTCGTCACCGGAGACAGCGGGACCGACGCGACGTCGTCGAGCTCGACCACCCACTCGCCGTTCTGCTGCTTCGCATGCGCGGCGAACTGGTTGAACATCGGAACGTTCTCGTGGCTCGTCGAGTTCCAGAAGAGGTGGTCGGTGTGAATCGTGATCTGCGCAAACGTCGGTGCGTTCGGCAGCATCTGCACGCCGCGCTGCGCCTCCTCGCTGGCGATCGGCTCGCCCAGGTTGTCGGGGTTCTGGCAGTTCCGATAGGACACCGCCCCCGGCAGCCCGAACCGGAATCTCACCGGCGTCGGCAACGCAGCCCAGTCAAACCCGTCCTTCGAAGCCTTGCACTGCGCCTCGCTCGCCTTCAGCGTCGCTGTCCCCACCAGCAGCACCCGCAGCCCCTTGGAGACCATCGTCTGCAGATCCGCGTCGTCCGCCGCAACGTTCACGAGCGTCGCATTCGACGTCGCCGCCGTCAGGTCGAAGCCGAAGGCGTAGCGCTGCTCGAGGTCGAACATCCCTTTCAAATCCTGTATCGGGAGGCGGATTGCCACCTTCCCCGCCCCGCCCTTGTCCGCCTCGTTGCCCGGCTTCGCCAAGTCGACCACCCACGGACCGATCCTGCGCTCGACCTCGGCGCCGGTCTCCCCCTGGTTGCCCGGGTTCTTGTCGGGCATGTCGTGGAGAGAGACACTCCCGACCACGACGAGGATCCGGTCGAACCGCACCTGCCAGCCGTCGACGAACGCCAGCTCCTGCCCGGGCCCCGGAGGGAAAGCGTAACCATTGGCTCCGAGCCCTTCGGCGGAGGCCGTAATCACGAGCTCGCCACCTTGGGCAGCGTCTGTCGCAGCGTCATCGCTCCCACACGCTACGAGCAGGGCCGTTGCCGCGAGCGTTACCCATCCGGCGAGACGTCCGATAGCCATGTCGAGCCCCTTGTCTTGATTCGTATTCATTGCCAGGCGAAGTCATAGGCGGACACCGACCGGAGCGACTGGAACAGCGTCGTCGCGGGTTGTCCCTCGAGCTCATCGGGGACTACCAGGAGCTCCCCCTGGCCCAGCGCCCCCTCGAGCTGGTCGAAGTCCACAAGGTCGAACCAGACCCTGGGGTCCGCACGAACGACCAGCGCACCGCCGTCGCGTGGGGTGAGATCGATCGGAATCGGCGTCACGATCCTCGACTTGCACAGCGGATTGGCGCCCGGTGTGGCTGGATCGCTGGGCGTGAGCTGGCGATTCGTTCCGATGGTGATCACCCCTTCGAACCGCCACGACAGCGACTCGCGCCACGCCGCACCCTCGAACTGCAGAATCGGTGTCGAATCCTCTGTCACGTCCACGCGCCCGCCCGTGAGCCACACCTCTCCGGCCAGCGCACGGTCGGCCGTTCCGTTGGCGAGCGCGGGAAACCGCTGCAGCTCGGGAGACAGGACGTCGACATCCATGCCCAAGGTCAGCTCCGCGGCATAGACGCCGGGCAGGACGCACGGCGTATCCTGGGCGCCCTGGATGGGGCGGGAGCGATTGAGGTACACGCCGCCGATGTGGAGGACGGCGCGGTCCAGACGCACGTGGTAGCCGGCGGAGGTGTCGAACTCGTAGGGGCTGCCGGCAACGGAATCGACGGGACCGGCGGCGAAGACGGGGAAGTCGACGACTTCGCTTCCGGTGGAGCCGACGCAGGAGCTCGTGGTAGCGAACAACGCGAGCGCGACAGGCACCAAGCGTCTCATTCGGGACCTCCGAAGTTCACACCCAGGGTCAGGAAGAGCATTCGAGGCGGCCCGGCAGTGAAGTGCCTGACCGGCACGAGCGTGGGCTGGGCCTCCGTCTGGAAGTCGGATGCGTAGTTGAATTCGCCTAGCCGGTACCGACGATTCAGCACGTTGGTTGCGGCGACGCCGACCTCGTAGTTGCGCCAGGCGAGGGAGCCCGACAGATCGACCGTGAACAACGTGTCGCTGCGCTGACCGTAGGGCAACGGCCGATGCCCGACCCAAGTGACCCCCGTGCCGACCGTCGCCCGCACGGCTCGCCCCGCGGGACGCCACGGCAGATCGTGGTACACGCTCCCGTCATAACGCACCACCAGATCCGGAACGTAGGGTACCAACAGTTTCGTGTCGTCGAAGGTGGAGCGCACCACCGTCACGTTCGCATTCTGATCGAACCACGATCCCGACCACCGCCCGGAGAGCAATCCCCCCGTGCGCGTCGTGCCGTCCGCCAGGGTGTTGCGCCCCGCGGTCTCGCTGAAGACCAGATCCCGCTCCACGTGGGTCCGGAAGAACACCGCGCGGGAAACGAGGTGGGAGTTGCCCAGCCCCCCCCCGAAGGTGACGCCGGATTCCCATGCACGCACGCGGGCGAACGGGGTCCCCAGGTCCTGGGAGATGTAGACGGGGTCGATGGAGCGCACGCCCTCGCCCCAGCTCGACGAGAGGCTCATGCCATGGAAGGGGCCGACGATCACCGAAGCGCGCGGAAGCAGAGCGGCCTGCGAGGTGGACGCCCGCTGGGTCGGATCGCGATACCGGCCGAAGTCCTGCTGGTCGAGGCAGCTCGCGTCTCCCGGTGGATGGGTGCGCGACGGTTGTCGCACCGAATCCTGGGCGCAGCGATCGAGCACGTTGTAAGTGAACAGGTCCCCGCGCAACCCGCCGCGGAAGGTGAGCCACGACAGGGGCCGCACGTTCAGATCGCCATAGAGCCCGATGTCACCGAGAGAGTACTCGACGTCCGTGTCGCGACCGTAGGGCACGGCATTGGACGACTGCACCCGGAGCTGCGTCCCCGAGCCGTAATCGCCTCGCGCCGAATAGCCGACCTCGAGCTCCTGGGGAAGCCCCCCGATGACCGTCCGCGAGCGCGAGGATCCCTTGGCGCCCAGCGTCCAGGAGTCCACCTGCAGGTCGATCCCGTCTCCGCGCTGCGCGTGCGGATTCTGCAACGGCTCCTGCACGTCGAGCAGGAACCCCGTGTAGTTCTTGCGCATCCGCATGGCGTTGCGAATCACGTACACCTGCTGCCGAATCCGCATGTCGTCGACAGTCTGCTCGAGATCCCCGGCGATGGAGAACCGCGATGCGTCTCCCCCCTGACGGAAGTCGTGCGTGTCGTAGAACCCCACCAGCCCGCGCCGATACGCGTCTTCGCGCAGCACTCCCGCGGAGTGGTAGCTGGCGGAGTATCCCTGCCCGGTGAGGCGCCATGCGCCCTTGTCTCCGAGCTTGCCCTCGTACTGCCCCATGGCCGAGCCGCGACGCGCGTCGCGGTTCTGTCCGAATCCCGCGGTGTCAAACAGCTCCGCAGCGCCGAACGTGCCGCGCCCCTGGCTGTGGGGTCCCCACAGCAGCAAGAGACGATCGGTGCCGTAGGAACCGCGTGTGTACTTGATCGTGGTGCCGCGACGATCGAGGCCGAGCTCGTAGTCCGCGCTGCCCGCCACGGCGAAGTTTCCCTGGCGCGGATCGAACGGCCCCTCCACCACCCGCAGCGAATGCACGACCTCGGGTATGATGAAGTGCGTGTCCGCGTGGCCATTGCCATGCAGATTGCCCGCCTCGTTGACGGGCACGCCGCCGACCGTGAACTCGATGTCCTGCCCCTCCCGGGCGTCGAAGCCTCGCAAGAACACCTGGTGCGCGTGCCCCTCCCCACCTTCGTTCGTCAGCAGGATCCCGGGCGCAAGCTGCAGCATCTCGGCAGCATTCTTGCGCGGCACTTCCCGAAGCTTACCGAGGTCGATCTGGAAGTCACTCGCGCCGCGCGACGGAGGACGGGACCGGCCTACGATGACGACCTGCTGAGGGGCCTGTGTGTCTGCGGCGCGCACCGCGGAATCCGGCTGGAGCGCCTTCGCAGCGGCCGCGGCCTGTCCCGCGGTCGCGGACTGCATGCCGGCAGGCGAGCTCGATCCGGAAGGGGCGGGGGTCGGAGGAGACGACGATGACGAGAAGGCGGGGACTTGGAGCGATGCACTCGCCGATGCCGTGGGAGGAGCCGCAGCCGACGAGGAGGCTGGAACCGTCGCAGACGATGCGGCTCCGGGCGCTGTTCCGACGCCCCCCGCCGGGAACGTGAAGGGGATACGGATCCGGGCGCGGACCGGCTGACCGTCGCGCTGCGCTGGACGGAACTTCCACTGGATCACCGCCTCGCGAGCTGCGCGATCGTACTCCTTGCCGCCGGATTCGGCGGTAGCGACTTCCTCGACCGAACCGTCTACGCCGACCGTGACGAGCAGCACGGACAGGACGTCGCGGGCTGGCGGTGGACCTTCGGGGTAGTGGGCATCGACGCGCGACAGGACGACCGGAGCGGAAAGCGATTCCTCTCCCTGGGCGAAGGCGACGGCAGGGACGCCGAGGGCCGCTGCGAGGAGCAGGACGGCGAGTCGGGAGAGGGGGCGTGGCGGGGTGAGCGGCACGTCGCGCTTCTACCGTTTTCGCAACCCAGTTGCAACAGATGCCGGGTCTCGTTCGTATCCGGCCTGCGGAGCTCCCCCCGGGCTGCCATCCCGCCTCCCCGGCCTTAGATGACCGGCATGATGATCCGTCGATCCCACGAACGCGGCTTCGCAGATCACGGCTGGCTGCGCAGCTACCACACCTTCTCGTTCGCGGACTACCACGACCCGCGCTTCATGGGTTTCCGGGTGCTGCGGGTGATCAACGAGGATCGGGTGCAACCGGGCCAGGGCTTTCCGACGCACGGGCATCGGGACATGGAGATCCTGTCGTACGTGATCGACGGAGCGATGGAGCATCGGGACAGCCTCGGGAACGGCTCGATCATTCGCCCCGGGGATGTGCAGCGCATGAGCGCGGGCACGGGGGTGCGTCACAGCGAGTTCAACGCGTTTCGCGACAGGGTCGTGCACTTCCTGCAGATCTGGATCCTGCCGGACCGTGCCGGCTACGCACCGGGATACGAGCAGAAGGAGTTCACCGAGGCCGACAAGCGCGGGCGGTTGTGCCTGGTGGCCTCGAGAGACGGTCGTGAGGGGAGCGTCCGGGTTCACCAGGACGTGGGGGTGTATGCCGGCCTGTTCGGCAGGGGGGAGCACGCGTCATGGCAGGTGCCCGATGGGCGCGCGGCCTGGATTCACGTCGCACGGGGTTCGGTGGACATCGACGGGACGCTGCTGTTGGCGGGTGATGCGGCGGTGATTCCGGAGCCGCGGCCCTCGAAGATCACCGGCGTGGAGGAGGGAGAGATCCTGCTGTTCGATCTGCCGTGAGGGGCTCAGCGTCCCGACAGCTTGCGGGCCAGTGCGAGAGAGGGCGCGGGGTTGCCTGCGGTCGATGCGTTGACGAGCAGCACGCGTCGGTCGATCACCTGAATGACGTTCTCGTCCTTGCCGGAGGCGGCCTTGCTGTAATCGACGACCTTGATCGTTGCGGACAGCGTGCTCTTCCTGGCGAAGGCGAGGAAGGTCCGATGCCCGAAGGTGTACTCGTCGTCCTTGTCTATCGCTTCGGTCAGCTTCCACCCGGCGCCCGTGATCGCTGCCGTGATGAGAGCCTTGCTAGTAAGGTTCTTGGTGGCGATCGTGGACGCGAGCACGCGGGCTGCGGCGTAGTCGGACACCTTGCCGTCCACCTCGACGGCGAGGGCGAAGCGGGGTGTCACGCTCAAGGCGACGGGTCGTTCGCGAATGAGGTCGGTGGAGAGATCGTAGAGCGTGACGTACGCCATCGGGCTGCTGGGGTGGTTCATGAACCAGTTCCAGGTCGGGGCGCCTCCGAAGTCGCTCTTGTCGACGCTCTTTCCGGCTTCGAACGTGTAGCCTTCGGCCTTGAGCTTCGCTTCGATGGTGGCTGGAGACAGCGCCCCGCCGGTGGTCGAGAGTGTGGAGCCCGAAGTCGGCGATGGAGTCGCGGTTGCCGTGGAGGTCGAGGTCGCCGTGCTGCGGGACCTGGTCGAGTAGCGCTCCTCGAGGTTGCGGAGGAACAGGTACCGGTTGACGGCGGAGGCGCCGATGGCGAGGGTGGCGACGGCGATGAAGGCCGCGGGGATCACGAGGGGGACGATCCTGCTCGGCCTCTTGTTCGCTGCCTCGGCGACCTTCCAGTTGCTTCGTGCGCCGAAGAAGAGCAGGGCGCAGGCGCCTGCGAGCAACGCCAGCGCGAACAGGAGCATGATGATCGACGGGACATGCGTTGCGCCGATGAAGACCCCGACGATAGCGCGCACCGCGACGAACCCGAGCAGCGCGGAGACCACGAGCATGACCCAGCCGCCGATCTGCATGCCGAGTCCGGGGCTGCTTGACGGCGGGGGAGCCACCATGGGAGCGATGCCCGGTCCGTAGGCGCTGCCGATCTGATCGGCCTCCTTGAGCAGGATGCACCGCGCCAGCAGCGGTCCTGCTTGCTGCGCCTCGTTCGGCTTGACGGCCACCGTCACGTTGCTGCCGTCTTGCGCTTGCAGCACGATCCCCACGGTGCGACCCCAGTACTTGGGATCGACCTTCTCGTTGCGCGCAGCCATCGCGTTGAGTCCGGCGTTGATCGCCGCGGAGACCGCCAGACCGAGAAGCCCCTGGCCGTGAGACTGCGCTTGCGCCCGCTTCGCGCCCAGGTCGACGAACTGCTCAAGCCAGTGCGAGGTGACCGAGCCGTTGCCTTCGAGGATGACGAAGCGACGGTTGGTGATGATCAGGGCGCGCGGAGATTTGGCTTCAATTGTGACAGCCTGGTAGATGAAGTAGATGCCGATGAGGATGACGGCGAACAGGACGCCGAGGATCCAGAACGCGACCTTGTCGCTCGTGTAGCTGCGGGTCACGGACCAGAGCACGCGCTCGTCTGGCTGCAGATCGAACCCTGCGCTCGTGGGAGCCTGCGGACCGGCCGGCATCGCGCCACCGGCCGGTGGAACGTAGGCTCCAGGCGCGGGCGCGGGGCCGTAGCCTCCAGGTGCAGGAGGAGGGGCGGCGTACGCGGGAGCTCCCGGGACCGGCGCCGGGACTGCGCCGGGCTGCGGAGGAGGGCCGGGATGGGAAGCGGGCTGCTGCGCCGGCGGCTGTTGCCACGGGGGAGGAGACCCTCCTTGCGGCCCCTGCGGAGTCCACCCACCACCACCGGCGTTGCCTGGCATGTCCTGCATGATCCCACCTCTCGGAGCTCGACGAACCCGAAGGGGATCATCGTAACGGGGCCCTCCTTCGTTCGTCGAGAGAAGTCCTGCGTTCTGGCTCCGCATTCCTTGATACGACCGAGACTTCCGCGCAGGCCCGCGGGCCGTAGACAGCATCCCCGGGCGCGCGCAGTGTTCGATCCGCATCCACGGATCGGCGCAAGGGGACAACGGCCCGCGCTTGACCGGGACGATGTGCGGCATTCCGGCAGCGGGATTCACGCACGCGTGGCGGAAGGCGAAGTAGCTTCTCACCAACGGTCATTCCCAGGTAGCTTCCGCGCATGCCGATCGACATCTGGTTCACCCGCAGCAACAGCATCGAAGGGATCGTCCACGGCGCCGAATCCGAAGACGACCTCCCGCGTCTGGAGTTCCTGCAGGCATTGCGGGAATCGATGGCTCGGCACGGGGTGCGCTCGGCGCTTCGACCGGACGGGACCACGTGGGCGACGCACGCGGCGGGATCGGTGCGGGCGGCCGAGCCGTGGTACGCGGCGAGGTCCGTGCCGACGGGGCAGGGGCGGGGGCACGGCCTGGTCAGCTTCAGCCTCACGAGCCGTGCGATGCCCGAGGATGTCGCGAGTTTCCTCGAGCCCGCGTTGGAGATCGGACGAGCGCTCCGCTGCCGGGTGTTCGAAGGGTGGACCGGGGTGCAGCTCACGGCCGAGTCGCTCAAGTCGCTGCTGGCGCCGGGGAGCGCGTGGGGGGCTGGGCTGCGCTCCGCGTGGACGACGGTTCGCGAGGGGATGAACCGTCGCAACCTCGCGGCCCTCGAGCTGCCGGTGAGAGGCAAGGACGAGGCGAACGACTTCTTCGTGTGGAGCCTTGGGACAGCCGAGACGCTGCCGCCGTTCGACGAGTTGCTCGCACCGCTTCCGGAGCATCTGATTGGGCACTCGGTAGGCGAGGGCGTTGTGCTCGAGGATCGTCGCAACGAGCAGGGGGTGGTCCGCGTGTTTCCAGTGGGCCCCAGGAAGGTCCAGGTGTGGCCCTACTGGTCCGACGTGCCCTTCGCGACGTTGTCCGGTGAGGTACTGGCAGCGCTCGAGCGGATCGCTGGCAAGGTGGGAGGCGACGAAATCGAGTTCTGCGGCGCACCGTGCCTGCCCGATCGGCTCGCCGCGATCGTGGCCCACAGTGGTGGGCTGGCGATCGAGCTCCTCGAGTGGCTGACGCGCGGGGCGGAGCCGGCGGAGTTCGCGTAGCGGGTTACCGTTCGATCGGGATCCCGGAGGGCGGGCACCCCTTGCGTCCACCGCGGAGGCTGTGTACCCACGAACGCTTCGGAGGGAATCGATGGCAGAGCTGAACGTGAACATCGGGCACTGGGTCAGGAAGAACGCGCAGATCTACCCGCAGAAGATCGCAACGAAGTCGGGCAATCGCTCGTTCACGTACGCCCAGCTTGCGGAGAGGACCAACCGTCTGGCCAACGCGCTGCGCGCGCTCGGCCTGCGCAAGGGCGATCGCGTGGCGCTGCTGATGCTCAACGGGACGGAGTACGTGGAGGCGGTCTTCGCGTGCTCGGCCGCAGGGTTCATCGCGGTCCCCTTGAACTGGCGGCTCGGGCAGGAGGAGATCTCCTTCATCCTCTCCGACTGCGCGCCAAAGGTCCTGCTGCACAACGCCTGCTTCGAGAAGCGCGGGGCGGAGGCGGCAGCCGGCTGCACCTCCATCGTTCGTCGCCTGTCCATCGCGGACGACGGGGGCCCGTCGCCGTACGAGGAGTTCCTCGCGACGGGGGACACGTCGGACGCGGTGGATCCGGGGACCGGTGGAGACGATCCGCACCTGATCATGTACACGGCCGGCACGACGGGGAATCCGAAGGGGGTGGTGCTGACGCACGCGAACTGCTTCTGGCAGTCGGTAAACGGCTGGGCGCTGGGAGTGAGTCCGGAGACGGTGGCGCTGGTGCTGCTGCCGATGTTCCACGTGGGCGGGTTGAACGGGTCGATGACGCCGATGATCCACGTGGGTGCGACGGTGCTGCTCCCGCCGAAGTTCGATGTAGGCGAGACGCTTGCGACGATTGAGCGCGAGAAGGTGTCGGGGATGGTGGCGGTGCCCGCGGTGTTCCAGATGATGTACGACCACCCGAGCTTTGCCACGACGGACATGTCGAGCGTGCAGGCTTTCATCTCCGGCGGCGCGCCGTTGAGCTACGAGCTCATCCGCAAGTACCACGAGCGCGGGCTCGAGTTCCGCCAGGGCTACGGGCTGACCGAGACCTCCCCCGGCGTGACAGGGATGGGGCCGGGCGAGTGCCTGCGAAAGTCCGGCACCGCGGGCCGCATGTGCCTGTACGTCGAGGTCAAGATCGTCGACGACGACGGTCGCGAGCTCCCCACGGGCAAGGCGGGCGAGGTGATTGTTCGTGGCCCGAACGTCATGGCGGGCTACTGGAACCGTCCGGAGGAGACGGCAAAGGCCTTGAAAAACGGCTGGTTCCACTCCGGCGACATCGGGTACCTCGACGAGGACGGGTACCTGACGCTGGTGGATCGCAAGAAGGACATGATCATCTCGGGGGGCGAGAACGTGTACCCCGCGGAGATCGAGAAGGTGTTCGAGCAGCACCCCGGGGTGGCGGAGGTCGCAGTGGTCGGGCGGCCCGACGCGAAGTGGGGTGAGGTGCCGGTGGCGTTCGTGGTGGTGAGGCCGGGCTACCAGCTCGACGGCGACGAACTGCTGAAGTTCTGCGCGGAGCGCATCGCGAAGTACAAGACCCCGAAGGAAGTCATCTTGCGCGAGGCATTGCCACGCAACGCCGCGGGCAAAGTGCTCAAGCCCACGCTTCGTCGCGAAGTCAGCGAGCCCAAGAGCTGATCGGCCGCGGCCCCTGGTGGGCCGCTACCCCGGAATCCACGCAATCCCGAAGGACTCGATCGTCACGGCGCCCTTCTTCGCCGCGAGCTCGCGCACGACGATCTGCTCGCGGGCCCTGGCGACCTCGGCATCGCGGGCAGCGATCTCGCTGTCCCTCTCGTACAGCGCCCCGGCCAGGTCGGCCTCGGCCTTCTGCACCTTCTCCCGAAGCCGCGCGGTCTTCTCCGCGGCGCGGCGGGTCTCGGTCGCAGCGCGTCCGGCCGCGCGCAGCACGCCGCCGCTGAGCAGCGATGCCCCGATGGCCACCACGCCCGTGCCGCTCATGCCCGAGGCCTGGGCGAGCGCTTCGCGGGCTGCATCGCGCTGCAGGATCAGCTTCCGCAGCCGGGGCTCGTACTTCGCCATCAACCGCGCTCTCTCCTGCAGCGCCAGGTTGGTCGCCGCCGCCACGCAACGCAGCTCGAAGGTCTCCCGCGGCTCCTGCGGCTGCGAGCACAAGCCGAGCTCCGGACTGTGGTACACAGTCGTCCGGGCCTGGGCGATCACCCGGTCCCGAAGGCTCTTCTCGATCGACTTGAGCGCCTTGCCGCGAAACGCATCGCCCAAGGGCTGATGTCGCGCCCCCGGCGTGGGCGGATGCAGGAAGTCCTGTCGAAGGAGCTTGTCCGCACGCGCGATGTCCACCGTGCCCGTGTCGATCGGCGCCATGAGCGAGGCCTCGCGCATCTCGTGGTACCCGAGCTTCGCGTCCTCGATCACCGCGCTGGCCAGCACCGCAGCGTAGGGCAGGTAGCTCCACTGGTCCGTGCTCGATGCGGGTGCGCACGGGTACAGCGCGCGCCACCCGACGGGCAGCTCCGGCGCCTTGCGTGGTGCGTCGGGGAGCGGCGGGCTCACCGCAGCCGAGGCTGTCGCGGGAGCCGACGACGTCCCCTGCGAAACGGGCGCTGCAGCTGCCGCGAGCTCCGGACGGTTCTCCTTCGTCCACCGTCGGATCTCCTGGCGGGTCATCGGGCCTCGGAGCCAGGAGAGTGTGAAGCGCGTCTCGACGAGCTGTGCAGCGGTCTTTGCGTGAACATCACGCAGGAAGAACGTCCGCGGGGGCAGGGCCTTGATGATCGCTGCGATGTCCGCGGAGTCGAGCCGGTCGGCGCCCGCGCCGGCGGCGTCGCTGCCAACCAGTCCTTCGACCACGCGCTCGCGGTCCGCGTCGGTTTGCAGGCGACCGACGAACCACACGCCGGCGTTGGACAGGGCCTTGTAGTCGAGATCGATCGGATTCTGCGTGGCGAGCAAGCAGCCCACGCCGAACGCGCGTGCCTGCTTGAGCAACGAGAGCAGCGGCTTCTTCGTCGGCGGGTTGGAGGGATGCGGAGGGAGAAAGCCGAAGACCTCGTCGAAGAGAATCAGCGCTCGCAGATCGGTCGTGCCCGACAGCCCTCGAACCCACGCCAGGGCCTGCTCGAGCACCAGCGAAAGCACGAGCATCCGCTCCTCGTCCTCGAGGTGCGCCACGGACACGATCGTCACCGGCACGCGCGAATCCCCGTCCCGTCCGCGCATCCACGCGCCAACATCGAGCGGGGCCCCCTGTCGCCAGGTGGAGAAGCTCGGCGAAGCGACGAGTGCATTCAGGTCCTTGGCGAGCTCCGCGCGCTCCTTGGGGGGGAGGAACTCATCGACGCTGAGGGCGCCGACGCGTTCGATGGGGGGCTCGCGCAGATCGGCGAGCAGATCTTCGAGGCCGGCGGTCTTGCCCGCGCGCAACCTCCGCTCGGCGAGATGGGAAAGCAGGACGTGCTCGTGACCGCGGGTGGGATCGGCTTCGCGGTTCACCATCCGGAGCAGCAGGCTGATCGCGGCGCTGAGGGCGTCGCGTGCCGCCTCCTCGTCGATCTCCCAGAGCTCCGATCCCTGCTCCAGAGGGCTGAGCACGTGCAACGGCTCTCCGGCCGTGGTGCCCGGCGTGATGATCCGCAGGTCGATCCCCTCGCGCAGCGCACGCACGTCGGCGGGCCCCAATCCCCACCCGGCCAGACCGTCGCGCCATCGCTGTGCGATCTCGGTGCTCGCTTGCTCGACGCTCTTGCCGTCGCGCCGGGCGGCATCGAGGTCCACCCAGGGCGCGAAGCTCGGACCGTCGAGCTCGTCGAACAGCAGCCCCAGGTTCGGCAGGTCACCCTTGATGTCGATCAGGAGGACCGGGATGCGGGATCGCAGCGTCTCTTCGATGAGGCCGACGCACAGGCCGGTCTTGCCGCTTCCGGTCATGCCCACGATGACGCCGTGGGTGACGAGGTGGTGGGTGGGGAGCTCGAAGGCGGAGGGCGTGCTCGTGTCGTCGTGGGCCGCGCGGGCCCGTCCGAAGCACAGGGGACGGTTCGGCATGGCAGTCGTGGGTGTACCAGCGTTCGGCTCGCAGCGCGACCCCCTGTGCCTGATGGTCAGGAGAATCGACCCGTCGGCCCGCGACCCGTGTGCCGCTCGGACAGCAATCCGTTCGTCCGATCCCATCCGATCGGGTATAGTCGCGCCGATTATGGCTTCGCCGTCTGCGTCGGGACGGCTCGTCCCTCCTCGGGATTGGCTGTTGAAGTACTACTGGGCATTCGCCTGGGGCATGGTCGCGTTCGCACTTCCGCTCTACGGCCTGCTCGGGCAGACGTTCGACGGCGTGGTGCTGGCGGGCTCCGTGCTGCTGACGCTGGTGGGGTGGGCGTATGCAAGGTACCGCTCGGCCGACGTCGGCATCACCGTCCACGTGGTGGGATTGTTCCCGCTCTGGACCTGGTACGTGATGCACGCCGACGGGATGCCGCAGCGACTCGACGCCGGCGCCGCGGGCCACATGGTGCTGCTGACCTTTCCGACGGTGGCGCTCATCGGCTTGTGGGGAAGGTGGGGCGCGCTCGCGTCGATCGCGATGGGGATGGTGGCGGTGCTGGTTGCGTGGGACGCCCCAGCCGCATGGTTGATCGGCTTGTATCTGCTCGCCATCTCCGTGGCGATTGGGAGCATCTTCCGTCGCCTCGTGGTGCAGCTCGGGCGTGTGCAGGAACAACTGCAGGAGAAGACCCAGCGGGACGAGCTCACGAACCTGCCGAATCGTCGAGCGCTCGAAGCGGCCGCTGAGTCCTTCACGTGCGCCGATGCGCGCGCCCCCGCGGCGCTCCTGTACCTCGATCTCGATCGCTTCAAGGCGATCAACGACAGCCTCGGTCACGCCATGGGCGACCACGTGCTCGAGCAGGTCGCCAACCGGCTCGCGGCGGCGACCTATCCAGGCGAGCTGCTCGTGCGTCTCGGAGGCGACGAGTTCGCAGTCGTAGTCCCGTCCACGACGGGGCCTGGCGGAGCGGGCGATGTAGCAGACCGGATGCTGCTGGCATTGCGGGAACCGTTCGAGGCGGGGGCCCACCACTTCCACATCGGCGCGAGCGTGGGGATCGCGTTGTGTCCGATTCACGGGCGTGAGCTCGACGGTCTGATGCGATGCGCGGATATCGCGATGTACCGGGCGAAGATCGAAGGGCGGACCTGGGAGGTGTATCAGCCAGAGTTCCCGGTCTACACGGTGGATCGGTTGGAGCTTCGGGACGAGTTGCAGATCGCGATCCAGAACGACGAGCTGGAGCTGTACTACCAGGCGATCACGAACATCACGACCGACGCGGTGGTCGGCTACGAGGCGCTGCTGCGGTGGAATCATCCGAAGCGCGGGCTGCTGCTTCCCGCCGAGTTCCTGCCGCTCGCTGACGAGGCCGCGCAGATCGGTGCGCTCGATCGCTGGGTGCTGGGCAGGGCTGTTCGCCAGGCGCGGGACTGGGAGCTCGAAGGCCGCAACGTCTGGATCGCCGTCAACCTCTCCGCGCGCTCGGTCGAGGACCATTCCTTCATCGGCTTCGTCGCCGGCGCCGTCCACGGCGCCGAGCTGTCCGCAGGTCGTCTCATCGTCGAGGTCACCGAGAGCAGCGTGGTCCGCAACCCGGAGAACACCTCGCGTCTGCTCGCAGGACTCAAGCCCCATGGCGTCGCGGTCGCACTCGACGACTTCGGCACCGGCTACTCGTCGCTCGCCTACGTCAAGCAGCTCCCGGTCGATCACCTCAAGCTCGATCGCAGCTTCGTGCAGGGCATCGGCGTGGATCCGCGCGACGAACGGCTCGTCGAAGTGATCCTGCAGCTCGCCCTGGGGCTGGGCCTTTCCGTCATCGCGGAAGGCGTCGAGACGCGTGCGCAAAAGGAATGGCTGCGCGCTAAGGGATGCGTCTTCGTGCAAGGATTCCTTCTCGGCAGGCCGCGTCCGCTGCGAGACCTGGATCGCAAGCCGGGTTCGACGCCGCCGCCACCGGGAGTCATACCGGTCGAGAGCGACCCTGCGCCGGCCGTCAGCCACGGCAGTGAGCTGCTGGCTGCGAGGCGTTCCCGCAACTCGTTGCTCTGAGCGAACATCGGGGCGGCTCGGGCTTCCGCAAGCACTCCGACTGCTGGCCCCATCCATCGGCGACCGTTGTCGGGAGACGCTGCATCCTGTGCGGTTGACGCCGGAACGACGAGGTTGCCGAGTCGCCGGGGCGGGTCCAAGATGCCGCCCCGTTCCGGGCAGCAGAACCGGGGC
Source organism: uncultured Polyangiaceae bacterium (assembly GCA_964393505.1). Classification (GTDB taxonomy): domain Bacteria; phylum Myxococcota_A; class Polyangia; order Polyangiales; family Polyangiaceae; genus JACRCQ01. The sequence continues at coordinate 66,311 of CAYMUE010000005.1, forward strand.
GGAGCCAGCAACCGGACTCGAAGGGACAGGGGACGTTGAGCATCCTGAGGACGACGGTGGACACTCGCTCGGAGGCGTTTCGTCGCAACGATGAGGCGATGCGCGCGGTGGTATCGGATCTGCGGGCTCGCGTGGACGAGGTGCGAGTGGGCGGGGGACCGGCGGCGCGGGCGCGTCACGAGAAGCGGGGCAAGCTCCTGCCCCGCGAGCGGGTGCGTCTGCTGCTCGACCCTGGCGCGCCGTTCCTCGAGCTGTCGCAGCTCGCCGCGCACGGCATGTACGCAGGGGAAGTGCCTGCAGCGGGGCTCATCACCGGCATCGGGAGGATCTGCGGGCGCGAGTGCATCGTGGTGGCGAACGACGCGACGGTGAAAGGTGGGACGTACTACCCGATCACGGTGAAAAAGCACCTGCGAGCGCAGGAGATCGCGGAGCAGAACCGTCTTCCGTGCGTGTACCTGGTGGACTCGGGCGGAGCGAACCTGCCGAACCAGGACGAGGTCTTTCCGGATCGGGATCACTTCGGGCGGTTCTTCTACAACCAGGCGAACCTGTCCGCGCAGGGCATCGCGCAGATCGCGGTGGTGATGGGCTCGTGCACCGCGGGCGGGGCCTACGTGCCCGCCATGGCCGACGAGTGCGTCATCGTGCGCGGCAAGGGAACGATCTTCCTCGCGGGCCCTCCGCTCGTGAAGGCTGCGACCGGCGAGGTGGTCACGCCGGAGGACCTGGGCGGAGCCGAGGTGCACTCGCGCACGTCGGGCGTGACCGATCACTGCGCCGTGAATGACGCGCACGCCCTCGGGATTGCGCGGAGGATCGTTGCGAACCTCGATCCCCCGACGCGGGCCGCGGTGGACGTCGCGCAGCCCCGTGAGCCGCTGTACGACGCGCGAGAGCTGTACGGCGTGGTGCCCTCGGACTTGCGCAAGCCCTTCGACGTCCGGGAGGTGATTGCGCGGCTGGTGGATGGCAGCGAGCTGGACGAGTTCAAGGCGTTGTACGGGACGACGCTGGTGTGCGGGTTTGCGCGGCTGTGGGGATACCCGGTGGGGATCATCGCCAACAACGGGATCCTGTTCTCGGAGTCGGCGCTCAAGGGAGCGCACTTCGTGCAGCTCTGCAGCAAGCGCGGCATTCCCCTGATCTTCCTGCAGAACATCACCGGGTTCATGGTGGGTCGCAAGTACGAGGCGGGCGGGATCGCCAAGGACGGTGCGAAGCTGGTGACCGCGGTGGCCTGCTCGAAGGTGCCCAAGTTCACCGTGATCATCGGCGGCAGCTTCGGCGCTGGAAACTACGGCATGTGCGGGCGCGCCTACTCGCCGCGTTTCCTGTGGATGTGGCCCAACGCCCGCATCTCCGTGATGGGCGGGGAGCAGGCCGCCAACGTGCTCGCGCAGATTCGTCGCGACGCCCTCGAGGCCAAGGGTGAAACCTGGCCCGTCGAGCAGGAGGAGGCCTTCAAGAAGCCCCTGCGCGATCAGTTCGAGCACCAGGGGCACCCCTACTACGCCTCCGCACGCATCTGGGACGACGGCATCATCGATCCTGCGGACACGCGCTACGTGCTCGCGCTGAGCATCTCGGCGTCGCTCAACGCCCCCATTCCTCCCACGACCTTCGGCGTCTTCCGGATGTGAGCCATGGAACCGAGATTCGTCATCGAGACGCGCGACGATCGGGGCGTGACCACCCTCACGCTCCACCGCCCCGGGCTGCACAACGCCTTCGACGACACGTTGATCGCGCAGCTCCAGGAGCGGCTCGATCACGCTGCACACGACGACGCATGTCGCGTCATCGTGCTTGCCGCCGAGGGCAGGAGCTTCTCCGCGGGCGCCGACCTCGGGTGGATGAAGCGCATGGCCCGCGCAGGCTACGAGGCGAACCTCGACGACGCTCGTCGGCTTGCCCGCCTCATGCACACGCTCGACCACCTCCCCGTTCCCACGGTCGCCCGCGTGCAAGGCGCTGCCTTCGGCGGCGGCGTCGGCCTCATCGCCTGCTGCGACGTCGCCATCGCCGCTGCCCCCGCGGTCTTCGCCCTCTCCGAGGTCCGGCTCGGCCTCATCCCGTCGGTCATCTCCCCGTATGTCGTGCGCGCCGTCGGCCCTCGCATCGCACGACGCCTGTTCCTCACCGCGGAGCGTTTCGGCGCCCAGGAAGCCCTGCGCATCGGACTCGTGCACGCCGTGGTCAAGACCGATCAGCTCGATGTCGCGGTGGAGCGCGTGCTCTGCGACCTGCTCGAGGGCGGAGCGTCGGCGCAGGCCCAGGCCAAGAAGCTCGTCCGCGAGGTCGCGGGGCGTCCTATCGACAACGCGCTGCTCGACGAAACGGCGGAGGGCATCGCGCGGCTCCGCGCATCGCTGGAGGGACGAGAGGGGTTGGATGCGTTCCTCGAACGCAGGAAGCCCGCGTGGGCGCCAGGGAGAGACGCGTGATGTTCCGCAAGCTGCTGGTGGCGAACCGAGGCGAGATCGCATGCCGCGTGCTGCGCACCGCCCACAGGCTCGGATTGCGCACCGTCGCTGTCTGCTCCGAAGCCGACACGGGCGCGCGTCACGTGCGCCTGGCCGATGAGGCGCGCAGCATCGGTCCCGCCGAGCCTTCGCTGAGCTACTTGAGCATCCCGGCGATCGTCGAAGCTGCCCGGGCGAGCGGTGCCGATGCCGTGCACCCCGGCTACGGCTTCCTGTCGGAAAGCGCCGACTTCGCGCAGGCGTGCCTCGATGCTGGCCTGATCTGGGTGGGGCCGTCCCCGCAAGCAATCCGGCTCATGGGCTCCAAGGCCGAAGCCAAGAGCCTCGTGCAGCGCGCAGGTGTCCCCGTGGTTCCCGGCTACCACGGCCAGGTGCAGTCCGACGACGTCCTGTCGCAGGAAGCGCGAAGGATCGGCCTGCCAGTCCTCATCAAGGCGAGCGCCGGAGGAGGAGGGCGCGGGATGCGCATCGTGCGCGCCGAGTCCGACCTCCCCGAGGCCCTCGCCAGCGCCCGTCGCGAAGCCAGGACCGCGTTCGCCGACGATCGCCTCCTCGTCGAGAAGTTCGTCGAGCGACCACGCCATGTCGAGGTGCAGGTCTTCGGAGACTCCCACGGCAACGTCGTGCACCTGTTCGAACGCGACTGCTCGATCCAGCGCCGCCACCAGAAGGTGATCGAGGAGTCGCCCGCCCCTCACCTGTCGCAGTCCCTGCGCTCGCAACTCGGCGATGCGGCCGTCGCTGCCGCCCAGGCCGTCGGCTACGTCGGCGCAGGCACCGTGGAGTTCATCCTCGACGCCGACGGCTCCTTCTTCTTCCTCGAGATGAACACGCGCCTGCAGGTCGAGCACCCGGTCACGGAGCTGGTGACCGACCAGGATCTGGTCGAGTGGCAGCTCCGGGTTGCCGCGGGGGAGCGCCTTCCTCTCGCACAAGACGAGCTCACGCTGCGCGGCCATGCGATCGAGGCGCGACTCTATGCGGAAGACCCCGCGTCGGGTTTCCTTCCATCGTCGGGACGCGTGGAGTTCCTGCGTCTGCCGCAGGAGAGCGTTCACGTGCGCGTGGACGCGGGCGTGGACCAGGGCGACGACGTCACCGTGCACTACGATCCGCTGATCGCGAAGATCGTCGTGTGGGGTTCGGAGCGCGCTGCCGCGGTGCGCCGCCTCGCCCAGGCCCTGGCCGCCGTGCGCCTCGTGGGCCCCACCTCCAATCGGGACTTCCTCTCCGCCGTCGCTTCGCATCCCGCCTTCGGCCAGGGGCTCGTGGACACCGGGTTCATCGAGCGCCATCGCGCCGCGCTGCTTCCTCCGGAAGCGACCGACGACGACACCGTCGTCGCGCTCGCGGCGGTGTACGTGCTGCTCGACCGGGAGCGCCGCGCGTCGGCGGGATGCCATGGGTCGGACGCATGGAGTCCGTGGGCGAAGACCACGGGCTGGCGGTTGAACCACGCAGGACACGACGTGCTGACGCTGCGATGGAACGGCCGCGAGGATGTTGTTCGGGTCACGTACGGAGAGCGCTGCACGCTGCAGCTTCCCGGCGGAGCCGTGGAGGTGCGCGGGGAGTTCGACGAGTCCGGCGACTTGATCGCGGACATCGGTGGGCGCCGGGGGAGCGCAACCGTCGTGCAGCGCGGAGCCGAGCTCGTGGTGATGACCTCCAAAGGCACCCACAAGGTGGTGTTGCAGGATCCGCACGATCATGGCGAGGCGACAGACGGAGCCGCGGGACACATCGGAGCGCCGATGCCCGGCCGGGTCATCGCGCTTCCCGTGAGTGCGGGCACCCGCGTGCGCCGTGGAACCCCCCTCTTCGTCATGGAGGCGATGAAGATGGAGCACAGCGTCTACGCTCCGTCCGATGGTGTCGTGGAGGAGGTCCGGTGCGCGGTCGGCGACGTCGTGCGGGAGGGGGCCGAGATCATCACCTTCGTACCGGAAGCGAACGGCGGCGATCCCGCGTGAGATCGCCCCTTCTCCGTCTCGCCGCCGGCGCGTAGTATCCGCGCCCATGATCCGAGCCCACTTCCTCTTCGCCGCTGCCGCTGTCGGGCTCGTCGCCTGCTCCAGCGATGACTCCGAATCGACCGACCCGACTCCCGGCGCCGACGCCGCCACGGAGACTGGGATCACCGAAGATGCCGCCCCGGATGCCGCGGTCACCGAAGACGCAGCCATCGACACGGGGGCATGCAAGCTCAGCGGCGTCTACTCGTCGTCCAAGCCCGCGTGCAACGCATGCGCAGAGGAGAAGTGCTGCGTCGAGCTCAACGCCTGCTTCGATGCCGAGTCGTGCGACGACCTGTACGTGAACTGCATTCTTGCCTGTGCGCTCCTGGAGGAGGACGCCGGAGATGAGCAGATCGACGCGTGCGTGACGGAATGCGGGACGGAGTACCCCGAGGGCAAAACGCTCTACGATACGGCGATGGGGTGCGCCGAAACGCAGTGCAAGGCTGCGTGCGAGTAGGTCAGTCCTCCGAGAGCAGCTTGCGCAGCGGCTCCAGATCCTCCGAGGTCGCAGCCTCGAAACGATCCGCCTCGAACAGGGCAAGGGCGGCGCCCCGCAGCGCATGGTCCACCTCGCCGGTCAGTTCCTGCTGAATCCGCGCGGCGATCCGTTCGGGCAGCGCGGTCGCTGCCGCGAGCACGTCGGAGGGGATCGGTCCGGCCAGCCCGATCACCTGCATCGGCGCCGCTCCCCACGCCGCCGACTTCACCGCCCCGGTCTCGTCGAGGTGCGCATAGCCCGCGCCGACGTCGGCCTTTCCCGCCATCACCATCGCCACCACACCGTGATGGCTCCCGCCGAATCCCTCCCGCGAGAAGGTGCGATCCGGATCGACTCCGCGGCTGCGCAGCCACGCGCGGATCGCCTTGTATCCAGCGGCGCTGTGCGGATCCACCCAGGCAACCCGCTTGCCCGAAAGATCGGCCAGCGTGCGGATCGAGCTGTCCTTGCGCGCGTAGAGCGCGGCCCAGAACATCGACGACTGCCCTCTCACCGGGAGCACCAGCGGGCGCGCCCAGCCGCGCGTCATCGCCTGAACCGCCGGGCGAGGAGGCAGCCACGCAATGTCCGCCTCCCCGTCCTTGACCGCGCCGAGCAACGCCGCGTAGTCGGGCCACGTCCTGGCGATCACCCGCAGCCCCGTCACCTCCTGCAGCGCCCTGCAGAAGGCCTCCAGCCTCACGCGCAACGCCGCAGATGCGACGCGCGCCGAGTCCTGACCTGCGTCGGGAAGCGCCGCTCCCACCCTGACCGTGGTCGGCGTCCAGGTCTGATCGGCATTCGTATCGCTCTGCATGAGTCGGCAGCATGCCCTGCCGGACGACTCACTTCAACGGCCGTCGATGGCGCGCTCGACGCCCGAACGGCAATCGCCCAGAGGCGCGGTGCCCAGGTCGAGATCGTTCTCCCAGAACAACCGGCACGGTCCGGCGAAGGCAGCTCCCGTGCGCGAGCTGCGCTCCGTAGCGGCTCGCGACGCGCTTCGCCCCGTCGTCCAATGCCCGAGCATCCTTCCTTCCCGACTCCGGTCCCGATCCCACCCGGGCCCCCATCCGGTCTCGATGCACCCCGCCTCCCCGTCCATGCACATCGGCGTCGCCGGCGGCGGATCGCCCGTCCACGCCATGGCCGCCAGCATCGCTTGCGTGGGCGATCGACCGGGCATCATCAGCACGGGTCCCACCGCGCTCGCCGAACACGCGAGTGCGCCCGACGACAGGATGCACGCGACCCACGTGGTGCTCCGAACCCTGCGAACCAGATCCCTCCCCACCATGATCGGAATTGTGGCGCAATCGACACGAGAAGCAACCCGCGCGGAAGGCCCCGCGCGACTACTGCAGCACCGCGCACTTCAGCACGTAGCTCGTCTCGTCGAGATACACGAGGTGCACTCGCCCCGAGGCGTCCACCGCGAGGTCGATTCCGCTCACGTACGACGTCGCATCCACGCTCACCTTCGTAAACTCCGCGTCTCCCGGCCTCAGGTACGCGAACCACAACCCCTGCGTGCCTGTCCCCTCGTTGCGCGCATACCCAATCCCCACTCCCCCGCAAGGCAACAGCCCGATGCCCGTCGTGTACGTGATCCCGAGTCCCGGATCCACCGTGCGCACGCTCCACCCCGCGCCCCCCTTCGACGCCACCCGCACCTCCGATACCTCTGCAGGCCACAGAAGATACGCAATCCACTCCGTTCCCTGAGCGTCTACCGTCAGGCTCGGGTAGTGCCCGGATCCGGCCTGCGCGTCCACTTCTTCGTCCTCCCACCCGCTCGTCACCGACCTCGCCACGTGCAAGTGCTCGTCCGGTGTCCCCGTGTAGTACGCCACATGCCGCTGACCGTTGCCGTCCACGAACAGGCTCGTCGATGACCCCTTCGCCGGCCCCGCTTGCGTCTCGATCGCTCCCCAGCTCCACGTCCCCCCCGCCGGGGTCCCGTAGATCAATCGATACGATCCGTACTCCAGGAACGTCGCGTGCAGCTTGTCCTTCGTGTCCACGAATAGACAACTGTGATCCCCGGCGTCCCCCGCCTGAGTGTAGATCTCCGAAACCTCCCACGCTCCCCCCACGCTCTTCTTCGCGTAACGCGGCCTCCCCTCGTCTTCGTCGTACGCCAACACATGCTCGGTTCCGTCGGACTGCACCGCCAACGACGGCCGCTTGCCGAGATATCGATTGGCGATCGTTTCGACGGTTTCAGGCTCACTCCAGGCGGTGCCGTCATGGCGCGAGACCGCAGCCCATCGCTCGGTCTTGCTCCCCTTGGTGAACACCACGCGCGGGTGACCGTCGGCTCCCAGCTCCAGATCCGGGTAGATCGGGGCGCCGCCGATGTAGTCGATCTCCTGCAAGCTCCAGGTGCGCCCAACGGTGGTGAACGGATCGCACACGCCGCCGCCAGCACCGGCGATTCCGCCCGCGGCTCCGCCGCTTCCGCCGCCCCCTTGCGACGAGCCGCCCGAAGAGCCGGACGATCCTGCCTGGCCCGACACCCCCGCATCGGTCCCTGCGGCGCCACCGGCGCCACTCTCACCCGCCTCCCCGCCTGCGCCCGAGTCTGTCTCCGGCTGGGGGACGACGTCGTCTTCCCCATCATCCGACGAGCCGCAAGCAATCGGGATCATCAACAGGCAGAGCGCGAGGGTTCTTCGGAGCATGGGCGCAGGGTACCACGGGACCGCGCGCGGCCAGCAACCCGGCCGCGGCCCGGACGCTGCCCGCGTGCTAGGCTCCGCGCCCCATGCGCGAGAAGTGGTTCGAGGACTTCGAGCAGAGAGCCCGGCGGTTCTGGACGCCGGAGCGAACGCTCGGTCTGTTCGGCGACAAGTGCCTCGCCTTCCCTCCCGTCTCCCACGGCCCCCTGCTGCGCTCGATGGACCTTCTGCAGCGCGACGCCGCCATGTCGCCCGAGTCCGTGCGCAAGTACCAGCAGATCTGCCACATGTACCTGGTCATCGAGCCGCCGTTGACCGACCAGGCCAAGCTCCACGACGAGGTGCGCGTGCTCGATCTGGCGTGCGGCAACTCGTACCTCACGCTCACGATCGCCGAAGGCTTCCGCAGCCGAATCCAGCGACCCGCGCGCATCCTCGGTGTCGATCGCAACGCCCGGCTCATCGAGGCCTGCCGCGATCGCGCGTGGAGGCTGCGCCTCGACGACATGCTGCGGTTCGAAACATCGTCGATCGATGCGCTCGACGTGCCGTCGGTGTGGAGCCGTGCCTTCGGCACCCCCCCGGGAGATCCACCGGTCCATCTGCTGGTATCGCTGCACGCGTGCGACACGGCCACCGACGATGCCATCGCTCTTGGGCTCGCTCTGAACGTCCCGGTCATGGCGGTCGTTCCTTGCTGCCAGGCGGAGCTCGCCAAGCGATGGGCATCGGACACGGGCGCCCCGGGCGATCCCCTCGAGCCGATCCGCCACTGGCCGCACCTGCGCAGGGAGCTGGCCGCGACGATGACCGACACGCTGCGAGCGCTGCTGCTGCGCGGGTGCGGCTACCACACGACTCCGATCGAGTTCGTTCCCACTGCGCACACGCCGAAGAACACCTTGCTGCGCGCGGTGCGAAGTGATCCGACGACGGCTGCGTCGTTTGCGGAGTACCTGGCGATGCGACGTGTCGCGGGCGACGTGCGTCTTCGGCTCGAGCGGATCCTCCCCTCCCCGTTCCGCGAGAGGCTCGCGCGCGAGGAGGCATCAGCGCCCCCACAGACTGCTTGACGTGACTACACACGGCACCATGGCAGGCTGGTACGCGTCGCGCGAACACGCGTGACGCCGCGTTGCAGCGCGTCGCAGTGGCGCGCGAAGAGACAGCGCCACGCGGGTCGTACGGAGGGGGTGCCATGCATCGGTCCCAATCCAGACGGATCTGGCTAGAGGAAGAGGACGAGCCCTTCGCCGATGAGAGTTGCGCGCAGGACGACGACGCGAACGAGCGGCAAGCGAGCGTCCCTCCCGCCCAAGCGCCCGCGCATGCCGACGGGCCAGGCGACCGCGGATCGGTGTTCTCGTTTCCTCCACCGACGATCCCCTCGGTCGCGCCAGTGGCGATCGAGACGGCTCCGGTGGTCGTGCCGCGGCCGCGAGTGCGGGCGAAGTATGTGCTCTTCGCGACGCTCGCGATGGGGGTGGGAGCGGGCTTGCTGTTCGCGGCATGGGGCGCCATCACGGCGCCGAATACTGCGAGCTGGGGGGCAGGTTGGAAGCTCGCCACCGCCGCGCCCCAGGCAGCCCTGGCAGCGGCGCCCGTTCCAACTCCCACGTCCCGCACGATCGATCTCGAGCCGGTCGAGATCTTCGCAGCGGTCCCGCCCAGGGAGGAGCCCGCTCCTGCGGCGAAGTCCATGCTGGCTGCGAAGCAGGTCGTGCGCGACGCCCCTGCCGCGACGCGAGCTTCGGTGCGCGCCGCCGCCGTCGCCTCGCTCGACAGCGTCCTGCAGGCCGCGAAGTCCGCCTGCCGTGAAGAAGGCATGGCGCCGGTTCACGCCACGGTGCTTGCATCCTTCGATCTCGAAGGTCACGTCGCGAACGTCGAGGTTGCCGTCCCCCGCGCTGCCAGCGATGTCGGCGGGTGCCTCGCGGTTGCAGCGCGCAAGGCGCGCATCGATCCGTATGAGGGATCGCCGCAGACAGTCTCCCGATCGATCCTGGTCCGGTGAACGGTCCGCTGCTTCCGACGCGCGCTTGTCCGCCGTGGGCTCCCCCGTGTTACGATAGCCGGGTCCGTCTTCCCGGAGTTGCCCATGAGTGCCAACGCGCTCCGCGAAATGCTGCGTGAAGCCTTGTGCGATACCGCCGATAGGGGGCTCGCTCTGCTCGCCGAGGTCCGCAAGACCCCCGGCGCAGCGACCGCTTCGGTCTGGGCTGCGCTCCTCGACGATGCCTCATTGTGCAGCGCGTTCGTCGATGCGATCCGTCGCTCCGGCGCGCTCTCCGGGACCCTCTCCCCGCGTGCCCGCCTGATCGTCGAGGACCTCGTCGATGCCATCGGCCGGCATCGCTTTGCACTCGCCGCGGAGCTTCTCGAGCAACTCTGGAACGGTGCCCAAGTGCCTGCCGAGGTCCGCGTGCGCGTGGGCCACGCGCTGCTCGATGCGGGTGATGCACGCTCGCTTCGCGTGCTGTCGGCCAGCCTCGGGCAGGAGTCCGGCGCCGCGCTGACGCTCGCGTTGCAGGGGACGTTCTCCCTCGATCGTGCCCATGCCCACGACCTGATCGCGCCGCTGCTCGAGCGTGCCGGCGATCACGCCGAGGAGCTGCGTGAGGCCGTGCTCCGCGTGCTCATGAACGACGTGCTCGACGGCCAGAAGCCCGGGGCGAAGCCGCGCGGGTGGTTCACTGCCGATCCGCATTGGCTCGACCTCTGCGTTCGGTGGGCAGAAGAGCCGCAAGCCCCCGATGCGGTCCGCGAGATCGCCGGGTGGCTGCGGGACAGCGCCTGAGCCGATCGGAGCTTCAAACGCCGGGCGGCGTTGGCAGGATGTCCGCGGGGTCGAACAGCGGAAGCGCCCGACGGATCGCCGGGAGCGTACCGACCAGATACACGAGATCTCCCCGCTCGAAGGGCTGGCTCGGATCCGGATCCTCGAGGAGCTCATCGCCCCGGCGCACCCCCACGACCAGCGCACCGGTCCGGCTGCGAAGACGCATCACCACCGCTGAAACCCCCTCCGCTTCACTCCGCTCCCGCACCAACGCGATCTCAATCTTCATCTCGTCGAGCCCGCGCACGTCGGGCAACACCGATCGCGGGAGAGTCAACCTCCGCTCCGTGGTCTGGGTCTCGGCGCGCATGGTTTCGATGCGCTCTTCGATCATGTTCCGCGGTGTCTCGAGCCATCGGAGCATTCGTGCGACGACTTCGACGGACCCCTCGACCTCTTCGGCCACGACCTCCCGGGCCCCCGCCGCCAGGAGCTTGTCGCGTTCGAGAAGGTAGCGCGTTCGCATCAGAATCGGCACCTCCGGGGCGACGCGGCGCGCGGTGTCCACGATCCGCACGAGCGCCTGCGGATCGTTGATCAGCAGCACCAGCATTCGTGCGCTTGCCAGGTGCGCGTGACCGAGGGTCTCCTCGCTCGTGGCGTCGCCGTAGTACACGGGAAGCCCCTCGGCCTTGCCCGCTCGCACGTTGTCCGCGTTGAGCTCCATCACCACGAACGGCCGCTTGCAGGCGGCCAGCGTCCGCGCGGCAAACCGGCCCGCCAGGCCGTAGCCTACGATGAGGACGTGATCCTCGAGGCTCGCACCGGCGGCGTGGACCTCCTCGATGCTTCGTACGCCGATCAATCGCTCGAGCGGTGCGAGAAGGCGTTCGCCCGCGGTGATGTGCGGCGCAACTCGCACCAGAATCGGAGTGAAGAACATGCTCACGATGCCGGCCGCGAACAGCGGGCGCACCGCCTCGGCCGAGATGACCCCGTGATCCTGCCCGAGCTTCGCGAGCACGAACCCGAACTCCCCGAACTGCGCGAGCCCTGCACCCGCCAGCCACGCGACCCGCACCGGGAACCTCATGGCCAGCGCAGCCCCTGTCGCCAACAGCGCCTTGCCCCCCACGAACCCCGCAATCAGCGCCCCTACCAGCACCGGGTGCTCCGCCACCACCCGCACGTCGAACAGCATGCCGAGCGACACGAAGAACAGGCTCACGAACACGTCGCGCAAGGGCAGCATGTCCCCCATCGCGCGGTGCCCGTACTCCGTGTCGGCCACCACCATGCCGCCCAGAAATGCCCCGAGCGCGAGCGAGAGCCCCGCAAGAGACGTGAGCCACGCCGTGCCGATGCAGAGCGACAGGATCGCGAGCAGGAACACCTCGCGGCTCCGGCTCGCTGCTACCCTCGCCAGCAGCTTCGGCACGATGAACCGGGCCAGCGCCACCGTCACCACCACCACCAGCGCCGCCTTGCCCAGCGCCGTCCCGATCGACAGCGCCACGCCTCCCATCGCTCCGCGGCTGCCGAGCAACGGCACCACGAGCACCATCGGGACCACGCATAGGTCCTGGAAGATCAGCGTGCCCACGATGAACCGCCCGTGCGGAGCGTCGAGCTCCCCTCGCTCCGACAACGCTCGCAGCACGATCGCCGTGCTCGACAGCGCGATCACGAACCCGTAGAAGATGCCCAGCCGCGTCGATCCACCGAGCACCACGACTACGCCCGCCGTCACTCCCGTGGTGACCAGCACCTGTAGCGCTCCCCCCAACGCCACCTGACGGAAGATGTTGCGCAATCGCGCCAGGGAGAACTCCAGGCCGATCGTGAACAGCAGCAGCACCACCCCGATCTCGGCCAGCACCTCGATCGAGCTTACCGATCTCACCAGCTTCAAGCCGTACGGCCCCAGCAACGCCCCCGCAGCCAACAGCCCCGCCACCGTCGGCAGCCTCAACCGCGCCAGCAGCATCGTCACCAGCACAGCCAGCGCCGTAATGATCGCGAGCTCGTCGAGAAGCGGCAGGTGTCCCATCGGTCAGCGCCGACCCTAAAGCATCGGGTCGGTCGGATCGAGAGCGATTGTCGTCCGAACAGTGTCCCCCTTCCGGGCAGTGGTGCAGATTCCTTCTCGCTGGTCTAGCCTCCGTTCATGTCGAGACCTCGCTGGCTCCTCGCACCCCTGTCCGCTTCCCTCGCCCTCGCAACCTCCCCTGCCCTCGCGGACAACCTCGTCGCCAACCCGGGCTTCGAGTCGGGCGCGAACGGCTGGTCCGGCGGCTCCGTCGTCCAAACCTCCCCCCACTCGGGTGCCAACTGCCTCGCCGTCGCCGACGACTCCCCCACGCAGAGCGTCGCCGCCTCGTCCGCGCTCATCCCGATCGTGCAGGGACAAGCCTACGCCTTCGAAGCATGGTTCCGCGCTGCCTCGGAGAACCAGCAGCTCCTCGTATCCATCGTGCAGTTCGACGCCGCCTCGAGCTGGCTCTCGGGCAAGAACCAGGACTTCGTCGTGACGGCCGGGACGGGCTGGTCCCGCCTGCACATGCTCTTCCAGTCGTTCGACGCGCAGACGAGCAAGGTGCAGATCGTCTTGCGTCCCGCGCCGTGGTCCGAAGAGGGCGAGAAGACCGGCACCGCGTGGTTCGACGACATCGTGCTCGAGCCCACCGATCCCAAGGGGACGGTCCGCGGGTCGTGGCTCGTCGCCAACGGCGATAACCGCCTCTGGCTCGGATCCACCGACCAGAACGTGTACCGCGACAAGCCTCTCGACGCAGCCGCTCCGACCATCGACACCATCCAGGTGCACGCCGCCCGCGGCGAGTTCGAGGCCTTCCAGCTCGTCGTACTCCCCGCCAAGAACGATCACCTGGCCTCGCTGACGATCTCCCAGCTCGACGGCCCCGCCGGTGCAGTACTGCCCGCATCGAGCGTCACCACGCGAGAGGTCGCCTACGTGGATGTCACGTCCCCTTCCGACCTCGCCTCGGCCAAAGGCCCCGCGCCGGATCCCCTCCCGTTGCTCCAGACGCCCATCGCCCTGAGCGCGGCGAGCCAGCAGCCGCTCTGGCTCACGATCCGGGTCCCCGATGACGCGACAGCCGGTGACTACGCCGGCACCGTGCGGCTGTCCTTCGACCAGGGTCAACCGATTGACGTGCCCCTGCGCGTGCACGTCTGGGGCTTCGCCATCCCGAAGGAGCACCACCACCGATCGTCGTTCCAGCTCTCTCCCACCTTCCTCAACCGGTATCACAACCTCGAGGGCGACTACGCCAAGCAGCGCGAGGCGTTCCAGCTCTATCTGAAGGACTTCTCCGAGCACCGGATCGACCCTGCGGATCCCTTCGTGTACGACGGCTACGACATCCGCTATCCGGGCTGGGAGTGGGGCGACGGCAAGATCGTCGAGGATCCGGATGTCGGCGCCGCCAATCACGTGCTCGAGGTCAATGACACGAAGACCGATGCATCGGTGGTAGGCTCCTCCGACGCTCGCATGCCTGTCGCCGCGGGGAAGAGCTATCGACTCTCGTGGCGCGCGAAGACCGACAGCGCACACGACTACCTCGTGTCGATCGGCCAGCATGACGCCGACGGCAACTGGATCTCGGGTCACAACATCGACCTCGTCAAGAACGGTGACGGGACCTGGCAAAGCGAGTCGGAGGTGATCCCGTCGAGCAAGCTGGTCACTCCGACTGCGACCCGAGTGTCGGTGCGGCTGTACGGCCGCGCGTGGTCCTCGGCTGGGGAGAAGACCGGGCGGACCTGGTTCGACGACATCGTGTTCTCCGAGGAGGGCGCAACCGACAATCTGCAGCCCAATGGATCGCTCGAGCAGGGCGTGGAGGAAGCGGTGCCGGAGACCGACTTCTCCCGCTTCGATCCCGCGGCCGAGATCGCCTTCGGAGAGCTGGGATTCACTGCCTTCCGTCTCGGTGTGCCCGGGTTCGCGTCGATGTCCTATCTCGGCGGCAAGGAAGGTGAGCTGCTGGGGCTCAAGTGGGGGTCGCCCGAGTACGAGGCCCTCATCACCAAGACGCTGCTGTCGGTCACCAACCACCTCCACGACAAGGGGTGGCTGGAGAAGGCGTACTTCTACCAGCTCGACGAGCCCGACGAGGCATCGTATCCGCTCGTGATCGAAGCGATGTCGCTGCTGCACAAAGCGGATCCGCGATTCCGCCGCCTGCTCACCGAACAGTACGAGCCTGCCCTCGACGGGCAGGTGGACATCTGGTCGCCCATCTTCGACCAGTGGGGACACGATTGGGCGAAGGACCGCCAGAGCAAGGGAGAAGAGGTCTGGTGGTACACCTGCACCTATCCGCGGGCCCCCTACGTGACGTACTTCATCGATCACCCCGCCATCGAGCGACGTGTGTCGATGTGGCTCGCCGCGAGGTTCGGCGTGCAGGGCACGCTGTATTGGGGAGTCAACTACTGGTCCAACGACGGCGTCTTCGCTCCGCCAGCCTACCAGGATCCCTGGACCGACCCGATGAGCTACAACTTCGACCTCGGGGTCCAAGGGACCTGGGGCAACGGCGACGGGCGGCTGCTCTACCCGCCGCGGGCGTGGAAGGACGGTGTCGCGCGGGTCGAAGGACCAACGCCCTCTGCGCGCTGGGAGCAACTGCGCGACGGACTCGAGGACCTGGAGTACTTCTGGCTTCTCGGAGCCCTCGCCGATCAGCTCGAGGGCAAGGGGATCGAGCCGCAGTGGGTCGCGGAAGCGCGTGCGCTGATCGCGTTTCCGCAGCAGATCGCGACCTCTCTCACGCAGTTCACCGACGACCCGGGGGAACTCGCAGCCTGGCGACTCAAGATGGGTGAGCAGATCGAGAAGCTGAGCAAGACCGCCAGCCCCATCGAAGACGCCGGAACGGATGGGATGGGAGCCGACGGTGCGGTAGGCGACGCCGGGGTTGTCGACAGCGCTGCCGAAGATGGATCGGCGGGGAGTGTTCCCGGAACGAGCCCTGACGCGGGCGAGACCGACGGCTGCGGGTGTCGCATGGCGAGCAGCGCGCGCGGAGCGGCGTGGGGCGCAGCGATCGCTGCGTTGGCGTGGTTCGGAGCGCGCCGACGAAGGCGGGGGGGGGAGGCCCGGGGGCGGGATGTTTTACCCGGAAGATATTGACAGGCCAATATCGCCCGGGTAAAACATCCCTCATGCACAGGCCCCCTCCCCTCGGAGGGATCGTCCCCTGTCACGGAGTCAACCCATGGAACCCACCGATCAGGAAGACAAGAGCTGCATGGCATTCGCGGGCACGACGCGGGTGGCGCGCGGTGCGCCGGTGCAGGTCGCGGTCGAGGCTCGCGCGTGGCTGGATGCGCATCCGGATCAGAGCATTCTCTTCTTCGACTGCAACACGGGCCAGCAGCTCGAGTTCGACTTGCGGGGCAGTCCCGACGAGATACGCGCTCGGCTGATTCCGCCGGAGGTCTCTCCTGCGCCCGAGAAGAAGCCCGGCCCGGGGCGTCCCAAGCTGGGCGTCGTCTGCCAGGAGGTCTGTCTGCTCCCCCGTCATTGGGAGTGGCTCGCCTCTCAGCCGCAGGGTGCCTCCGGCACGCTGCGTCGCCTGGTGGACGATGCGCGCAAGGCCAACGCCGGCAAGGACCGCGCGCGCCGGAGCCAGGAGGCGGCTCACAAGTTCATGTGGGCGATGGCGGGCAATCTTCCCGACTTCGAGGAGGCCTCTCGCGCCTTCTACGCGAAGGACTACCCGGCAATGAAGGCCATGGTGCAGGGCTGGCCCGCCGATGTTCGCGATTCGCTCTGGGAGCTGGTCGAGCGTGCCCGTCTGCACGACGAGCAAGCGTGATCGAAGGAATGTGCCGGCCGGAGTGCCTCAGTAGTCGAGATGCATGTTGGGCAGGTTGAGCTCGATTCCTGAATTCTTGAGCAGCGTGGTGAATCCCCCCTTGTCCACGGCCTTGATGTAGGCCTCCTCGGGAGTCACCGTCTTGCTGGCCACGTGGTTGAAGAGCGCCTCGTTGAGCATCACCATCCCCGACCCACGCGCGGTCTGCATGATCGACGGGATCTGATAGATCTTCCCCTCGCGGATCAGGTTCGAGATCGCGGCGTTCACCAGCAGCACCTCCATCGCCGCCACACGCCCCTTGCCGTCCGCTCGCTTGCACAGCGTCTGCGCGATGACCGCCTTGAGCGATGTCGACAGCATCGCCCGAATCTGCGCCTGACGATCCGCCGGGAACTGATCGATCACACGGTCCACCGTGGATGCCGCCGTCGTCGTATGCAGCGTTCCGAACACCAGATGCCCCGTCTCCGCCGTCTCGATTGCAATCGAGATCGTCTCGAGGTCTCGCATCTCGCCCACGAGCACGATATCCGGATCCTCGCGGAGCGCGGCACGCAGCGCGTTAGCGAAGGATTTCGTGTGGACGTGGACCTCGCGCTGGTTGATCAGGCAGCTCTTCTTGGCATGAACGAACTCGATCGGATCCTCGATCGTGATGATGTGGTCCTTGCGGTGGCGATTCACGAAGTCCACGAGCGCGCACAGCGTCGTGGACTTGCCCGAGCCCGTGGGCCCGGTGACCAGCACCAGCCCCTTGCTCAGGAAGCACAGGTCCAGCATCTCCTTCGAGAGACGCAGATCCTCGGCCGTCACCACTTCCACCGGGATCGTCCGGAACACCGCGCCGATACCGAGCCGGTCCTGGAACACGTTGACGCGGAATCGGGCAATGCCCTCGACCTCGTAGGCGAAGTCGGTGTCCCAGATCGCCTCGAACTGCTCGGTGTTGTGCCGGGGCATGATGGGATACACCAGGCTCCTCACGCGCTCCGGGGTCATCATCGCCGCGTCGCTCATCTCGTGGACGTCGCCGTGCAATCGGAACAACGGCCGGTGTTGCGACGACAGGTGGAGATCCGATGCCCCCATCTGGGCGAGCTTGCGCAGCAATCGATCGATGTCGGCGGGGCCGCGGCGCGGCTCCGGCGGCGCTGCTGCTGTGGCAGGGGCTGGGGCAGCAGGCTTCGGCGACGCCTGCGCGGGAGAGGGAGCCGGCGCCTGAGCAGGGGAATCCAAGGTCCCCTGCACGCGCCGCTGCTCGTCGGACGGCGACCACATGTGCCCCCGTCGCCTTCCGGCCCACCCGCATCCGTCGTCCGAGACATCCTCCACTTCGAGAGACACCTGCTTGGGATCGGGTGCGGCGATCGGTGCCGGTGGACGCCTCGAGACCCGCGGAGAGCCGGGGCGCGGGTGCATCGTCTTCCGCCCCCCAGGCCGCGCGTCCGTCCTGCAAGTCACAACCGCCCTAACGTCCGCCCCGTGCGGCTCGAACGACACAGAGAAGGTCCGCCCACCCAGTGCATACGGGAAGACCGCCTTGCCCTTGGTGCGGATGGTCTCGTGGAGGTTGGCAGGCGCAATCCCACCGATGAGCGCCCCGATCTGATCTCCCGAAAGATTCTGGCGCGCCAGCGACAGATTCCCCTTGGGCGTGATCATCAGGGGCTCGGCCCCTGCCTCGAGCACCAACTCGCATCCTGCCTGAAGTCGTTCGATGAGCTTGTCGAGAGCAGCCATGAGATCTCCAGGATCACACTACCAGAAGCGCCCCGGGAGAGGTGGCGGAGTTCCACCAGGGCCAGCGCGTCATCCACCCATCGCACTCCGCGGATCCATGTGCCTTGGTGCTCACTCTGCGCAATCATGACGCGGGAGCGGGCGGGAAATGGCTTGGAACCGCGGTACCGATGCGGTCTTGCGCAGGGTTCGCTGCGCGATCGGCGCGATGAGCCGGGGTTCGGCGCGTTCGGCACGTTCGGCGCCGCCGGGCTCGCTCATCGCTTCGTGGCCTTTCCTCCGAAGTTGGCGTATCCCCGTGGCATCAGACCATGCTCAGCCCCGTAGATGGCTCCCGTAGCGTCCGTCTCCTGGTCATCGAAGACGATGCCGGGCTGGCCGACGTGCTGCTTCGGGGATTCGGCGAGGAGGGATTTGACGTCGCACGATGCTCCGACGGCCGCGCGGGCCTCGACGCCCTGCGCGCCGGAGCTCACGACGTGGCGATCCTGGACCTGTCGCTTCCCGATCTCGACGGCGTGGAGGTCTGCCGCTCCGCGCGCGCCGAGGGAGTCACGGTGCCGATCATCATGCTGACCGCGCGTGACTCCGTGGGCAGCAGGGTCGCCGGGCTCGAAGCGGGCGCCGACGACTACGTCCCCAAGCCCTTCGTGTTCGAGGAGCTGCTGGCGCGGACCCATGCGCAACTGCGCCGCGCCTACAACTACGGCGGCCAGGTGCTCGCGATCGCGGACCTCGAGCTCGACCTGCGGGCACGCTCCGCTCGCCGTGCGGGCGTCCGGATCGATCTCACAGCCAAGGAGTTCGCGCTCCTCGAGTACTTCATGCGACGCCAGGGTCAGGTGATCGCCGAGAAGGAGATCCTGCGCGCCGTCTGGTCCACCCACTTCGATCCCGGCACCAACGTCGTGCGCGTCTATGTCCACCACCTGCGCAGCAAGGTGGATCACGGCCACACGATCAAGCTGCTTCACACCGTGCGCGGCCGTGGATTCACCCTGCGCGTCTCAGAGGAACCACCCTAGTGTCCCTGCGATGGAAGCTCACGCTCTGGTACGTCGCCACCGTGACGTTGATCCTCTCTGCCTTCGTCGGCGTCGATGTCTACGGCCAATCGCGCAAGCTCGCAGCCGGCGCGGAGCTGTCCTCGCAGGCCGCGGGAGACGACATCGTGCGCGAGGTGCTCCTGGAGCACGGCCTGCTCGCCGTCGTCACGGTCTTCTGCGTGGCACTGGTCGGACACTTCGTGATCGGACGCGCCCTGCGCCCGGTCCAGGAGATGGTCTCCGCCGCGAAGGCCATCACCGCCGAGGACCTGTCGCGTCGCATCCGGGTCGGCAGCCGCGACGAGATCGGCGAGCTGGGCGACACACTCAACCAGATGATCGAAAGACTCGAGCGCTCCTTCCTTCACATGAACCACTTCGCCACCGTCGTGGCCCATGAGCTCAATACTCCGCTTGCAACCCTCAAGGGCGAGCTGGAGCTGTTTCGCCGACGCGATCGATCCGCCGAGGAGTACGACGCCCTCATCCCGCGACTCCATGCACAGATCGAACGTCTCTCCGGACTCATCGACAACCTCCTGCTGCTCTCTCGCATGGAATCGCAAGGCGACGCGTTGCCCTTCGGCGACGTGCCCCTGGATCAGCTCGTGCTCGAGGCCTACGAGGACTACGAGCTGCCCGCCGCGGAGGCCGGCCTGACCCTCCGGGTCGACGTGCCCGAAGGCGCGGTCGTGCAGGGAGAACGCGCCTTGATCAAGCAGCTCGTCGCCAACCTGCTGTCCAACGCGATCCGCTACACCGACCGCGGTGGAAGCGTCGCCGTGAGCGTCGCGCTCACCCCCGAAGGCACACGACTGCGCGTGATCGACTCCGGACGCGGGATCTCCGCTGATGCGCTCCCGCGTGTCGTCGAGCCCTTCTATCGAGAACTCGGCTCCTCCGCCCCTCCCACCCCGGGAGTCGGACTCGGACTCGCCATTGTCCGCAGAGTGGCAAACCTGCACGGCTGCACGCTCGACCTCCA
The DNA here is from genome assembly GCA_964393505.1 of uncultured Polyangiaceae bacterium. GTDB lineage: Bacteria > Myxococcota_A > Polyangia > Polyangiales > Polyangiaceae > JACRCQ01. Next base: position 86,382 of record CAYMUE010000005.1, read on the forward strand.
GAGCGCCCCCGGACAAGGGACCACGATCACCGTGGCCTGGCCCCCTTCGGGCGAGGACCGCGCTACCGCCGCGGCCGAAGACATGATCCGCCAGGATGCGCCGTGAAGCCCCGTGCCCGGACTCTGTCTCGCGCCACCGCGCCGCGAACACCTCGGGGCGTCGATACGACAGCCACCGAGGCCGACGAGAAGTATGGCCTCGATTGGCACGGAAAGCGTCGCGCGCGCCAGTTGGCCCTCACCCCCCCCACGAGCACACTGCTCCCCTGCCCCGAGCAGAGCGTGGACTGGGACACCACCCGCAACGTCGTCATCGAGGGCGACAACCTCGAGGCCCTCAAGCTCCTGCGTGCCGACTTCGCCCGCAAAGTCAAGCTCATCTACATCGATCCTCCGTACAACACCGGCAAGAGCCTCGTGTACGCCGACGACTTCAGCGACGGTGTCCGGAGCTATCTGAAGCGCACGGGGCGCGCGGAGGACGGACTCCGCGGCGAGGAGGCCGAAACCTTCGGACGCTTCCACACCGACTGGCTGAACATGATGTACCCCCGCCTCTCGATCGCCCGGGAACTGCTCGAGGATCGGGGAATCCTGCTGGTATCCATTGGAGACGAGGAGCTGCACAACCTCCGCAGCATCTGCGACGAGCTCTTCGGTCCCCTGAACTACTGCGGGATGTTCGTGTGGGAGAAGAAGAAGAAGCCATCGTTTCTCGACCCGAACATGGGCACCGTGACGGAATACGTGATCGCCTATGCGCGAGACCGAGCGCACAGCCCCCCCTTCGTCGCGGGCACCGTGGAAGACGGGAAGAAGTACCCGTTCAACAACGCCGGCAACCCCCTCGGCGTCCTTAGGTTTCCCGCGGGCACCGTTCGCTTCGGGTGCGGCGATGGTCGAATCCGGGCCCAGGACATGTCCCGGGGGAACATCAAGACAAGGCTGCTCGACGACGTGACCATTGCGCAGGGCGTGAACCAGAACCCCTTCCGCCTGGAGGGCGAATGGCGCTACTCCCAGGCCACGCTCGACGGCTTCGTGGCCGCCGGCGCCGAGCTCCTGATCAGCAGAGTCCCGTTCCGTCCCAACTACGTCCATCGCAGGAACGCCGCCAAGAAGACCTCCAACCTGCTCTCCTATCGAACGAACGGTGTGCCCACCAACGAGGACGCCACGGCCGAGATGCGCGCTCTCTTCGGCGCCGACGTGATGAGCTATCCCAAACCGACCGGGCTGCTGAAGTACCTGGTTCGCGCGATCACCGGCGACGGCGACACCGTCGTGGACTTCTTCGCCGGCTCAGGCACCACCGGCGTCGGCGTCATGCTGCAGAACCTCGAAGACCAGGGAACACGCAAGTTCATCCTCGTGCAGCGGCCCGAGACACTCGACGCCCACGACCCGCGTCAGAAGGTCGCCGCCGAGTTCTGCCGACGGATCGGCAAGCCCGCGAATATCGCCGAGCTCACCAAGGAACGCCTGCGACGCGAGTCGCTCCGTCTCCGGGGATTGCACCCCCACGCCCACGCCGACTTGGGCTTCCGCGCCTTCCAGCTCGTCACGCCCGCTTCACGTGACCCTCGCAAGACGCAGGAGCTCACGTAGTCCCGTGCCAGGACGAGACGCTTCGGCTCCACGCGATGCGCTGGGTCCGTGTCGGCTGTGGGCTGAGAGAGGGTGACCCTGCGTGACGCTGCGCGCTCAGAAGATGAAGTCGGTGGTGAGGAACGAAGACATCCGCCCCGACACGATATCGCCCATCAGCTTCTTGTCCGCCTCGGTAGAAGCGATGGCCACGACGTTCCGGATCGAGAAGCATCGCAGAGCATCGGACACCGAGAGCGTCCCCTCCGCCGAGTCCTTCCTGCCCGTGAAGGGGAACGTGTCCGGGCCGCGGCGGCACTGGGCGTTGAGGTTGACGCGACACACCTGGTTGGCGAGGGCATCGACGAGGAACGCGACCTTCTTCGGATCGCGCCCGAAGATGGATACTTGCTGGCCGTAGGGGCTGGAGCGCATGAACGCGTCGATCTCCGACTCGTCCTGGTAGGTAGCCACGGGGACCACGGGCCCGAACTGTTCGACGCTGTAGAGCTGCATGTCGGGGCGAACCGGGAAGACGACGGGAGGACGGTAGAAGGTGCCGTTCGCGACGCCGCCGCGATTGACGATCCGAGCGCCCTTGTCCAGGGCATCCTGCACGAGCTTGTGGAGATGCGCGGGCTTCCCCTCCTCGGGCAGCGGCGTGAGCTGCACCCCGGGCTCCCAGGGCATGCCGGCCTTGAGCGCGTCGACCGCCGCCCCGAGCTTCGCCACGAACGCCTCCGCCACCGATGCGTGCACCAGGAACAGCTTAAGTCCCGTACATCGCTGTCCGTTGTAGGAGAGCGCGCCGGAAACCCCCTCCTTCACCGCGACGTCGAGATCCGCGTCGGGCAGCACCACCGCCGGGTTCTTCGCCTCCAACCCGAGAATGCAACGGAGTCGATTGGGCTTCGGATGCTGCTTCTGCAGCACGTTCGCGACACGACTCGTGCCGATGAACGCCAGCACGTCGACGTCGCCCGAGCCCATGATCGGCCCGACCACCGTCGCGCCGTCTCCCTGGATCACGTTGACCACGCCCGGAGGGAACGCCTCCTTCATCGCCTCGAGCAGAGGCAGGTGCAACAGCGCGCCGTACTTCGGCAGCTTCGACACCACCGTGTTCCCCATGATCAACGCCGGAATCAGCGTCGTGTAGGTCTCGTTGAGCGGGTAGTTGAACGGCCCCATGCAAAGCACGACGCCGAGCGGGGAACGACGGATCTGCCCGATGAAGCCCTGCTCCATCACGAAGCGGCTGCAGTCGCGATCGAGCTGCTTCACCGCCTCCACGGTGTCCCGCACGTACTGCACCGTGCGATCGAACTCGCTCTCCGCATCCTTGCGTGACTTGCCGATCTCCCACATCAGCAGCCGCACCACGTCCTCGCGCACCTTCGGCATCAGCTCCGCGAATCGCTCCACACACCCGATCCGCCGCGCTACCCGCATCCGTGGCCACTCCCCGCGTCCGCTGTCCCACGCCTTGCGCGCTGCCGCCAACGCCTCGAGCGCCTCAGCCGCCGTCAGCATCGGCGTCTCCCCCAGCGCCACCCGCTCCAGGGATCCGTCGGCCTTCCGAACGCAGATCGGCGACAGCACCGTCCTGCCTTGCGAGCACGTGCGGATCTCTCCGTTGACCAGGTACTGGCGCGCCCAACGGCTCGCGTCCACCTTCGCAGCTTCGGGAATCTGTTCCGGGGTCGGGAAAACGACGTTGCTATCCATCGTGTCGGTCCTTTGTGAGGTCGCCCCTACGGCAGCTCGGAGGCGGAGGATACCCCAACTACAGCCACGGGCGCACCCAACGACACGAGTGCCCGCAGACGGACCGCAATGCCCCGAGGCTGCCGGTCGATCCGCAATGCGCCCGCACTTCGGGGCGCCGGCCTATTGCGCCCTGCGCCGCAGCGCAGCACCGATGGCCAGCGCAGCCACCGAGAGCCACGCCGCGGAACGCGGCGCTGTATTCGCCACGCCGACGGTACACCCGCCAGAGGAACTCGCCACCGGCGGCTCCTCCGCCAGCCCTTCGAGATGCCCAGGACCACCGGCGCGCACGGTCATGACGACGTCGGGCACGGGGCAGTGCAGCGGGCTGTCGGGCGGCACGCTCAGCACGAAAGTGTCCCCGACTGTGCCCGTGGCGTCGCTCGGCATGTGCACGCGCCACTGGAAGTCCGCCGTCTCGCCTGGCAGCACGTTGGTCGTGAGCACCGCCGCCACGTTCCACGCTTCCCACGTCTCCTCGTCGTAGAACGGGCTCAGCTCGCCCTGCAACGCGGACTGCGTCGTGAGCCACACCTCGCCGCGCTTCCAGGCCGAGGTGCCGCGATTGACGAAGCTCGCCCACGCGATGCCCGCTCCGTCGGGCGCCAGGTTCAACGGATACGACTGATCCGACAGCTCGGCCGCGTACTTCGGCGGCGGAGCCCCCATCTTCAGGGGATGCCCGTCATCGACCGTCCCGCTGCAGTCGTTGTCCACGTCGTCGCACGACTCCGCCGTCGGCTCGTACGTGCGCACGCACTTCACGCAGCCCTGAACGCAGCGCTCTCGCCCCGAGGCGCAGGGGCCCGGCTCGCCCGTATCGCAATCGGTGTTGCCGCCGTTCGGGTCCGGTCCGCCGCACCCGCCCCAATCCTGCCACTGGCAGTTGCCCCCGCAGCTCCGAGTCTGGGTGCCGCAATCGCAGCAGGCCGTGCTCTCCTGCTGCCCCGGGCTGCACGGTCCCTGCCCCTCACACCCGGACCATCCGCCCCAGTGACCATCCGAGCTGCACACCCGCGTGTGCGTCCCGCAATTGCCACACCCCTGCGTCTCCACCTGGCCCGCGCTGCAGCACTCCTGTATGTCCCATCGACGCAGCGGCGTGTACTCCCCCATGTTCCATCGATTGCGCGTGCTGTGATGCGCCGGAGTCCCGCAAACGCCGGTCTCGTACGCGTGAAATACCGAATGGCTCGCATCGGCCCACGACGCGAACAGGATCGCATGCTGGGAACACGCAACCACCGCGTCGCCAGGCTGCAGATCGTCCCACCCGATATGCTGGGCCCAGTTGCACAGCCCCGAGGTGTTCATCGCATACGACAACCACCACGTCGCAGACACATATCCCGAACAGTCCGGACGCCAGCACTCCCCACCGCGAAGCGGGTCGTAGTAGCAGGCGTTGCAGCCCGTGGTGCAGTAGTATCCGTTCGGCCCCTGGCAGTACATCACGCCGTGGTCCACCCACGACTGCGCGTCCTCCAGCACCTCGCAACGCGTCAGCGCCATGGCCTGCGACGACACCGACACCGCCGCCACGGCCAGCACGCTGGCAAGCACAGATTGCTTGGGAAGATTCGGCTTCATATTGCTTCCAACCGGCGTTGCGCACGCTCTTCACTGCTGAGCTCCAGCAAGTATACCCCGAGGCTCCAACCCTGTCTCGGCCGATCTCCCCTGCCCTTCGGCCCAGA
>CAYMUE010000006.1:0-6018 GCA_964393505.1 uncultured Polyangiaceae bacterium
CGCTTCTGGCTCGCGGAAGCCCGCCACGGGATCGTCCAGGTCTCCGTGGCCATGGGACAGTCCCCCCGCGCACAGGAGATCCTCAAGGCGAGGCAGGCCGCCGTGGTGGTCCGCGACAGCAACGAGGACGACAAGTTCCTCGAGCCCGCCGCGACTTTCGCCGTCAACCTCGCGTTCCTCGTGCGCGACGACCAGCTCCGCGTGGCCCGCGACACCGACGGCGCGCGCGGTCTGCAGGAGCGCAGCCAGATTCGCTTCGAAGGCGAAGGCGACAACCGCAAGGTCGCCAAGGACCCCATGCCCGCTGCCGTGCGCTTCCTCAACCTCTCGCAGGAAGAGTACATCCAGCGCGTTCCGCCGAACATCGACGTCAATAAGCGTATCCCGATGTTCCGCTTCCAGGTCGCCGAGTCGTTCTTCCTGTACGGCCACTTCGACGAGGCCCGCAAGCGCTACACGCCCATCTACGAGGAGCAGTGCGGCAAGTCCGACTTCGGCTACAAGGCGTGGGAACGCCTGCTGACGATGAGCAACCTCGAGCGCGACGTCGAGACGAGCCGCAAGCTCGCCGAGTCCCAGAAGGACAAGAGCTGCGCCGTCAGCCAGGAACAGAAGACTGCCGAGGCGCTGCTCATCAACCCGACGCTGCAGGAGGCCGCCTACCTCGATGCCCGCAAGGCCTACGACCAGGCCGAGAAGATGAAGGACGGCCCGGAGCGTCAGGACATGTGGCGCAAGGCCGCCGCCCTCTACCGCGCTGCCCTCGAGAACGCCCCCGACCGCGACGAGGCGCCTGAGGCCGCGATGAACGGCGCCTACGCCTACAAGCAGGTGGGCGAGTACGACAAGGCGATCGGGATGTACAACCTGTTCATCAGCAAGTACGGCGACGACAAGACGCTGGCGAAGCTGCAGAACGGTGATCCCAAGGCCAAGCCCCCGGTCGAGCCCGATCGCAAACGCTACGACCAGCGCCTCAAGTACCTCAAGCAGGCCTACGAGCAGCTCTCGCGCTCCTACGTCCTGTTCTTCAACTACCGCAAGGCCGCCGAGGAGTACGACAAGATCAGCCAGGTCCAGCGCTTCGAGGAGAAGGACCGCAGAGAGGCCGCCAAGAACGCCTTGATCCTGTACTCCAACATGGGCGACCGGTCGAAGGCCGAGTCCGTGCGCAAGCGCCTCCTCACTCTCGGCCCCAGCGCCGAGGAAAAGGCCGAGGCCGAGTTCGTCATCGCTCGCGGTGAGCTCAACGAGTGGGACGAGCGCGGGCGCGACGACGGCGCCAACCGCGATGCACGCGTCCGCGGCATGGCCGCCATGCAGCGCTATCACGACGCCTACCAGAAGGACGTCGCGGCCTCGAAGTTCGTCGTCATCGCCGCCTACAACGTCGCGAAGACCAAGCGCGCGGGCGGAGACGACGGCTACCGCGACTGGCACAAGAAGACCATCGCGGCCTTCGACAAGTACCGCGGATCTGCGCCCATCAAGGACGGCAAGAGCTCCGCTCTCGGAACCCTGCAGGCGTCGATGGCCGCGGAGGCGGAGTACACCGCGCTCGACGCCGAGATCCGCAAGAACTTCGACTACGACACCGGGCATCACCGGTATCAGGGCACCACGGTCGAAGTCATCAACAAGTACCGCGCGGACGCCAAGGACGCCGAGAAGTACAACAATCGCCTCGAGGAGATCATCGAGTCCTACCTGTCGCCGGAGTGGGTCGTCGCCGCTCGCTCGCGACAAGGGTCTCTCTACGACTCCCTGCGCACCGGCCTGTACAACGCGCGTCCACCGGGCCTCAAGTTGTTCAATGCGCAGGAGGAGAAGATCCTCAAGAAGTTCCGCGACAGCGACAACCCCGACGACCAGGAGAAGGCCGACCAGTACGAGCAGAAGCGTCGAGAGCTCTGGCGTACCACGCGCGATCAGGAGCTCGCCTCCGCCGATCAGATCATGATCAACAGATACGTGCAGGCGGTCTACTACTCGCGCAAGTTCAACGTTTCCAACCCCGCCGTCGACAAGGCCATCCAGCGTCTCGCCTTCGTCACCGACATCCTCGGTGACGACAAGATCCGCCAGTACGCCTCGTCGGTGAAGGACTTCACCTACCAGGACGGCATGTTCCTGCGATCGAGGCCGGGTATCACCGTCGAGGCCGATCTGCAGCCCCTCCCCATGCCGCTGCCCGTGGTGCCCCACTGAGGAGACGAACCATGCGCAAGTACACTGTCCTCCTCGCGTGCGCCATCGCTGCCTCGGGCTTCGCAGCCTGCGGCGGCGGTCAGGACAAGACCGTCAAGTCTCCGACCACCACCACTGGCACTGTCCCAGCGGCTTCGTCGACCGCCACCGGGCCTGCCGTGCAGTACACCATGACCGACCAGCCGTCGTCTTCGGATGTCCCCGTCGCCGAACGCCCCAAGATGAACGAAGCCGCGAAGGCACCCTATCTGCAAGCCCTCGAGGCCTTCGGACGCGGCGATCTCGAAGTGTCAAAGTCGCTGTTCCGCGACGCGATCTCCAAGGACTCCAAGGCCTATCAGGCCTACTACTCGCTCGGCGTCGTGCTCGAGCGCCTCCACGACTCCGATGCTCTCTCGCAGTACAGGCAGTCGTTCACCATCGTGCCGGACTACGAGCCCGCCATCACCGCCTACGGCATCGGCCTCGCCCGTCGCGGCAGCGCCAGTGAGGCCGACCAGTTCCTCACCGAGCGCCGCGCGAAGATGCCCAAGTCTGCCGCAGTGACCGCCGCCCTCGCGGAGGTCAAGTCGATGCAGCGCGACACCGGCACCGCCCAGGAGCTCGCCCAGGAAGCCTTGAAGCTCAACCCCAACTACCCGCCGGCGATGGTGACCCTCGCGCGCGATCACTTCCGCAACAGGCGCCTCGACCTGGCAGACTACGCCCTGCAGGCGATCCTCGACGGCTTCGGCGTCGAGAACCCCCCGCGCGACAAGGAGAACGCAGAGGCGAGGCTCCTGCGCGGCTTGATCTACCGGGAGCAGGGCGCACGTCCTGCGGCCATCAAGGAGTTCGAACAGGTGGTCGCCGTGCGACCCGACCTCGTCGATGCATCGGTCCAGCTCGCCAAGTACTACCTCGAGTCCGGCAACGCCGATCGAGCGCTGCCGTTGCTCGAGCGAGCGCTGCGCTACGATCAGAACGATCTCGCCGCGCACTTGAATCTCGGCGACTGCTTGCGCCTGCTCGGGCGCCCGGCCGACTCCAAGAAGGAGTTTGACTGGGTCTTGGCGAAGGACTCCACCCAGATCCAGGTCCACTACGACCTCGGTCTCCTGTACCTCTTCACGCCCAGCTTCCCCGGCATGACCCCGATGGCTCAGGCCGACGCTGCCATCGCTGCGTTCGAGAAGTACCAGCAGGCGCGAAGCCGCACCCCCTCCACGGCGGGCAGCGACGTCGAGGAGCTCATCAACCGGGCCAAGGCCAAGAAGGCCGTGCTCGAGGCCAACGCTGCCGCTGCGCAACCCGCCGCCGCTCCGTCTTCGTCCGCTCCGGCCGCCGCAGGCTCCGCCACTCCCGCCCCTGCCGCTTCGGGGGCCCAATGAAGGAGGCCGCCATGAGTCGTCTGGTCGTGTCCCTGGCGTTCGTTGGCATCCTCGTGTCGCTCTCGACCGCCGCCTCCGCCCAGAACCAGAAGAAACCCGGCTCCAAGGGCGTGATCACGCTCGCCGACATCACCATCGTCGGCCGCGTGCAGAAACCCGTCGCCGCCATCGACGTCGCCAAAATCCGCCCGAAGGTCGCCCTCGCCGAAATGCGCCAGCCCTTCGTCGACCGCATCGAGGAGTCCGTCTACAAGGAGCCCTTCTAGCGAGTGATCGCCGTCGCCGCCACGCTCACCTGCTCCACATTGGCTTCGCTCGGGGCTCTGGCCCGGCTGCGCGCAGTCTGTCGCGCAACCACGCTCGATCCCACCGCGTTGGCGGGGTTCGTGCGAGCCGCGGGTCATGCAGGTCTCCAGTCCCTTGCGCGTGACGAACACTGGGGCGAGGCGGAGGGGTGGGAAGCGGAGTTGATCCGGGGTGTGGCCGAGGCGCCTTCGGAGGAGCATGCCCGCGCCGCGCTCAACGAGGCCCTCTTCGAGGCGGACACCCGGCTCGATTGGGGGGCGCGAATCCCTGCGACTTGCGCCCGCGTGGCGTTGTCCGGCGCGCTGCTAGCGGGAGTCCTGCTCCTCGCGCGCGAAGCGCGTCTCACCATGGAGGTCGTCGACGTGGTGGCCCTCGGTGCGGCCGGGGCCATCATCGCCTCTACGATCGGGGCGGAGGCGGGGCGGGTCGCCCGGTTGAAGCGGGCGTCGATCGACGGTCTGGCGGACCGGGTGTTGGCGGTGCGGGGATACTTGACCGTGGGGGAACCGGGTAGCGATTCCGATGTCGAACCAAAAGTCCAGTAGTCTGGCAGGTCTGACGATACGGGCTGCTTGCCAGCGGGGCGGGCAGATGCGAGAGTCGAAGTCGAACGTGGAGGTCCACTGATGACGCAGCCGACGACGGGAACGAGCCCGAGGGGGCGGCCTGGACAGATGACCGCAGTGATGCGGGCGCTGCCACAGGCGACCGGCCCCAAGGTCTTGCGGATCGGATTGGTGCAAGGGGGGCGGGTCGTCGAAGAGCGCGTCATCAAACAACGCACTCACGTGAGCGTGGGGTCCAACGAAAAAAACATGTTCGTTGTGGCTGGCGGCGCTGCTCCTTCGGCGTTCCGCCTGTTCGAGTTGGTGGGTGCCGACTACTACCTGAACTTCCTCGATGGCATGACGGGGCGCGTGGCGTTGCAGACCGGGATCGCCGATCTCGAGAAGCTCAAAGCCCAGGCTCGTCGTGGACCGCAAGGCGCCTGGCAGGTCAAGCTCACCGAAGACGCGCGCGGCAAGGTGCTGGTTGGGGACACGACGTTCCTCTTCCAGTTCGTGGCGCCGCCTCCGGTGCAGCCGAAGCCTCAGTTGCCCGTGTCCGTGCAGTCGGGCGTGTCTTCGCAGATCGACTGGCGCTTCACAATCATCGCGGCGTTCTCCTTCCTGTTCCACTTCGGCGCCATCGGCATGCTGTATTCGGACTGGATGGATCCGGTGGTGAACGACGAGTTGACCATCGCGGGGCTGCTCGATCAGATGAAGACCTTGCCCCCGCCGCCACCTCCTCCAGAGGTGCCGGACGTGAACGCGCAGGGGGATCAGCCCGGCACGGACGCCTCGTCGGCCAAGGGATCGGGCGACAAAAAGGGTGGGGCGACTGCCGCAGGAGCGGGCAAGGGAGGCCCCGGGAGCATGTCGGCCTCGGAGCGTGCGGCGTTGTCGAGTGAGTTGGACAAGCTCGACCTGGCGACGGTGGGATCGCTTGGGGGGCAGGGGCCAGCGACGGCGGGGGTGCTCCATTCCGGGAGCGACTTGCCGGGTGGTTCTCTCGAGGCTGCGGCGGCCAACGGATCCGGTGTCGGCACGGGTGGCGGCAGCGGTCTGAACCTGGGCGGCCCCGGTGGTGGAACGGTTCGACCGGGCGCGGCAGGGGGAGGCCTTGCGGCAGTAGGCAACACGGGTGGCGGCTCGACGGCCACGGCTGGGCAGGAAGTGAAGGTCCAGGGGCCCAAGGGCAACGCGCAGGTGGGGGGCCCTTCGGTGACGGGCAATGTGAGCAACGTGTCGCGGGTGGTCGCGGGGATGCGAGCGGGCTTCCGAGCCTGCTACAACCAGGGGCTCGCACAGAATCCAGATATGTCGGGTTCCGTCCGTGTCACCGCAGTCATCGGGCCGAACGGCGAGGTCCGCTCCGCAACTGCCGCTCCCAGCGGCAGCATCAGTGGCGCGGTCGCGAGCTGCATCGCCTCCCGTGTCCGGAGTTCCCAGTTCGATCCTCCCGAAGGCGGGACCGCAACCGTCGTGATCCCCGTCACGCTGGTGCAGCAGAAGTAGCCTTCGAATCTCCCCAATTCCACTGAACACTCCAGCCGGCGGAGGCAACCAACTTCACCGTTGATGGCTCCCTG
>CAYMUE010000006.1:6118-46379 GCA_964393505.1 uncultured Polyangiaceae bacterium
ATGAAGCAGGCGGAGTCCGTCATTTCTCGGATCGAATCCGTGGCGAACACCATCCGCAAGCAGCTCGAACAGGCCCGCGCGCAGCGTGATGTCGTCAAGTCGCTCTGCCTCAACGACAAGCTCACCCAGGTCGACGTCGCGGCCCGCTCCGCTCGGGAACGGCGCGATGCCCTCAAGCAGGCTGCTTCTCGTCAGGACACCGAGCTCGCAACCCACGAGTACACGATCCTGATGGTGCTCAAGGACCGCGTGGAGCAGTTGATGGCCGAGGCCAATCAGTGCATCGGCGAGGAAGCCGGATTCGTCGGGGAAACCCGCGTCACCTTCACGGTGGATCCGAACATTCCCAAGGACGACCCCTCGCAGTACCCGGAGGATGGACCGACGATCACCCTCCCGCCGAACTGCGCGAGTTGCGTCCGATAGCCTTTTTGCAGTACCCCTCGCGCATCGAGCCTTCCGGGGGATGAGGGCGAGGGTTGGGATCTTGATGGACTCGCATGGCGACCGATGAGACTGACTAGACCAGCCGCAGCGATACTCGGACTCGCAGTTCTTGCTTCCGCCGGAACGGCCTCGGCGCAGGAGCAGCCGTGGCTCAAGGATCGGCGCTACCGCGAGGGAATGGGATACCGCGTTGGGGACCTCGAGTTCCATCCCGGTGTCGCCGGGGAGTTCGGGTACGACTCGAACTTCTTCCTCCGCGGTAGCAAGGACAACGCACCGGTCGTCGACGTCCTCCGACTCCGCATCACTCCCTCGGTGTCCCTGTCCACGCTCAGCCCGCAGCGTCGCGAGGCCGACGGCGACCAGGCTGCGCGCCCGAAGCTGAACTTCCGCGCCGGCGTCGCTGGCATCTACAACGAGTACATCGCGACCAAGTCTCAGTACCGCGACGACACCACCAAGTTCCGTAACCTCGGCGCGCTCGCCAACTTCAACCTGCACATCCTCCCCGAGCGCCCCTTCGGCGCGGCCTTCTTCGGCGACCTGGTGCGAACCATCCAGCCGTCGAACATGAGCGATACCTCCCAGGCCTACACCCGCATCAACACCACTCTCGGTGGCGAGCTGATCTGGGCTCCGGGCGGCGGCCTGTTCGACTGGCGTTTCGGTGGCCGCTACGACTCCACCTTCTTCGAAGCCGACGCGTTCAAGGGCTTGAACAACAACATCGCCACGATCAACACGCGTGGCCGTTGGCGCTTCCTTCCGCGTACCGCGCTGATGTTCGACGCCTCCCAGGGCTTCGCTCGCTACGGCTCCCGAACCACCTCGCAAGGCTACCTGCTCGACTCCGATCCGCTTCGGGCACGAATCGGTCTCTCCGGCCTCATCACCCAGAAGTTCGGTCTCCTGGGCATGTTCGGTTGGGGCGCCTCGTTCTCGCACACCGGCTCGGGCAACATCCCTGCCCAGGACTACGACGGCCCGATCGGGCAGCTCCAGCTCACGTTTTATCCCACGCCCGCGCCTGGGCTGGCCGATGCCCAGCAGCAGACTTCGCTCACGTTGTCCCAGATCTCCCTCGGCTACACGCGCGACTTCCAGTCCAGCTACTTCGGCTCGTTCTACTCGCGCGACCGGGGCAACGCCTCCATGTCGTACTTCTTCGCCGGGCGCGTGCTCGTCGTGCTCGACGCCGGGCTCTCCCGGGTCCACTTCCCCGACTTGTACTACGCGATCGACCCGACCTCCGGAACGAGCCCCGGCATCCGTCAGAGGGCGTTCAACGAGGTCCGCGTCGATGCCTCGCTGTTCACCGAGTACCGCCTGACCAACAGCCTCGGGTTGAACGCGACCCTGGCGTACGACCAGAACGCGAGCAAGCAGATCCGCACGAATCCCACTGACCCTTCGGCCACCGACGACCTTTCCTGGAAGCGCTTCCAGGGCTTCGTCGGCTTCCGCTGGTTCATGTAGCAGCCCTTTGAGGCATCCCTCGTGAGACTCGTCTTCGCGCTCGCTGCGCTCCTGGTGCTGCTCGTTGGGATCGCTTGCTCGAGTCCGCAGACCAATCGCGTGGAGCTCCCACCGCCGGTCGAGAGCACGACTCTCGGTCCAGGCGATGTGTTCGAGCTGCACATCGTCAACGAGGAGAAGCTCCCGACGACCTACACGGTTTCTCCCGACGGAACCGTGGACTTCCCCTACGTACACCGGATCCAGGTGGCCGGGCTCGAGCCGCAGCTGGTCGTGGATCTCCTGCGCAAGAAGCTCATTGACGACCAGTTCCTGAGCGATCCCAGCGTCATGATCAGCGTCAAGGAGTACCGGAGCAAGTTCGTCAACGTGCTCGGTCAGGTCAAGAGCCCCGGCACCTTCTCCCTCGTTCCGGGCTTCACGCTCGTGCAGGCGATCTCGAAGGCCGGCGGGATGAGCTCGATCGCCGACAAGAACAACGTCACGCTGACGCGCACGACCGGTAAGCAGCGGCGCACGATGCGTCTCTCGATCGACTCGATCACCGAGGGGCGATCGTCGGACATCCCCCTTCAGTCGGGCGACGTGATTACGGTCGGTGAGCGGGTGTTCTGAGGCAGGGAGGGAAGGGGAGGGCGGGGGTCAGACGGTGAGCACTTCGGTGTACTCGCCCCAGACCTTGCGGAGGGTGTCGGAGATCTCGCCGACGGTGGCGCCGGTCTTGACGGACTCGAGGATGACGGGCACGAGGTTGTCGTTGGCGCGCGCCGCGGCATCCACGCGTCGCAGTGACTCGGCCCACGCGGTCTCGTTGCGGGTGGCGCGGAAGGCGCGCAGTCGCTCGACCTGATCGGCTTCGATGCGCGGGTCGATCTTCATGATCGGCACGGGCTCGGCCTCGGCGACGAAGTCGTTCTGGCCGACGACGACGCGCTGCTTGCTCTCGATGTCGAGCTGGTACTGGTAGGCGCTCGCCTGGATCTCGCGCTGCACGTAGCCCTGCTCGATCGCGGAGGTCATGCCGCCGAGGGAGTCGATGTGGTCGATGTACTTGCGGGCCTCCTGCTCCAGGCGATGGGTGAGCGCTTCGAGCGCATACGAGCCTGCCAGGGGATCCACGAACTCGGCGACGCCCGACTCGTGGGCGATGATCTGCTGGGTGCGGAGGGCGATGAGCACAGCCTGGGAGGTGGGCAGCCCAAGGGCCTCGTCGAAGCTGTTGGTGTGCAGCGACTGGCATCCTCCAAGCACGGCAGCGAGCGCCTGGATGGCAACGCGGACGACGTTGTTGAGGGGCTGCTGGGCGGTGAGGGTCATGCCGGCGGTCTGGCAGTGGAAGCGCAGGGCTCGAGCGCGATCCGACTGGGCTCCGAAGCGGTCGTGCATGATCGACGACCACATCCTGCGCGCGGCGCGGAACTTGGCGACCTCCTCGAGCAGATTGTTGTGCCCGTTGAAGAAGAAGCTCAGCTGCGCGCCGAACTCGTCCACGTTCAGCCCGGCCGCCACCGCGGTCTTCACGTACTCGATGCCGTCGGCAAGCGTGAACGCGATCTCCTGCGCCGCGTCGCACCCGGCCTCGCGCATGTGGTAGCCGCTGATCGAGATCGTGTTCCACTTGGGGACTTCGCGCCCGCAGAACGCGAAGATGTCGCTGATCAGGCGCAGCGACGGCCTCGGCGGGAAGATGTAGGTCCCGCGCGCGATGTACTCCTTGAGCACGTCGTTTTGGATCGTGCCGCGAAGCACTCTGCGATCGACACCGTTCTCCTCGGCCACCGCGATGTAGAGGCAGAGCAGGATCGCCGCGGTGGAGTTGATGGTCATCGACGTGGAGATCTTGTCCAACGGCAAGCTGCGCAGCAGTCGGCGCATGTCGTCGATGGAGTCGATGGCGACGCCGACCCGGCCGACCTCGCCCTTTGCGAACTTGGAGTCGGAGTCGAAGCCCATCTGGGTCGGGAGGTCGAAGGCCACGCTCAGGCCGGTCTGGCCCTGTTGCAGCAAGTAGCGGTACCGCTCGTTGGACTCGTCGGCCGTGCCGAAACCCGCGTATTGCCGCATGGTCCAGTGGCGCCCTCGGTACATGTTCGCCTGGACGCCGCGCGTGAACGGAGGCTCGCCGGGCAGCCCGAGATCGCGCGCAGGATCGAATCCGAGCTCGTCGAGATCGTCGGGACCGTACAGGTCAGGTGGATCGAAGCCGCGTGCAAGCAGGCCTGGGGTCGGGCGTGGCCTGGCGGCCTTCTTGGCCTTGTCGAGGGACTTCGCCTGCCAGCGTGCGCGTGCTGTTCGGTAGGGATGGGACGGGGTTCCGGACATCTGTTCACCTCATCGGGAGCGCTTCTCGGAGCTCAGGATCCGCGCCAGAGCCTCGCCCGCTTCATCGGCGAGGAGCTCTGCAAGGCGCGTCGTGTTCATCGTGTCTGTTACATCGGTGCAGAGCAGGAGCATGACCGGGCGACCGGCGACTTCGACGGCGACGAGGCATACCTCGCTGGCCGGGGTGCCCAGGAACCGGAGCAACGGCTCGTGCGCTGCGGTCGCCGGCAGGTGGCCGAGGAACCACCCCTTGTCGGCAACGGCGCTCAGCGCCGAGTCCTCGCTGGTCGAAACGGACACACGGAGGAACGCGTCGCGGTCTCCCAGCTCCGGGGTACACGTCCAGCCCACCCAGGCGTGGCGCCGGTGGACCAGCACCCCGCAACGCGCTGCTGCAGGGGACAGTGCGGCGACGAGCTCCGTGATGACTTCGTCTCGACTGCGCGCCTGTCGAATGCGTTGGACCGCCTCTTGCTCTTGCGCAGACGAAGGCGTGATGCGTTGCGGTGAGGTCGAGGTGCTTCCTGCGACGCGAGCTGCCGGAGTAGTCGGCGCGGAGCCATGCGCCTCCGCGGCCCGGGGCGCAGTGCTGCGCCGCACGAGCGGAATTGGCTCGAGCTGCGAGCGTTCGACCGCAGCCGAGCCGAAGGCCGGCGTGAGGCGGAACGCCGCGGTCCGCGATGCGAGCGGACCGGCCGACTGTTCCATGGGCTCCTCGTCGGGATCGATGACGAGCACGACGTCCCGCAGCGCGGCGACAGGCGCCCGCACCAGACGGATCGGAGCATCCAGGTGGAATGCGAACTCCGACTGCACGTGGGAGTCGAGGGGATCCGCTGTCGCGACGTCGATAGTGCCGGTGACGGTGTCCTGTCGGACGGGAACGGCGAGCAAGCTCGCGCACATGTGTGGCGGGAGACGAACGACGAGCTCGGCGACGGGGACGACGTGACGGATTTCCGGAATGGAGGAGCACGCGACTTCGCGAGCGAAGGAGCGATCGTCGAGGGCGCCCTGATCGAGCAGCGCGGAGACGAACGGGACGCGTTGGTGGAACGACGCCGCGAGCGCGGCCTGGACTTGGGCGCGGGAGACGGCGCCGGAGGCGAGGAGCAGGCGTGCGAGCTCGACGGTCACGGGGCGGGACGATACGCCGAGGGCGAGGGGATGTCACCGTGCAGCAGGGAACTGGAAGACGACCTCGGTGTTGCGTACGATGCCGAGTTCGTCGCGGGCGAGGCGCTCCACGGTCCTGGGGTCTTCCTTCAGGAGGCGGACCTTGTCCTGAAGCTGCTCGATGTTGCGGGTGAGCTCGGCGTTTTCCGCACGCACCTGGGCCATTTCCTTCTGCAGCGTGCGCAGGCGAGGGAGGCCCTCCGGCGAGAGGACCATGACGGGCGCACCAACGGCGGCAAGGGCCAGGATGGTCAGCGGGAGAACCCGCTCCACGAGCAGAGCGATCCGAGGCACGGGCCCACCCTGCCACGAAATGCTGGGAAAGCCAACTAAGGATCAACCGGCGGAAAATCGGGGTCGCGGAGCGGAAGACGTGTTCACGCCCGGTCGGAATTGGCTACGATGCGCCGGCCAATGCAGCCCGACCGCGTGGCGGGTTTCCACGCGACGAGTGCCATGGACACCGAGACACTGCGAGGAGAGCTGGAACGTGCGTTCGAGCTCGAGGGATTGACGGAACTGTCGCGCGACATCCTGGGGCTCAGCCCCGAGGAGGTGGGCGGCACGTCCTCGAAAGCGGCCTTCGCCAGAGCGTTGGTGGAGCGCTGCAGGGAGCTGGATGCGATCGAAGCGCTCTGCGACGCGGCGCAGGCTTCGAAGGGGTTCTTCGAGCCCAAGGTGCTGGAGCACCTCTCGCGCGCGCCGGCGCCGACGGAGCTGCATGCGGGGGATGCTCTCGGGCCGTGGACCATCGTCCGCAAGCTCGGTAGCGGCCCCTGCGCGACAGTCTATGTCGCGAAGCGAGACGGGCAGGAGCGTGCGCTGAAGGTGCTCCACGCCGAGGCTTCGGCCCAACGTCGTGGCCTCGCGCGGTTCTCCGCGGCTTGCCGTCTGGTCGGACGGATCAAGCACGAAGGGGTGCCTGCGGGCATGGAGATCGAGACGATCGACGGCCAGACGCTGGTCTCCTACGAGCACGTGGACGGTCAGACGATGGCCGCGCGGACGGCGCGAAGCGGTCCGATGCATCTGAACGAGGCTCGCGCGATCCTTCGTGGGATCCTGGAGTCGCTGGCTGTCTACCACGAGCGCCGCGTGGTCCACGGCAACCTCAAGCTCGAGAACGTGCTGACGTGTCGCGGCGAGGCCGGCAAGCCGCGCATCATCCTGCTCGACCCCGCCTTCGATCGCCTGCGTCTGCTCAAGGGCCCCGCCTCCGATGGACAGGACCTGTTCGTCGTGCTCGGTGCGGCGCGCGCCATGGCCCCCGAGCAGGTGCGCGGCGACTGGCTCGATCCGCGCATCGACGTCTACGCGTTCGGTGCCTTGATGTACGAGATCCTGACCGGCAAGCCCTTGTATCCCGCTCGCTCGGGGTTCGAGTTCGCCGTCGCCCACCTCTCGTCCACACCCGCCGATCCCGTGACCGCCGGCCCCCGCGGCTGGGTCACCAAGGAGGTCGGAGCGTTCATCACGCGCCTGCTCTCCAAGGACGCAACAGCGCGGCCGAAGGACGCGCGTGTGCTGCTCGAGGAGTTCGAGAAGTTCGGTCGCGCCGGCGAGGCTGCAAAGAAGGCCGAGCCGAAGATCACCGAGGAGCAGCTCGCGAAGTGCATCGATTCGCTCGTCGTTGCGCCGGATGACGAGGCCGCCGCAGCCGCCCTCGACGCGGCGGTCGAGGACGGCGCCGACCCCGCGAAGGTGGCGCAGGCCTTCACCGTCGCCGCCGATCAAATCGAAGGCGACGAACCCGAGAAGATCGAGACCCGCAAGGCGCTGCTCTTCCGCGCCGCCCGTCTGTACGAGTCCAACCTCAAGAACCTCGAGGAAGCCGAAAAGGCCTACTCGTGGATCGTCGAGCTCGACGCTTCCGACGACCTCGCCTCCGCCGCGCTCGAGAACGTGCGCAAGCAGTTGGGCAAGTACGAGGAAGTCATCGAGATGCTGCTCGGCCGCGTGGAGCTGTCCGAGGACGGTGCCGCGCGGGCCGAGGCGATGGCCGAGATCGGACGGATCTACGCCGAGGAGCTCGACGACAAGGCGCAAGCCGTCGTCGCCTACGCGAAGGCCTTCTCCGAAGCTCCGTCGCACGGTGAGTATGCCGACGCGATCGACACGCACGTGGGCAGCGATGTCCAGGCCCTGGGCGACGCGATCGCGATGCTCGCGGAGGCCACGCGCAGCGAACTCCCGGTCGATCAGAAGAACCTCCTGTTCCTGCGGCTCGCCGGCTGGTACCTGACAAAGCTTGCGCGCCCCGATGCCGCCTTGCCTTGCTATCAGGCGGTGATCGCGACGGATACGAACAACGAAGCGGCGCTGGAGGGGATGGCGAGTCTCTTCCGCACCACGCAGCAGTACACGGAGCTGGGGCAGGTGTTGCTGCGGCGCGCCGATGCTGCCACCAATCCCGCCAAGGCGCGCGACCACCGCGCGGAAGCCGCCGAGCTCCTCGAGACCCGACTCAACGAGCCGGCCAAGGCGCGTGAGCTGTACGAGCAGGTGATCGAAGCCGACCCTGGCCACTTGAAGGCCGGCGACGCCCTGCTGCGGATCTACGACAAGGAGAAGAACTCTCGCGGCATCCTCCGGATCCTCGAACGTCGCGCGGAGGCCCTGCGCGGCCCGGAACGCTGCGACGCCCTCGTCCGCATCGCCGGCATCTACGAGGAGCTCAAGGAGTACTCCGAATCGGTGAAGCGCTATGAGCAGGCGCTCGTCGCGGATGACACGAACCTCAAGGCCCTCACCTCCCTCGAGCAGATCTTCATCAAGAGCTCCAAGTTCCAGGAGCTGCTCGGGAACCTCGAGCGGCAGGCCGCACTGGCCTCGACGCCGCGCCAGAAGATCGCGTTCTTCGAGCGGATCGCGAAGATCTGGGAGGACGAGTTCCTCGACCACGACAAGGCTGCGAAGGCCCTCGAGGCGATCCTCGAGGTCGATCCGGCGCACGAAGCGGCGCTCGACGGTCTCGGAAAGCACTACCGCGCGCTGAACCGCTGGGAGGACGTCGCAGGCGTGTACGAGCGGCAACTCAAGCTCACCACGGAGAAGACCAGGCGCCTCGAAATCCTGCTGCTGCGTGCGAGGGTCCTCTCCGATCACGTCGGCGCCCCGGACCGGGCCATCAAGGTCTACGAGGAAGTCCTCGAGATTGAGCCCGGCCATTCCGGAGCCCTCGAAACCGTCGCGATGCTGCGTGAGCAGGCGGGCGATGCCGCAGCCGCCCTCAAGGCCATCGAAGCGCTGGCCGAGAAGGCCGCTACCCCCAGGGACCGCGGTGACCACTACGTGCGCGCCGCCAAGATGCTCGAGTCAAGAGGCGACCTGGACGGCGCCGTCAGCCGCTACAAGATGGCCCTCGACGCCAACCCGAAAGAGAGCTCCGCTTCCAATGCGCTGCGCGCGATCTACGCCGACCGCGGCGAGGCTGGCGCGGCGATCGAGCTGCTGCTCAAGGAGATCGAGTTCGCCGACGTCGCCAGCAGTAAAGCGAAGCTCGCTGCCGAGATCGCCAGGCTCGCGCGAGAGAAGCTCAAGGACAACGCCCGCGCGGAAACGGCCGCCAAGGACGCTCTTCGTTACGATGCCACGCAGATCGATGCGCTCGTCCTGCTGGGTGACCTGGCCTACGAGGCCGAGCGCTTCATCGAGGCGGCCCACCACCTCGAAAGCGTCGTGACACGAATCGACGTCCTCCCCAAGGAACAGGGCGGTCGTTCCCTGCGCCGCTACGTCGACAGCCTCGCGCGAACCGGCTCCTCCGAAAAGGCCCTCGCACACTGCGACAAGCTGCTCGAGCTGTCGCCCGGCGACCTCGACTCCATGCAGGCTGCCGCCAAGGTCTTCTTCGACCACGGCGACCCCAAGCGGGCCCTGCAGCTGTACTCCACCATCCTGGAAGAGGCCGGCTCTCGCCTTGTCGGCAGCGACCGCTCCACTGTCCTGTTCCGCCACGGCGAGGCCGCCCGTCGCGCCGGTGACGCCGTCACCGCCCTCAAGTCCCTCAGCGAGGCAGCCGATATGGACCCGTCGGCACCCGAACCTCTCGCGGCCATCGCGAAGGTCCACGAGACCAAAGGCGACTGGGAAGAGGTCATCCGCATCAAGAGCCGCAGGCTCGATGTCGCCTCCGGCGACGAACGAGTCGACCTCCTCGTCGAGATCGGCGAGGTCTGCGCCTCCAAGCTCAACGATCGCACCCGCGCCGCCAAGAGCTTCGCCACCGCCCTCGAGGAGCGCCCCGAGGACCGCAAGCTCCTCACGCGCCTCATGCAGGTCTACTCCGAGAACAAGGACTGGCAGAAGCTCGTCGAGATCGTGCTCAAGCTCGCGGACTTCGTCGACGACAAGAAGCAGAAGGCCAAGTACGTCCACACCGCCGCGATGGTGACCGCGCAGCAGATGAACGAGCCCGACAAGGCCTTGGAGTTCCTCGACAAGGTCCTCGAACTCGACCCCTCCAACGACAAGGCCCTCGATGAAGCGCTGAAGCTGCGCCGCGACAAGGAGGACTTCGAAGGCGTCGACAAGATGCTCAAGGTCCGCCTCGAGCGCGCCACCGAACGCTCCGACCGCGACACGATCCTCAGGACCTTCGATGAGCTCGGCGAGCTGTACCACAAGAAGCTCAACCTCATGAACGAGGCCGTCGATGCATACGAAGCCGCCCAGATGCTCGATCCGGAAAACCCCTCCCGCAACGAGCTGCTCGCTTCGATGTACGCCTCGAACCCCGCTCAGTACCTCGACAAGGCTGTCGTCGCTCACCGCGCGCTCATGAAGCAGAACGCCGGCCGCGCCGAGTCCTACAAGCTTCTCCGCAAGCTCTACACCGAGGCCAAGCGCGCCGACGGAGCGTGGTGCATGTGCCAGGCGCTGACGGTCCTGGGCTTCGCGGAGCCCGACGAGGAGCGCTTCTACCGTCGCATGCGCGCCGAAGGCGCTGCCCCGGCGAAGGATTGCCTCGTCGACGACGACTGGATCAAGCTGCTGATGCACGAGAATGCCGATCCGATCCTCACGGCGATCCTCGCCCTGATCGAGCCGGCCATCCTCGCCACGCGCGCCGACACCCTCGAGAACCTCGGGTACGACCAGCGCTACGCCATCGAGCTGTCGATGCACCCCTACCCGATCTCGCAGACGATCTACTACGCTGCCGGCGTCCTCGGGATGCAGGCCCCTCCCACCTTCCAGAACATCAACGACCAAGGCGGCATCAACTTCCTCCACGCCCAGATCCCCTCCATCGTCCTGGGACGCGCGGCGTTCGAAATCGAGCTGCCCCAGCAGCAAGCGGCGTTCATGGTCGCCCGCCACCTCTGCTACTACCGCCCCGGCATGTACGTCCGGCACCTCGTCCCCACCGGCACCGGCCTCAAAGCCTGGGTCTTCGCCGCCATCAAGATGAACGCCCCCCAGTTCCCGATCTCGGCCGATCTCGAAGGCCCCGTCGCCGAGAACCTCAAGGCGCTCACCGCACATCTCAGCGGCTCCATCCGCGAACGCCTCGCCAGCCTCGTCTCCAAGCTCCTGCAGGGAGGAGGCTCCCTCGACCTCAAGCGATGGATCGCTGCCGTCGACCTCACCGCCGATCGCGCCGGACTCCTGGTCGCCCACGACCTCGAGGTGGCCATGGACATGGTCAAGATCTCCGACGAGACCGCGTCACCGGTCAGCCACAAGGACCGGCTCAAGGAGCTCGTGCTCTACTCGGTCAGCGAGGAGTACTTCGGTCTCCGACGCAAGCTCCAGATCGGCATCGACTCCTGACAGCCCGCGTACAGCGCGCCCACGGGGCAGGATCCTCCCGGCGATCCTGCCCCTCTCCCCCCTCCTGCCAACGATCCTCCGGCTGTCGCGAACGAATGCGCTCAGCCGAGCTCCCACATCTTCGCCCCGCCCGCAAACGCGATGGAGTTCTTCACCACGACGACGTCGGCGGGAAGCTGGAAGTCGATGATGCGCGAGTTCCCGCCCCCGAGATACAGCTTGCGGAAGTTGAAGATGCGGCGCAGCAGCTTGATCGCCCGCACCATGCGACGGTTCCAATGGCGTGGACCGATCTCGTTCAACGCGGTCTGACCCAACCGCTCCTCGTAGGTCTCATCGTGCTCGAACGGGTGGTGCCCGAACTCCAGGTTGGGCACCAGCCGCCCTTCGACGAACAACGCGCTCCCCACCCCGGTCCCCAGCGTGAGCACCATCTCCACGCCCTTCCCCTCGATCGCCCCGAATCCCTGCATGTCGGCGTCGTTGATCACGCGAAGCGGAATCCCCGCGGCCTCCACAAGGCGCTCCTGGAGATGCACGCCCTTCCATCGTCCGTCGAGGTTCGGAGCCGTGTCCACGACTCCCCCGACGACCACCCCGGGGAAGCCCACGGTGACGCGATGATAGTCGTGGAAGTGATGCATCACCTTGACGATGGTGTCGATCACCGCGTCGGGAGTCGCAGGGCGCGGTGTCTTGAGACGGTGCCGAGGAGCGGCGATCGTCTCCGTGCCCTGGATGGTCATCCCCTTGATGCCCTGACCACCGATGTCGATGGTGAGCGTCGTCAGAGCCGTTCGTGTCTTGGAAGCCATGTTGCGATTCGCCAGGTTCGGTTGGAGCAGGCCGTCCGTCGGTGTCAGCCGCCCTCGCCGGCAGGAGGCGGAGGGGGGAGGGAAGGGCGGGGAGCAGCGCCTGCAAGCTCCCTATACACCGCGAAGTACCTTCGCGCGCTCGCCTCCCAGGAGGCGTCCCGAAGCATCGTGTTCCGAACGATCCGCTTCCACGCTGCCGTGTCCTTGCGAACCTTCAGTGCCCTGCGGATCGCTTCGATCAGGCCGGCAGGATCGATCTGGGAGAAGAGGAACCCCGTCCCTCTCGCCCCCGAGTCGTCGGCTTGCTCCACGGTGTCGGCGAGGCCGCCTACGGCCGACACGACGGGGACCGATCCGTAGCGCATCGCGTACTGCTGTCCGAGCCCGCACGGCTCGAAGCGCGACGGCATTGCGAAGAGGTCGGCGCCGGCGTAGACGCGGCGGGCGATCGGATCGCCGAACACGGCACGGAACGCGACGCGGTCGGGGCGGCGCGACGCTGCGCTCGCGAGCGCGCGCTCCAGCTCGCCGTCTCCCACCGCGACGATCGCAAACCGCAGCCCCTCGTCGAGCAGCGTGGGGAGGGCCTCGAGAAGGATGTCGATGCCCTTCTGCGGAATGAGGTGGTTGACCACTCCGACCAACGGAGCATCCGAGCCTGGATCCAGCCCGAGCTCCGCCTCGAGCGCGCTCTTGCAGGCAACGCGTCCTGTCATGTCGTGAGCGTCGTATCGGGCCGCGAGCGCTCGATCGCGCGACGGATCCCAGAGCTGGGTGTCGATGCCGTTCACGATGCCGAACAGGCGCCCCGAACGCGCGCGCAGCGCGCCGTCGAGCCCGCAGCCCAGCTCGGGACTCAGCATCTCCCGCGCATAGGTGGGACTCACCGTCGTCACACGGTCCGCGTAAACGATCCCACCCTTCAGCAGGTTGACCGCATCACCGTGCCGGAGCGCTTCGTTGTGCAACGCGCTCTCCGGCAGCCCGAGCGCAGGCGCGCGCTGGATCGGGAACAACCCCTGGAACGCCAGGTTGTGGATCGTGAACACGCTCACCGCGTTGCGCCACTCCGGGGAATCCGACAAGCGCGCGTAGGCAACCGCGAGCGCGCCGTGCCAGTCGTGCGCGTGCAGCACATCCGGAGGGCCATCCCAGATCTCCTCCGCTACCCGCAGCGCCGAGGAGCACATCACCGCGAAACGCATGTCGTTGTCCGCGAAGTCCCCAGCGTCGTCCCGGTAGATCCCGCCGCGAGCATACAGCGGCGGACAGTCCAGCAGACACACGCGAACGTCGTCCGCGATGCTCGTCTCCAGAACGCCCACGTCCCGGACATCGCCGCCGATCGGAGTCCACAGCGGCCGACTCCACGGACGCGCCTGGGGCACCGAGTCGAGCGAGGTGACACCGTAGAGCGGGGTGACGATGACGACCTCGACACCCATGGCGCCCAGCGATCGGGCGAGACCGTGGACCACGTCGCCCAGACCGCCCGCGCGGGCCAGCGGCGCGACCTCCGAGGCGACCATGAGCACTCGGAGAGGCCGGGGAAGCGACGTCCTGCGATCGATCGCGTCAGCGAGCATGTCCATCCCCACGGCTCGCAGCGCGACCGAACGCCTCGGCAAACGCGCGAACCCTCGCAGGTTCCAACTCGGCTCCTGCCTTCCCGTCCTTCCGGAGCGCAGAGCCGACGATCACCCCGTCGCACGCGGCAAGCACCTCCGGCAACGTCTCCACCGTGGTGCCGCTGGCCGCCAGCACCGGCACGTGAACTCGGGCCTTGACCGCCTTCACTTGCCCGAGCGCGACCGAGCGTCCCGTCCCGGCTCCGGTGACGAGGATCGCGTCGGCGAGCGCGCGCTCGGCCAGCTCCTCGGCTTCGTCTCCGATGTCCCGCGGGGCGATCGCAGCGGCGTGCTTCACGTCCACGTCGCAGTACAGCGCGATCCGCTCTGCTCCGAGGGCCTTGCGCTCGCGCAGGGTGTCGTGGGCGAGCCCCTCGACGATCCCCTGGTCGGTGAGTCTCGCTGCGCAGTGAACGTTGATCCGGATGAAGTCGGCGCGACTCGCGATCGCGATGGCGAGCGCGGAGCTCGCGTCGTTGCGAAGGACGTTGATGCCGAGCGGAAGGGAGACGGCACGCCGGACTTCGCAGGCGCACGCGGTCATCGCTGCGACCGCGATCGACGGCACACGATGCGGGAAGAACGGCAGGTCGCCGAAGTTCTCGAGGATGATCGCGTGGAAGCCGCCCTCGGCGAGGATGGCGGACTCCTCCGCCGCGCGGCGGACGATGTCCTGGATGGGAAGGGCTGCCAGGGGGCTGCCGGGCAGCGGAGGCAGATGGATGACACCGATGAGAGTAGGGCGTTGCACGGCGCCGGATTGTAGAGGGAAGCGGCCGCGCTGCGGAGGCTTTCTTGTCCCGGTGGCTACTGCCTCGTGAATCCGCCGCGTACCGGGTTGGCTCCGCCGCCCGAAGAGGCCGCTCCCGCCGGTGAGGGGTCGTAGCGCAGGCTCTTGACCAAACCCCATACGTGCCAGCCGTAGAACCCGTCCTGGCGCTTCGACGCCTTCATCTTCGGATCCGCCAGCTCGATCAGCGCCGGCGTCGTGCTCCCCGGAGCTCCGAAAATGCTCTTCGTCGTGTCGTTGCGGTTCCGATACCCGTCCGAGAACTTGAACCGCATGTACATGTCCGCCTGGCTGTCCGCGAACGGATCCCTCAGCGTGATCTTCCCATCCGCCGAGAAGTCCAGGTCCCTGCCGGATGCCGCCAGCTTCGTCACCCGCGCCACCCCGTCCTTGACGTCGCAGTCCAACGTCAGCTCGCCGATCGTCATCTTCGGCAGCGCAATCGTGTCTTTGATCTTCGTCTTGCCGTCGCCCACAGCGTAGTCCGCGAACGCCAGCTTGATCGTCCCGTTGGTCTTGGCGAGCTTGCCTTCGGGCATCGTGATGTCGACGTGCCCCTTCAGGTTCCCCTCCATCGGCAACCCGACCATATCGACCAGGGGAGGGAACCTCCCCACGGCGATGCTCTCCAGATCTGCCTCGATCCGGCGCTCCTCCCCTCTCTTCGAGGTGGAGGCCTCGATCGTGCCGCCCATGGCGCTCGCCGTCACATTGACGGTCACCCTTCCGATCAACAAAGGCAGCACGGAAACCCGCGCCGTGAGCCGCTCGATCTCGACCTCGGGCGCCGGCTTCTTCACGCCGTCAGCCCCAACCGGCGGCGCCGGCGAGATCAGCCGCACTCCTCGGGCGTCGATCCCCGAGAGCCAGTACGACGTGAGCTTCTCAATCTCGAGGCGCATCGTGCCGCCGGTCTTCTGCTGGTCCTTGGCGAACTCGACGACGATGCGATCGCGCAGGTGCTCGAAGGGGAAGGTGAGGTACGCGAAGACGAAGAAGCAGAACAGGTAGAACGCGGGGTACCCGATCCAGAGCAGCAGCTTCTTCATTCGGGGTGTCATCGGGAATCTCCGCTGGAAGCAGGCTTCGCGCTGTCGGCAGGGCGGGCATCCTTGCCGGAGCTCACCGTGTCGAAGGCCGAGACGTTCATCTCGACGTCATAGGAGTCGGTCTCCCCGCCGCGCTTGCGGATGTGGAGCTTGGAGATGACGACGGGGTGGCCCGACCCCTCGATCTTCTCGAGCATGCGGGTGAGGGCGAGCATGCCGACCTTGCGCAGGCGGATGGTCGTGGACCGCTCGGTGAACTTCTTGCCGTGCGGGAGATCGGACAGATCCTGGGACTCGGGAACCGCGAGGTTCGCGCTCTTGGCTGAGCTCTCGATGAATCCTGCGAGCGGTGGGGCCTTGTTCGCGTAGCGGGCTGCGATCGTGTCGCGCTTGTGCTGCCTGCCCGCAACCTTGTCCCTGGCGTTCTGCACCATCGCGATCGCCTTGCGCAGCTCCCCGACCTCTTCGCGCCTCGAATCGAGCGTCAGCGAGACCAGGTACGGGATGATGAACAGGCAGAACACCCCGACCACGGCGCCGAAGACCACGATCAAGCGCCGCTCTCGCTCCGCCAGACCGTCGAACCACTCCCTCAGCCGCTTCATTTGCCCTCCGTCTTGACAGGGGCCTCACTCGATGCCGCCTCGGCCGGAGCGCTCTCCTTGTCCTTCTTCTTCTCCTTGTCGGTCCCCTCGCCGGGACAGCGTATCTCGAACTCCATCACGTACTTCTGCTTGTCGGCGTTCACGGCCTGCGACGTGCGCACGACCTTCACGTTGCGGAAGCAGGCGACCTCCTTGAGGTTGTCGGCGATCGTTTGGGTGTCGGGGATCGTCGGCACGATGCCGTTGATGGTCACCTTGCCGCGCTGCACATCGAGCTCCTCGACATCGTGCACGATGTCGTCGGGCACCGCCTTCGAGAGCTGTACCAGCACGTCGAAGGCATCCATGTGCGGCATCGGATCCTCATCCGCTCCCGTCGTCCCCGGACCCACCGTGTCCATCGCCTTCTCAGGATCCCGGATCGTCTCGCCCAGCACCTGCCTGGTCACCAGACCCAGGGCCTCCTCGAGCGTGTCGCGTTGCGTGGCGAGCGTGTGCGCCTCGACCCACGTGGAAAACAGGAAGCTCACCGCGATGACTGCCCCCAGCCCCGCCAGCAGCGGGACCTTCTCGCGCAGGAAGCCGTAGCCGCGCTCGTACGCCAACGGCCCACGCCGCAGGTTCAACCCGCGCGCGCGCGGTGTCAGCCCGAGGCCCAGCGCGATCGCCCGGGTGGCCCGCACGACCGCTGCGGTGTTCTCGGTCGTGATGCCTTCGAGCTTGGGCGTCGGCAGCGGCGTGACCGGCATCCCGAGCTCCGAGGTGAGAAATGCTTCGGCACCCGAAAGAAGTGCCCCAGGGCCGGTGAGGTAGAGGGCCGTCGGGACGGCTCCTCCCACCGCTCTCCACGCCATCAGGGTCTGGCGAAGATCCCGGGCAAGCGGTGCCGCCGATGCCGGCAACCCACCCGTCCCCCCGCTCACCGTGCGCGCAAAGTGAACCTGCCCCGACTTGAGGAACACCACGTCGGTCAGATCCGAGTCGAGGTGGGCTACAGCAATCGGCCCCTCTCCCTGCAGCTCCGGCACGAACGGCGCGAGGTTTCCGAGCGCGATGCAGGCCGGCTCCACGTTCTGCGGCTCCAGCCCCGCACCGCTGCGGATGAGATCGATCCGCTCCCGAACGTCTTCGGTCCGCGCGACCGCACACAGCACCTGGAGCGGTTCACTGCTGCTCCGGCGGGGTAGCTGGCGGCTGTCGAAGACCGTCTGATCGAGCTCGAAGGGGAGCTGCGCTTCGAGCTCGAAGGGGAGCACCTCGGCGAGCTGCTTGACCGCCGTGGGGGGCAGGTCGAGCAGACGGATGAACTCCCGGTCGCCTTCGAGGTTGGTCGCAACCGACTCGGTGCGTGCGTGGGAGGGCGGAACGCACGCGCGGATAGCGTCGGCAATCGAAGGGAACTCCGAGAGGGAGCGTTCCTGGACCGACTCGAGCGTGACGTGGCGGTAGCTGGTTCGTAGCTGCACGACTCGAACGCTCTGATGACCGATGTCGATACCGAGAAGCCAGGACATGCGTGGTTCCTACTCGAGGCGATAGTAGATGATCGTGCCGCCGGGGTTGGGTGCAAGAGCGCCGTTGATGGCGTTGGGGTCCATTCCGGCCGGGGGCGTGGCGCCGAACTGCGTGGCGCCTGTCCCGGCCGGGTTGGGCATGGCCGGGACTCCGGCGCCGAACTGCCCGGGCATGGCGCCCGAGCCCATCGCTGCAGGCGTGGCCCAGGATTGACCATAGCCCGGCGCGGGAGCCGATCGAAAGTCCACCACCGAGTGGATGCGAACCCGCGTCTCCCGACGGAACCCCTTCACCACGCCGTCGGAGTACACGCTGAACACCTTGCTCTCGGTCGTGAGCATCTTCGCGGTCTCGGCCTCCGAAAGGAACTGGACCGGCGGGACGCCCATGGCCACGAGCATCGGCCCGAACAGCCCGCCACCCTGCATGATCTTGATGAAGTCCTTGGGCGAACCGAACATCGGAGCCCCGGCCGTGAACCCGCGGATCAGCGACACCAGCATCAGGAACTTCTGCGTCTGCATCGGGTCCACGCACAACGGCGTCATCGGCGCGACCCCCGAACACACGATCGCCAGAAGCGTCTGCGCATTCGCCGTGTTCACGTTGATCGCCCCGGACCCCCACACCGTCATGATCCGCTTCTTCGGATTCCCAGGCTCCGGATCCACGAACGTCGCCCAGAAGTCCTCTCCAACCCCACGCACCAGCCGCAGCTCATCCAGGCTGTCGAAAGGCGCGTTCTTCCGACGATACGGCGGATCGATCATCGCGTAGAAGGAATCCTCAGCCGCCGTCGATTGCGCCGTCGCCATCGCGCGAATGTCGCATGGGAAGCTGCTCTCGTCCGGATCCGCCCAGTCGATGATCGCCGAGCACACCGTCGGCCGATCCGAATACTGCCCGTCCCGATCGCGCCCCTCGAACAGCGGGTTGAACTGCTCGGCCGACATCAGCCCCAGCAGCTCCATCGCCACCCGCTGCTGGCTGAAGGCATCGCCCCGGGCCGCGACGTTCACGTTCAGCTTTGAGTCCTCGTCGACAATCACCAGCTCGAACCGCCCACCCTGCAGACCGAGGTTCTTGCCCTTGGAGAGATCCACGCTGGCCAGGGCCGTGAACTCGGCGGCCCCCTCGGTGTCGTTGAAGGCGCCCAGCACGCGATCCGAGAACTCCCAGACCGGGATCTGCGGCGCCGACTTCATGCCGAGCATCATGAACATCGGCGCGATGGCCGCGCGGATCGTCGGCTCCGCGGCAATCAGAAGACGCGACAACGCCAGGCCGCTCTTGGCGATGTACTCCGCCTTGAGCGTGTCGCGGTCCGTGAACGCCGCAGATACGTCGGCCGACGACTCGTCCTGGAACTCCACCAGCACCACCGTCAGCACGGTGATCGCCGCCATCACCATGATCAGCGCAATCCCGCGCTGATCGGAACGGCGCCTCCGCCGCGCGACGGGCCGTGATCGCTGGAAGGCGGGACGCGTGCTCATCGGGGAATGGCGAAGTTCAGTGCGCTCGTCATCTGCATCTGGATGCGCGTGACGAACGGGATGTTCTTGCCGCCGGGACCATCCCGCAGCACCAGTGTCACCTTGACCTGAAGCGGAAGACGCCCGATCTGCCCCGTCGCTTGCGTGGTGTCCCACGTGTCCTGCCACATCCCCGTGTTCGGATCGAGATAGCGCAGATCGAACAGATCAATGTTCTCCGCAAGGACGTCGACCCGCCCGCCTCGCTTCGGATCGATGTCGATGATCGGCTGCTGCCGCCTCGCCACGTCAACCTTCCCCGAAACATCCGGATCGGGCGAGCCGAAGTACGAGAGCTCCGCCTGATCCGACTCGTGCGCGTCGTGGGCCACGCGAATGTGGGAGAACGACGCGAAGTCCACCCGGTCCGCGGGGGATCCGTTGGTCGCGGCGAACAGCGTCACACGAACGTTGAGCGCCGGGTTGATCGGTTGATGCATCGACAGGAACGCCGCCGACATCTCGTCGTTGATCCGACGCAGCGCCGCACGCCCCTCCCGATACCGCGCGTTGTTCGTTCCGACCGTCGTCTTCGAACGCGTCAGCCCGTAGGCCGCCCCGTAGATCAGCGTCCCCACCATCGCCAGCACGCCGATGGCGACCATCACCTCGAGCAGCGTCATGCCTCGGGGAGTCCGCATCCTCATCTCCCCGTCGGCAATCCCGGAAGCTGGGGCGTCGATGTCGTCGTCGTCCCAGGATTCGAAGCGCCAAACTGCCCCGACACCCCAGGCATCCCAGGCATACCCGGCATCCCGGACCCGGCGCCCAGCGGCATCCCCATGAACCCGCCCCGCATCGGGTTCGTCACATACTGCACGATCGTCAGCTCGTGTTTCCGCAACCCCTCCGTCCACTCGACCTTCACCGTCAGCTTGCGAATGCTCGCCTCGAGCATCGGCTTGAGCGACGGATACACGATCGTCATCACGAGCGGCGCAAGCCCGGCCACCCCCGTGCTCGTGGCCCCGCCCATCATGTTGGCCAGCGAGCTCAGCCCGCCGTCAGACCCCATCATCCCGATGCCAGCATCGCTCGTCCCCACCTGGAACAGCGTTCCGAACGCGCCGACCCCGTTCGGCATCGGTGGCATCATCCCGCCGCCATAGGCCCCCATCGCCCCCGTGCTCGCAGGCATCGGGCTCGCGCTGCCCGTCGGGTTCAGCACCGACGAGATCGACGAGCCACCGTCGACCGTGTCCATCGCCAGGGGCTGCGGAAGCTCCACGCGCTGGATGTCCCACGTGCAGCGGAAGCCCTCCGCAGCCTGCGGATCGTCGCAGCAGATGCCCTCTTCCTTGCTGTCGAGCTCCGGATACCCGAGCTTCAGCAGGCGCTCCTCGATCTCCCCCATCTTGCAGCGGAGCAACCCGATCGCCAGCGACTCGCGTTGCGCATGCGATCCCGCGGAGAACAGCCCCGCCTGGGCCGACAGGATCGAGGTCAGGGCAAGCCCCAGGATGGCCACCGCGACCATGACCTCGAGCAGGGTGAACGCACGCTTGCGCATCAGAACCCCCTGTCCTCGCGTTCGCCCGTGTCGGAACGCTCGAGATCGATCGACTTGCCGCCCGCTACCAGCTTCGCCTTGCCCGTCAGCGGAGACACCAACACCGTGAGCTGCGCCTCCTCCTCACCGGTCCGCGCAAGCTGGATCGCCGCGCGCTCCGTCATGCCTCCTGGGAAGAAGAACAGGTAGCCGCGCCCCTCGAACTGGGGCTCCTTCGCATGCGCAACCTCGAAGCGACGGATCTTCACCCCCGAGCCCAGCTCCCGTCCCTTGCTCGGATCGTCTGCCTCGAACCCCAGCGCCTTCACCGGTCGAAACGCGGGTCGCGGAGCGCGAGGCCCCTTGATGATCTTCTCCGCATCCTTGATCGCCGCCTGCTCCTGCGGCGTCGCCCCCTCCGCTCCCCCCGTCTTCGTCTCGTCGTCGCGCCGTACCAGCATCGGCTTGTCTGCCTGCTCGATGAGGATGGATCCGTGATCGAGATCGAAGACCACTCGCATCGGCTTGGACATCGCCGAAGAGCGCCCGTAGGCGACCCGGATCGCACTCATGATGAGCGTGGCAGCGGACTTGACGCGCGCGTTGGCCGCGGCGCCGGTTCCCACGATCACGCTGGCGGTCACGATCGTGACGAGCACCATCACGACCATCAGCTCGATGAGCGTCAGGCCTCTGGAACGGGCTGGAGTCGTCACATGTCGCGTCACGGCATCAACGGTTTGAAAGGGCGTTCAGCCCCCCTTCGGGCTCGGAACGACGATGTCGTCCTTGGTCCCTTCCTTCTTGTCGGGGCCAGGAGACGAGACGGTCGTGTCGTCTTCGGTGCACTGGATCTTGAACGGAACACCCCACGGGTCGTCGGTCTTGGAGGCGGAGTCGATCTCCTTGTCCTGCACGAGCTGCGAGACGGTGGGGCAGTCGCTGCCGCCGTGGCTGGCGCGCCAGCGATTTGCGGAGTTGCGGATCTCGCGGGCGTTGCCCGTGGCTGTGTCGACCTGAGCTCCGCGGAACTTCGGCAGGACTGCGACCGTCACGCCAGCGCTGATGAGGCTCATGATCGCGACGACGATCAGGACTTCGATCAGGGTTACGCCGCGCTGGGAGGAGCGCGCGACACGAGTTGCGAAGGCGGCGGGCTTGTTCATGGCAGGGGACTCCTTCGGTGACGGCAGAGGGCCGCACAGCAGGGGTTGGAATAGCACGGGAGAAGCGGGAGGGCGCGTATTCGAGCACCCCGCAAGCGCACGGATGTCGGCTCCGACTCCAGCGGCCGCTGCATCCGATGTCTCACGAGGCCCACGCTCATCGCCTTTCCGTTCGCTGCGTTCATTCAATTCGATCCAGTCCGCCCGGCTCCCCATCGGGACCCGCGGACGAAAGCTCGTAGGAGGCAGCTTCGAACCTGCCCGGACACGCCAGGTCGAACGGCCTCCCCCACGCGTCCGTCGGAACGCGGTGGATGTAGTTGCCCTTCTCCAACTCCGTTAGCTCCGCAGGGCACCTGCCCCCGTGGTCGGCACGGTACCGATCGAGCGCCTGCCGCACCACGAGCAACGAGGCCTGTGTGGCGCGTATTCCGGCGTTCTGGTGCTCCCTCACGCCGATGGCGACGAACAGCAGGACGACGGAGAGCGTCACCAACAGGGGGCGTGCGCGCGACAGCCCGAGGCGACGGAACAGTCCTCCGCGCCGCTCCCAGGGCAGCACGATCGAACTGTCGGCCAAACGTTTGCGCACCATGCTCCGGACCTGTCGAACTTCAAGCTCACTTGACGAACTGATTCATTTGGATGAGGGGCATCAGGATGGCGAAGGCGATGAAGCCCACGGACCCGCCCATGAACAGGATCATGATCGGTTCGAGCACGCTGGTGAGCGCCTGCACGCGCACCTCGACCTGGGAGTCGTAGCTCTTGGCAACGTTCTCGAGCATGTTCTCCAACTGACCGCTCTTCTCGCCGACTGCGATCATGTGCGTGACGATCGGCGGGAAGTACCCGCTTCTCCGCAGCGGCTCGGCGATGCTCTCTCCCTCGCGGATGGATCCCGACGCCTCCTTGACCACCTCCTCGAGCCGCACGTTGGTCAGCACGCGGTGCGAGATCTCCATCGCCTTGAGCAACGGAACGCCCGCAGCCAGCAGCGTCGAGAGCGTGCGGGAGAACCGCGCCACGGCCAGCATCATCAGAAGCCGGCCGAACACCGGGACGCGCAGGGTGAACGTGTCCCACTTCATCCTGCCCTTGGGGCCCTTCTTCCAGCGCTGGAAGGCGTAGATCGCCAGGCCGATCAGCGGCGCGATGACCCACCAGTACCCCGCGAAGAACTTGGAGACCCCGATGAGCACCTCGGTGTACCAGGGCAAAGCCTGGTCCATGCTCTCGAAGATGCTGGTGACCTTGGGGACGACGGCGACCATCAGGACGGAGACGAGGACGACGCCGATGAGGAGCATGAGCAGGGGGTAGGCGAGGGCGGCGCCCACCTTGCCCTTGAGACGGGCCTGGTTCTCGAGGAAGTCCGCGAGCCGCTCGAGCACCTGCTCGAGCGTGCCGGATGCCTCGCCAGCGGCCACCATGTTCACGTAGATGGGCTCGAAAATGCGCTTGTGCTGCTCGAGCGCCGTGGCGAAGGCGATGCCCTCGTTGAGCCGCTCGCGTACCGCCGTCAGCACGCGCTTCATCTCCTCCTTCTCGACCTGCTCGGTCAGCGCGCTGATGGAGTCCACCAGCGGGATCCCCGCACGCACCAGCGTGCCGAGCTGGCGCGTCATCGAGGCCACGTCCTCGGTTCCGACTCGTCGGAAGATCGCGAATGGGTCGATGTTCCGCCGGCTGCTGGCCTTGGCCTTGGCCTCCTCCGTGGCCGAGGTCAGCATGATCCCCTCGCGGCGCAGGATGACCCTCAGCGCCTTCGGGTTGTCGGCGTCGCGCACCCCCTTGGCCGGCTTGCCCGTGGCGACGAGGACTCCGCGGTATTCGTAGACGGCCATGCGCTACTCCTCCGCGACGTCTTCTTGCGTGGCCGCCACCACTTCCGACACCGTGGTGAGCCCTTCCAGCACCTTACGCGCGCCGTCGTCGCGAAGCGTGTCCATCCCACGCTCCACTGCCGCCCGCTTGATCGTCATCGCGTCGGCGTTCCTCAGGATGAGCGGCCCGACGATGTCGTCGACCACGAGCAGCTCGTAGATTCCGCGGCGTCCGGTGAAGCCGGTCCCCAGGCAGGCGTCGCACCCCTTGGCGCGGTAGAAGGTCGGGAACTCGCCTTCCTCGCAGCCGATCGGTTTGTAGTCGAGTTCGTGCACGATGTACTTCGCCGAGAGCCTGCGCTCGCGACGCCACCGGCTTCGCTCGGGGTCGATCCCGAGCTGGCCGAGCTCGTAGGCGGTCGCCGTGTACGGCTCCTTGCAAGCCGGACACAGCACGCGCACGAGCCTCTGCGCCAGGATCGCCAGCACCGAGGAGCGAACCAGGAACGGCTCGATCCCCATCTCCACCATGCGCGTCACGGCGCTCGCCGCGTCGTTCGTATGGATCGTCGACAGCACGAGGTGGCCCGTGAGCGACGCGTGGATCGCTATCTCGGAGGTTTCCTTGTCGCGGATCTCGCCGACCATGATGACGTCGGGATCCTGACGGAGGAAGGCGCGCAGGGCGCTCGCGAAGGTGAGCCCGATCTTGGGCTGGACGTGCACCTGGTGGATGCCGCCGATCTCGTACTCGACCGGATCCTCCGCCGTCAGAATGTTCAGCTCGGGCTGGTTGATGCGGTTCAGACACGCGTACAGCGTCGTCGTCTTGCCGCTTCCCGTCGGCCCCGTCACCAGGATGATCCCGTTCGGCCTGCGAATCGCCAGATCCATCAAGGCGTAGTCGCGCCTGCTGAATCCCAGATCCGTCAGGTCGAGCAGCACACTCGTCTTGTGCAGCAGACGCATCACGATCCGCTCGAACCCGCGGCTCGTGGGCACCGTGGACACGCGGACGTCGATGCTCTTGCCCGCGATCTTGAAGGAAATGCGTCCGTCCTGCGGAAGGCGCTTCTCCGCGATGTTCAGCCCGGCCTCGATCTTCACGCGCGACACGATCGAGTTGAGAAACTGCCGGGGCGCACGCTTCGCCACGTACAGCTTGCCGTCGATGCGATACCGCACCACGACCTCGCGCTCCTCCGGCTCGATGTGGATGTCGCTCGCCCGCTCCTTCACCGCCTGCCGATACAGCGAACGCACCCACCGGATGATCGGCGCCTCGTCGTCCGAGTCCAGAATGTCGACAATGTCCCCGTCGTCGTCAACCTCTCCCTCGGTCTTCAGCTCGCTCGCCGCCCCGACCTGGCGCTCGTACACACGGTTGATCGCCTCGACGATCGTCTCGCTGCCCGCGATCGTCACGTCGATCGGCTTGCGCAACAGCGCCCGCACGTCGTCGAGGGTCGCGGTGTCGAACGGGTCCGCGCACACCAGCGAGGCTACGTTCTCCTCGTCGGCCGTCACCAGCACCCGGTTGGCCTTCGCATACGTGATCGGCAGCGCCGTAGCCGCCTGAATCGGGATCGCGTCCACGTCGATCTTGCGGACGTACGGCAGCCCGGATTCGCGGGCGAGCGCCTCGGCGAGGGCGTGCTCGTCGGCGATGTTGCTGCTGACGATGAGCCCCATCAGATCGGCGCCGCGCTCCTTCTGAAGGGCGAAGAGCGGTTCGAGGCGCTCGGGCGGAAGGAGCCCGTGCTTCACGAAGATCTCGCCCAGCAGCCGTTCTTCTCGCATCGCCTACCGATTGCCGTCCCCGGACACGCTGCGGTTCAACGGGCTCACGACCACCGGATTGGCGCGTCGCCCCTCGCCTGGCGGGGCCGAAGGATTCGACCCGGGTTGCGCTGGCGTCTTGCCTCCCGTGTCCGCCGAAGCCGTCGTCCCGCCGCTCGACGACGGAACCCACTCGATGGGCTGGCCCGGCGTGTGCGTTCGCTCGTTCTTCGGGCGAGCTTCGTCGGCCAACCGCTTGCGCTCCGCCACCGCCAGCATCGACTGACGGATGTCCTCCAGCAGCCCGTTGGTCCGCGAGAAGTCCTTCGGCGGCTCGTACTTCTTCTGATCGCTGAACACGAAGTACCGATCCAGGAACTCCTGACGCTCCTGCATCTTGCGCTCGAAGATCGATCGCAGATCGTTCTGGTCCCGGACGATGTACGGCGTCAGCACCAGCAGCAGGTTCGTCTTGCGCTTTCCCGTCTCCGAGTTGCGGAACAGGAAGCCGATGAGCGGGATGTCGCCCAGAACCGGCACCTTCTTCTGGCTCGACGTCACCGCGTCGCGCATCAGACCGCCGATCACCACCGTCTGCTGATCGTGCACGACCACCGTCGTGTTCGCCGTGCGCTTCGTGATCGACACCGCTCCCAGGGAGCCCGACGTGGCTCCGCGCTCGCTGATCTCCTCGGTCAGCTCGAGCCTGACCTCCATGGAGTCGTTGATGTGCGGCACGACCTTGATCTTGGTGCCGACATCCTGACGCTGGGCGTTGTAGCCGCCGTACATGGAGCCCATGCCCATCATGCCCATCATGCCGGTCGCGGCGGTCGACGTGCCCGTGGAGCCCATCATGCCCGGCAACCCGCTCATCCCGCCCATGTTCGTCTGCAGCGGGATGTTCTCACCCACGCTGATCTCCGCGGGCACATTGTCCGTCGCGATGATGTGCGGCGTCGCAAGCACGTTCGCGTCACCGCTGGTCGCCAGCGCGTTGATCACCACGCCGAACGCCGGGATCG
This sequence comes from uncultured Polyangiaceae bacterium, assembly GCA_964393505.1. Classification (GTDB taxonomy): domain Bacteria; phylum Myxococcota_A; class Polyangia; order Polyangiales; family Polyangiaceae; genus JACRCQ01. The sequence goes on from CAYMUE010000006.1 coordinate 32,537, forward strand.
TGATGCCCGTGCTGAGAAGGTTCGTGGACCCGTCGATGCCCGGTCCGCGCACGCCGAGCGCCAGCCCCTGGAGCTGATCGGCCGACGGCAGCATGATCGTCGTGAGCGGGTTCAGACCGCCGTACAGCAGGGTGTTGTCCCCCCCGATGCCGACGTCGGTCATGGCGCCCGCGTGGTAGTTCATCCCCACCTTCAGGGAGTGATCCACCGACAGGTCCATGATCACCGCTTCGATGAAGACTTGGCGCCTCGCATGATCGAGCTGGTCGATGACCGTGCGCAGCGCAGCGTAGTCACGGAGCGAAGAGGTGATGACCAGCGAGTTGGTCGCCTTGTCCGCAGTGACCTTCACCGCGCCCTCGAACACTCCCTCGGTTCCGCCCTGGCCCGGCGGCTTCTGCGCCCCGGCCTTCGCCGCCTGGTTGATGCCCGTCAGGATGTTGTTCAACACCTGCGCGAGCTCCTCCGCCATCGCGTGCTGAAGCGTCAGGACGTGGATGTCGCCCGCGCCGGTCTGCTGCACGTCGAGGCGCTTGATCACCTCGAGAATGCGCAAGTACGCACGTTCCGTGGCGACGATGATCAGGGAGTTGGTTCGCTCCTCGGCGATCACCTTGGAGATGCGGGTCTCGCCCTCTCCCGCGCTCTTGCCGCCGCCACCCTCGCCCGCGGCAGGCGGTCCGCCACCCTTCGAAGCCGCCTTGATGTCGAAGATGTCGTTGAGCTTCTGCGCCAGCTCCGTCGCGACTGCGTAGTGGACCTTCTCGACCCAGATCTGATCCGCGGCGCCACCGACGTCGACCTCTTCGATCAGGCGCATGTGCCGACGGATGTTCGATGCGGTGTCGGTGATGATGAGCAGGTTGCCCGGCGCATAGACCGTGATGTCCGCTTCCTTCGACTTGAACTTCGTCAGGAGCTTGCCGACCTCGTCGGCATCGACGTGCTGCAGGCGGTACAGGCGAGTCACGTAGCGGTCTTCTGCCGGCACCGGCTGCCCCGCGCCGTAGATCGGGGTCGTGTTCTGCACCACCCCCGGCGTCTCCACGATCTTCAGAAACTGCCCCTGCGGTACCACCGTCAACCCGTTGGTCTCGAGGATCGACAGGAACGCCCGATACGCTTCGGCTACCGTGATCTTCTGCGGCGAGTAGACCGTCGCCTTGATGTCCCGAACCTTGCCCCCAAAGATGAATCGCCGCCCCGTCAGCTGGCTGATGACCCGGACCAACTCCGCCAGGCTCGCATCCTCCAGGGAGAATGCCACCCGATACCCCGCCGGACGCGGCTGGAACTCGACCTCCTCCGGAAACTGCGGCAGACCGGTCGTGTCGGCCTGCTTCATCGGGGATGTCGTCGGCGCCGCCGGCGCCGGTGCAGTAGGCGCAGCGGCCGGAGTCGCCGAAGTTGGAGGCTGATTCGCCGGAGCCGTCGGCCCTGCCCCGCTTGGCGCGGCAGCCGCAGGTCCCGCTCCTCCTACGGCACGGCGGCCGATCGAGGTCGGCGCTGTCCCCGGAGCTAGACGCACCGCCGGAGGCTGAACCCCGGGGGTGCGCGCCGGCTGCTGCGGATGCGCAACGGCCGCCACGAGCGAGGTTGCCGCGAGAACCGACCAACTGAAGACACGCCGGGCTTTCATCGACCTCCGAGCATTCCGCGTGAGCGAGGAGCGACTACGCCAAACGCGCGACGACCGCAACCGCTGTCGTTAGCCCCCGCCAACGTATTTCCTGCTCGCAGCCTCACGTTCGCCCTCCCTGAGGCCTGGCGACCGCAGTCGGTGCTGCCGCCGGCCGAGGCGATGCCGCAGGCGCCTTCGCAGACGCCGCTGTCGCCGTCTCGTGCGTCGTCGACGCCTGTCCCGGATCCACCGCGCGATCAACTGCCAGGGTGAGCACCATCGTGACCACCGTCACGAACAGCCCCGAGCCCCCGACCATCGCCCCTACAGCCACGAGCGTCTGTCGCATCATCGAGGATCCATGACCTGGGTCGAACATCGTCTCTCCTGCGCACTACTTGATGTTGAAATCGAGGTTCGTAGCCTTGCCCTTGCGGTTGATCGCCACCGTCAGGTGATCCGCGGTCCTCAGGCGCGCATACGCCTCCAACGCCTTCTCCGGACTCGCCATGTTGAACCCGTTGATCGACTCCAGCCGATCCCCGTTCTCCATGCCCAGCGTGCCCAACAACGTGTCCGGCCGAATCCCAAACAGCCGAACCCCCACGACCTTCCCGTTCTCCTGCTCCGGTACGATACGCGCCGATCGCATGAGCTCGGCCTGGTTCTCGAGGATCTTGTCAACGACCGACCGGTCCACGTTGAACTCGGTGGCGCTGACGCGCTGGATCTTGGAGGCGATGTCCGACGGCACCGAGGCCGGCCCGCCCTTGCTGCTCGCGACCGGAGGGGGCGTCCCCGCCGGGGGTGAAGCGGATGGTGGCGCCGGCGGCTTGAACATCCGCATCTGACAAAACTCGCCGTCGCCCTTCAACCAGACCCGATCCCACGCGATGTACCAGATGCGTCGCGTTCCGAAGGAATCGCCGATCCTCCGCATCTGGGACTTGGCATTCTGATCCGAGCCGCCCGCGAGGATCGCCATCGACCACTCCGGATCCTCCGACGCCGCGATGATCACGACGTGCGAGTTGTCCGTGCAGTCCGGCGCACCGTAGGGATTCGAGACGTCTACCGGCGCAAACGCCAGCTCCCCGCCTCCGTCGTCCAGCCCCGCGTCCCCCTTGACCAGCGGCCCCGTGATCGAATCGAACGGGTTGCGGCTGATGATCGCATCTCCCGAACGACTGTGCGGATCCGATGCCGCAGGAGCCGCCGCGCCGGGCTGCGAGGCCCCTCCCGGCGCGACCGCCAGCGAGCTCGCGTCCACCGCGAAACGGCTGCCCACCCAACGGCTCATCCCGGCCGCCTGGAACCAGGCCGCCAACCCGATGAGCGCAAGGACAACCACCGGGAAGTATCGCTTGAGAAGGGTATCGAGACCCATGAAACCTTCACCGTGTTAGCTAGGAACGTGCCAGCTTCACAACGCAGGGAAATGCAGCGGGATTCCCTGCTCGCGCCGGGGTTCGAGTCAACGTGGCGAGCCGGTCCAGCCGCCGGCCCTGCTCATGCCAAAGTGTCAACCGGATTGCACCCAGGAAGTGCAGCTCACTCCCCGGTTTCCTCCCCCGCCCCAACCGAGCCCTCCTCCTGGAGCCCCGGATGACGCCATCGCAGCACACCAACGGCAACCAGCCCAAGCGCGACAGCGAGCCAAAGTGTCGCGAATCGAACCAGGATCATCGACCCCGCTGCCACCGGTCGCATCAGCCCCCCAAGGAGTTGCAACTGACCGTGAAGCGCACTCTCCGTGATCCCAAGTCCGCCCGGAACAGGAATCACCGCTCCTGCCAGGGTCGCGGTGGAATAGAAGAACACAGACGAAAGTACCGACAGCGTCGAGCCGAACCCTCGAACCACCACCCACAGCGCAAGCCCCTCCAACGCCCAGGCCGCCACCGACAACAGCGAGGGCACAACGAGCGCAGCGGGCGTAGTGAGCTCACGCAGACTCTCCCATGCCACCCGGAGCTTGGGCGCGTGGCGACCGAAGGGGCCGGGCAGCCGTTCACACCCCCGAATCACCGCCTCCGAAAGGCGGCGTGACATGATGACAACCAGGCAGGCCACCACCAGCCCGGCTCCGACGGTCGCGCCCGTCACCGCGCCTCGAACCGACAGACCACGCATCCCCACGACGACCAGGACCGTAACGCCGATGGTGTCGGTTAGGCGCTCGGCCACGACGATGGGGGCGCTGCGGGCGACGGGGACGTCGCACAGCGAGCGGAGGAGCAGCGACTTGAAGACCTCCCCGACCTTGGCTGGGGTGATCGACAGGAGGAATCCGGACAGGAAGACCAGGAGGCTGTCGAGCTTCGGCACGCCTTGGATGCCGAGCCGCGCCAGGTAGTACTCCCATTTGAGGAACCGCAGGACGTAGTTGCCGATCGCGAGCCCGCACGCACCCGCGAAGGCGCTCCAGGAGAAGTCCGACAGCGACGCGGCCAACTGCTCGTAGTCGGACCACGCCGCGAAGGCGGCGTACAGCACGATCGCCAGCAGCAGCGCGATCACGATGCGGCCGGCGTACCTCGTCAAGGTGCGGGCTTCCTTGCGCGCCACAGTCGCCAGGCGGCGTAGCCGATCGCGCCGACGACGGCGACCGCGGTGATGACGACGATGACCCAGGACGGGGATTCCCACTTGCCGCGGGCAGGGCCCTCGGGAGGGCGTTCGACGACGATGGTCTGGGTTCGTGCCACGGGCAAGGGGTACACGCGAGCCCACACGTCGGCAACTGGCACGTTCGGTGGGACGAACAACGCACCCCGAAAAGCCTGCGCGTCGCGGGCTTGGCGATCTACGGCTTGTGCATCGCAGGCTGCCGCGAATAGGTTGCGTGGGCGGCGCCGCGCGGCTTGCGCGACGCGGGACGCAGCGGGCTGGCGGCATCGCGCGGGCCCGGGGAAGGTGTAGCGATTGTGAGCGGATCAGCATTCACGCGTTTGCGCGACGACGAGGCAGCAGCCCAGGCCACCGAGGTGCTCCACTCCATGCAGCAGGCCGTCGCCCGCCTTCGCCTCGCCCTTGCCGAAGCTGTCGTCGGACAAGACCAGGTGATCGAGTTGATGCTGATCACGCTCTTCTCGCGCGGGCACGCCCTGCTCGTGGGAGTTCCAGGGCTTGCCAAGACCCTGCTGGTGTCCTCGCTCGCCCAGGCTCTCGACCTGCGGTTTGGACGCGTCCAGTTCACGCCGGACCTGCTGCCTGCGGACATCACGGGCACCGACGTGCTGCACGAGGAGGAGGCGGACGGGCAGCGGGCGCGACGGCTGAAGTTCCTGCCGGGGCCGATCTTCGCCAACCTCGTGCTCGCCGACGAGATCAACCGCACGCCCCCCAAGACCCAGGCCGCATTGCTGCAAGCGATGCAGGAGCGACGCGTGACGGTCGGCACGACCACCCATCGCTTGCCGGATCCCTTCCAGGTCTTCGCGACGCGCAATCCGATCGAGCAGGAGGGTACGTATCCACTTCCTGAAGCGCAGCTCGACCGCTTCCTGCTCGAGATCCACGTCGAGTACCCTTCCGACGAGGAGGAGCGCGAGATCGCGCGACGAACGACCTCGGGGAGGACTCCGTCGATCGAGCCCGTGCTCCAGGCCGACGAGGTCCGCAGGATCCAGGAGCTGGTCCCACGCATTCCGATCACCGACGAAGCAGTGGATCTCGCGGTGAGAGTCACGCGGGCGACCCGTCCCATGGGGCGAGGCGACGTGAAGGAGGTGTCCGAGTACGTGCGCTTCGGCGCCGGACCGCGCGGCAGCCAGTCGCTCGTGCTAACCGCCAAGGCGAGGGCAGCGACCCGTGGCCAGGCCGCCGCGGATCTCGACGATGTTCGGGCGATGGTGGTGCCCGCACTGCGGCATCGGCTCGTGTTGAGCTATCGCGCGGAGTCGGATGGCGTGCGCGACGCGGATGTGCTCGAGGCGATCCGTCGTGCTCTGACCTGAGCGGGGAAAGGGCAGCCACAAAAGCGAAACAGCCACCGGGAAGTGGCTGTATTCACAGTGGGGGAAGCTGCGGAGCGGGACACGGGACTCGAACCCGCGACTTCCAGCTTGGGAAGCTAGCGCTCTACCAACTGAGCTAGTCCCGCAGAATCGGGCGGTTTGTTACCCGCACAGCGCGGGGCTGTCAACCGGAATGAAAGGGGCGAGGTGCGGGAGCGGAATCGAAGGGGTCAAGCAGCGGCGTAGGCAGGCATCCGACGCAGCACACACTCGAGCAGGCGCCGGGTCACTTCGGCCCGGAGCTCGTCGTCCGCCCGCTCTCGGAGCCAAAGCGCGTGGCGAAACGCCTGAAGTGCATCGTCGTGCTTCGACAACCGGACCAGCGCGTCGCCCCAGCGTGTCCACAGGGCCGCGTTGCCTTCGTCGATCAAGCACGCCTGGCGCAACGCACATGCTTCAGCTCGAACATCGCCGCGCCGTCGCGCCTTGTTGGCCCGTGCCACCGCCTCCGCCACCGGATCGGCGGAGTCGATGTGGAGCTTGCGGGCGAAGGGGCGGCGCATGATTTGCTCTCTCTCCTACGGACAACGTGCGAGGGCAAAGTTCCTTGGGGGATGATTCCAGCGGCCTCGCTGCATTCGGGCTTTGCCAGCCCCGTGCCAGCGTCCACGGGCGGAAGAGACGATGCGTGCTCGCACGATCGAACGGCACATCTCCGCGGGAATTCCGAGCGCGACCGCAACCGATCGGGGGTCTCCGACCGTGACGTTGCGATCATGCAGCCGTGCGAGCAGCAACGAGATGGAGCGCTGCCCCCGTACGGATCGTTACACTGTTGCGCCTTCGACCGTCCCCTCATCACTTCGCCGCGGCCACAGGTCCGCGTTCGCAAGGGCCTCAGCGCCGGATGTGGATCCGGGTGCCCAGCCCGTTGGCAGGAACGCCGCTCACGCCCGACCACTCATTCGGAAGTGCGGGTTCGGCCCAGTCGAAGACGCGCATCGCGTCGAGCGGTGACAGGTTCACGCAACCTCCGCTCTTGGGCATGCCGAAGTCCTCGTGCCAGTACGCGCCGTGGATCGCGAACGGCATGCGGAAGTAGAGCGTGTAGGGCACGTCGGCGATCCAGTTCTTCTCCGGGAACTGCTTGTTCTCGGGGGTCATCGTCGTCTCGCGGACTTTGTACGTGACCCGATAGATCCCGACCGGCGTCCAACTCCCCTTGACGTGTTCCTCGTTGGTCTTCGCCGAGCCGGGCGGCGGACCACCCGCGCCTGGGGACATCAAGGTGCTGAACACGGGCTTGTTTCCGACGAACAGCGTGAGCGTCCCGCGCTCCAGCGACACGTCAATCCACTTCTCGTCCTCTCCCACCGAGAGTGGCAACCGGTCCGACGTCTCGACGACCGATGCGTCGGCCTGGCGGACGAACACTCCCTTCTCGCGCGTCTCGAGGAACACATCGCTGCCGCGTGTCTCCTTGTGCCCGGTGAGCTGGATCCACGAGCGAGCGGGCCACGTGTCCGCGGTCTTCGCGATCGTGCCGTCGTCGGCGCGGCGGTAGCGGTCCTTGGGGGCGTGTCGGATCCAGGCGATGGGGAGCTTCACGTCTCCTTCGATGGCGACGCCGTGGAAGTCCGACGGGCGAAACGGGCGCATGCGATCGGCGGGGACGAGAGTGAGGTCCGGGGAAGCGAGGAACACGCGGCCCTGGTGCTCGAAGGCCACGCGGTAGGAGAGCATCTGGCCTTCGGGAATCTCCCAGCGCAAGAGCCCGGTGCGTTGGCCCGGCATTCGCGGAAGTTCCGGCGCACCTGCGAAGTACGGGGCGGAGTCGGTGCCGGCGATGGGGTCCCACCCGGCGAGCTCTTCGTGACCCGAACGAGGTCGGGTGTTGCGTGGCAGCTTGTCGACAGGCCGCCACGCGCGCTCCACCTTGCGCTGGTGCTCCGCCGAGGGCAGCCGCCCGTACATCGGGGCGCCGGTCGAGTATGCGTAGCGGTAGGGCCAGGGGGAGGCGCGGTCCGGGCCCAGCGCCGCCAGGGCCTTGAACGGTTCGGAGTCGAGGGCGAGCGTCGTCGTCGAGTCGTTGCAGACGAAGCCGCGCGGTTCGATCGCGTACCATCGGTTGGACGTGCAATCGGGGCCGCGCGTTGGCTCCTGGGAGCGCAGGGTGACGGAGGTGCCGGGGCGGATGAAGCCGATGGGGCCCGCTTTGCGCGACGGATGGCCGTAGATCCAGGTGATCCTGCCGACGGAACCGATGCGGGGACGGGGAGGGGAAGCGGGAGGCGCGGGGGGCGTTCCAGCATCGGGGCCGGTTGCATCGGCGCTTGGGAGGGCATTGGCGGCAACGGGCCCGGCGTCCGCATCGACGGGAGCCTGAGGAGGCATCGACGATACGGGGGACGGGGCGGGCGCAGGGGCGAATGCGGGGGACGGGGCGCCTCGGTCGGCCGAGCAAGCAGACGACAAGGCGATGGCGAGGATCGGGAGGCGGCGGAACATCGGAGGGGTCAGGCGATGAGGTAGGAGGCTTCGAACAGGGTGGGGCCAGGGCGTCGGACGACGCCTCGTCCGGGGTTGGCCGCGAGGTGCTCGAGGATGTGGAAGAGGGTCTCGGTGTCGTGTTCGGAGCCGAGCGCGGAGGCGATCTGCTCGACGGTGAAGGGCTTGCCCTTGTTGCTCGCGAGGTGGGCGAGGAGGCGGGTCTGGAGAGCGATGACGACGCCTGCGGCCTTCTTGCCGGCCTCGACGCCGGGCTGATGGTAGGCATTGATTCCGGCGAGGGAGGCGTAGAAGCCGACGGCGCGCTCGTACAGGGCGATGAGGACGCCGAGGCTGCGCGGCGTGACGGCGTCGATGGTGATGGTCATCGACTCGCGGTCGTTGTCGAACAGCGCGTTGCGTGTTCCGAGGAAGAACCCGAGGAGGTAGTCGCCGCTGGTGACGGAGGGCTCTACCTCAATGGAGGCGCCGCTGCGGTCGCTGAGCACGGAGATGAAGGTGACGAAGAAGTTGTTCACGCCTTCGCGCAGTTGCTGGACGTACGCGTGCTGGTCGGTGGAGCCTTTGTTGCCGTAGACGGCGATGCCCTGACGCACGACATTGCCGGCGAGGTCGCGACCCTTTCCGAGGGACTCCATGACGAGCTGCTGCAGGTAGCGGGTGAGGAGCTCGAGGCGGTCCTTGTAGGGGAGCACGACCATGTCCCTGGGGACGGCGTGCATCCACATGAGGGCGAGGAGCATGGCGGGGTTGTGGAGCAGGTCGCGGGAGCGCGTGACCTGATCGCAATCGCGAGCGCCCGCGAGAAGGGCGTCGATGTCGAATCCTTGGAGGGCCGCAGGGAGGAGTCCCACGACGCTGGTTTCGGAGGTACGACCGCCGACCCAGTCCCACATGGGGAAGCGGTCGAGCCATCCTTCGGCCTCAGCCTGCTTGTCGAGGGCGGAGCCTCGTTGGGTGACCGCGGCGGCGTGCCTGGCGAAGTCGAGGCCGGCGTTCTGGAATGCGCGGCGGGCCTCGAGCATGCCGTTGCGCGTTTCTTTGGTGCCGCCAGACTTCGAGATGACGAGCACGAGGGTCTCGGTGAGATGAGCCGGGCCGATCCGGGCGAGCACGCGATCCATGCCGTCGGGATCGGTGTTGTCGAAGAACGCGATGCTCATCGGGTCATCGGGGGACTGCAGCGCGGAAGCGACGAGCTGAGGGCCGAGGGCAGAGCCGCCGATGCCGACCACGAGCAGGCGCCGGAAGCGATCGGCGCCGCGGGGCGGGCGGATGCGTCCCGCGTGGACGTCGGAGGTGAAGCGCTTGATCTGGGCGAGACAGTCCGTGATCTCGCGGCGGATGTCGTCGTTGGGCGCGAGCGCCGGGTTGCGCAGCCAGTAGTGGCCGACTTGTCGTTTCTCGTCGAGGTTGGCCACCGCTCCCTTCTCGAGCGCGTCCATCGCATCGAAAGCGCGTCGCGCAGGCTCTTCCATTTCCTCGAAGAAACGAGGGCCGAACTTCATGCGGCTGACGTCGAGCCAGAGCCCGATCGGTTCGTGCACGGCGAGGTGCTTGCGATAGCGATCCCACAGGAAGCGAGCGTCCATGGAGCAATCCTCCGGTCGTTGGAGCCGAAGTCCGAGTCGTCGGACGGCGGCGCGCGGCAGTCAAGTGAGAGGGGAATCAGCCGTAGCGTCGTCGGCGGTCTTCGATGCGGATGCGACGGTCGAGGCGCGCGGGGAGGCGTCCCTCCGGGGTGTTGACGATGAGCTGTTCGAGGTTGGGGAAGGCGCCGAGGATTTCGGCGAGCTCATCGACTTCGAGGACGTTGTCCCGCAGGTCGAGGCGTCGGAGGCGCGGGAGTCGTACCGCGCTCCAGTCGAAGGCCTCGAGCTGACAGTTGCAGGCGGAGAGGTCTTCGAGTTGGGGGATGGTTCGGGTGCGGAGCAGCTCGTGCAGGGGGCGGATGGCGGAGCTGTCGCGGTTGTAGGAGACGTGCAGCTTGCGCAGGCGGGGCAGGCAGGGGCTGACGCCGAGGGAGCGAATGGTATCGGCGCCGACCTCGCAGCGGGCGAGGCTGACGCTGGACAGCGAAGTGCAGGCGGGATTCTGGAAGAGCTTGGACGCGTCGGCGAGACCGGCGTTGTGCACCGTGAGGAACTTGAGCGCAGCGATGCGTTTGGAGGCGAAGTACCGGTCTAGCGACGTGAGCTCGGGACTCGATCGGATCTCGAGCTGGCGCAGGGAGTCCACGAAGTCTCCGCGGGCGAGGCGCATGTCGATGGCGTCGGAGACACTCCACACCTTGAGCACGCGGAGCTGTGCGGAGATGCGGGTGTCGAACACGACGTCGACGGCGTCGTCTTCGTCGCCGAACCCGACGAGCGCGACAGAGTCGAGCGACGCGAAGCGGGAGGTGGAGAACAGGGCGCGCAGGCCGGTGAGCCCCACGGAGCCCGGGATCCGCAGGGCGCGGATGTTGGAAACGTTCTGCGTCTTGAGCAGGTTGAGCACGCCGTTGACGTCGAGGCCGCGCCGCAGGCGCACGTCGAGCTTCTTGTTCTTGACCTTGACTTCACTGGCCCAGGGCGCGAGGTCGCTCGGTGCAGTCATGATTTCTCCGCCTAGCATGATTGTGCTGCACGACAAAAGCTTCTTCGTCGGCACGGGTGCCTCGTCGCGGACAGCTCCGCTCGGGGCCCGGACGGCTCGGGCCTGCCCGGCGCGCACGGGCGGGCTCGGTCGCTCGCGTTGACGATCCCGTCCTCGTCTGGTACGCGAGACTGGATTCCTCTGCAACAAGGAGCATGAGATGAGGCTTGGCTACTTGTCCGGGTTGGTCGGGTTGGGGCTGGTGGTCGCGGTGGGGTGCGGCAAGACGGACCAGGCCGAGAACGAACCGCTCGAGGAGGAGAGCGGGACCATCGTGGAGCCGGGCAAGGAAGACAACTTCCTGTCGCAGAAGGCGAAGGAGTACCGGGTCGAGGGGGAGACGACGGTGACGATCGAGAGCTCGCTCGCGGGGGCGAGCGAGGAGCAGAAGATGGATCGCGTCCGCGAGCTGATCCCGCTCAAGCAGATCGTCATCGGCTGGTTCCTCAACCAGTACCTGGTGACCAAGGAGGGGGATTCGAAGAACGCCGCGTACGGAGGCTTCGACGCCTTGACGAAGAACGGGGCGTACGAGGAGCTGAACATCGAGGCGGTGGACGCGACGACCTATCGGTTCACGTTTCGGCAGGAGTTCGGCGGCACGACGGACATCATGAGCAAGCTGCCGACCTCGCCGGAGACGGACGGACGGCGGAGCTTCGAGCTCGCGGTGGGCAAGATCAGCAACCAGGACATGCAGCGACTCGAGACGAACGCGGAGTGGTATCGCGACGCGCCGTGGTCGGACTTCGATCCGTCGAAGGTCGACGCCTCGAAGATCGAGAAGCTCAAGCTGTACGTGAGCCCGGAGCAGCGGTCGATCGACGGATGGATCGACGTGAACCGTCTGTTTGCGGACGGCAAGGTGACGGTGGGGGTGCACTTCGGGTGGGACTACCACAGCGAGTACCACCTGAAGCACTCGCGCGAAGTGTACGACTGGATGGTGGGGCAGGGGTTCAAGTCCCCGGCGGCCTCCTATGATCAGTACACGCGCAGCTCCGGGCCGTTGACCCGGTCCTTCCGCGCCAACGGCAAGGACGTCCAGATCGAGGTTTCGCTGTACTGGGGCAAGCCGGGTACCGATGCCGACCCCGACACGGCTTCGGGGGGCAAGGTCCTCGAGGACGACATGCGCGAGTCGTTCGCCAAGCGCGAGGTGATCATTTTCCAGGGGCACTCGGGGCCGTTCTACGGGTTCGCCCTGGCGAACTGGCGCAAGACCGACGAGGGCGATCTCGACGACTCCGAGGTGCCGTCGATGGAGATGCCTTCCGACGTGTACCAGGTCGTGATCGCGGAGGGATGCGACACCTACGGTCTGGGCGAGGCGTTCCGTCTGAACCCGGCGAAGGCGGGGGCGAAGAACATCGACGTCGTCACGACGACGAGCTTCTCGAACGCGAGCACGTCGGACGGTGTGAAGGACAGCCTCAAGGCGCTGTTCGGTGCGGACGCGTCGGGCAGCCACAAGGCGATGACGTGGGGGGAGCTGCTGACGGACATGGATTCGAACAGCTACTGGTTCAACACGATGTACGGCGTGCACGGGATCGACGACAACCCGCACGCGCATCCGTATGCGGCGACGGCGTCGCTCTGCCAGAAGTGCCAGGTGGACACGGACTGCGGGCCGTCGGGCAACAAGTGCACGAAGCTGCGCACGGGCGAGAAGTTCTGCACGTGGATGTGCACGGCGGACGACGGCTGTCCGGAGGGGTTCAAGTGCATGTCGGTGGCGACGGGGTCGTACATCACGTCGATGCAGTGCGCGCCCACGAACCAGACGTGCACGGTGCCGCCTCCGCCCGTGGCGGGGCCGGCGATCGTCATCAACGAGGTCTTCGCCTCGCCGAAGACCAGTGGTGGGGACGCGAACGGCGACGGCACGATGAGCGCGGTGAACGACGAGTTCGTCGAGCTCGTGAACGTGTCGGGTAGCGATGTGGATCTGTCGGGGTGGAAGCTGTCGGACTCGGGGATGACGCGTTTCGTGTTCCCGCAGGGGACGATTCTGCCTGCGGGCAAAGCGCTCGTGGTGTTTGGCGGCGGGGATCCGGCGAAGTACGGGGCGCTCGGCGGAGCGAAGGTGCTGGTAGCCTCGACGAGCCACCTGGGGTTGAACAACACGGGTGACTCGGTACGACTGACGGATCTGAAGGGCAACGAGGTGGACAAGATGTCCTTCGGGGCGGAAGGGGGAGCAGGCGTGGCGCTCGTGCGGAGCACGGACGGGGATCCCAAGGCTCCATTCGTGGCGCACCCCGGCAAGGCTCACTCTGCGGGTGTGAAGCAGGACGGAACGGCCTTCTGAGGCTTTCCCTCCCGCGCGTCTCCTCCTCTGTCCGTCGCCCCTGACCCCCGTGCACCTGTTCTCGGATTTCCCAATCCTGCGAGATTGACTGCCCGATCTGCGACAGCGTATCGTCGAAGATCGGAGATACCGATGTCCGCATACCTTCGCCGTTCCTTCGCGCTTGCAGTCGTTTCAACCCTTCTGCTCGGAGTCGCTGGATGCTCCGTGGACGCGACGGATCGCAGCGGCGATCCAGGGCGCGAACCCACCGGCACCGTCCAGGCACGGGCTGTCGGCCAAGGGGAACAATGCTCCGCAGACACGGACTGCACCGGCGTGTTGAAGTGCACCGACGGCGTCTGCTGCGAGGAGAGTTGCCCGAACGATCCGAACGACTGTCAGGCGTGCAACGTGACAGGATCGTTGGGGGTCTGCACGACGCTGGCGACGGGCACGGTGTGCCGAGCGAAGAACGGAGCCTGCGACATCGCGGAGACGTGTACGCAGGGGGTGGCGACGTGTCCGGCGGACGCGACGGAGGCGACGGGCACGGTCTGTCGTGTGAAGGACGGGGATTGCGACGTTGCGGAGATGTGCACGTCGGGCGACAAGACGTGTCCGGCGGACGGCTTCGCAGCGGCGAACACCGAGTGTCGAGCGAAGAACGGAGACTGCGACGTCGCGGAGGTGTGCACGGGGGGGAACAAGGACTGCCCTGCGGATGGCTTCGTGGCGGCGAACACCGAATGCCGAGCGAAGAACGGGGTCTGCGACGTCGCGGAGGTGTGCACGGGGGGGAACAAGGACTGCCCTGCGGATGGC
>CAYMUE010000006.1:46479-84198 GCA_964393505.1 uncultured Polyangiaceae bacterium
ACACCGAATGCCGAGCGAAGAACGGGGTCTGCGACGTCGCGGAGGTGTGCACGGGGGGGAACAAGGACTGCCCAGAGGATGGCTTCGTGGCGGCGAACACCGAATGCCGAGCGAAGAACGGGGTCTGCGACGTCGCGGAGGTGTGCACGGGAGGGAACAAGGACTGCCCAGTGGATGGCTTCGTGGCGGCAACCGAGTGCCGAGCGAAGAACGGGGACTGCGACGTCGCGGAGGTGTGCACGGGGGGAAGCAAGGACTGCCCTGCGGATGGATTCTCTCCGTCCTCCGTCGTGTGTCGGGTCGCCGCAGGCGAATGCGACCTGGCCGAGAACTGCACAGGCACGTCAGCGGCGTGTCCGTCGAACAGCTTCAAGTCCCAAGGAACGGTGTGCACGGACGACGGGAACCCGTGTTCGGTGGACCAGTGCAACACCACGGGCGTGTGCACGCACGCGGCGGGGAACCAGGGGACGACGTGTCGTCCCAAGAACGGCGAGTGCGACAAGGCGGACGTGTGCGATGGGGCGAGCACGGAGTGTCCGGGGGATTCGAAGGTGCCGGACGGGACGGCGTGCACGGCGGACACCAACGTCTGCACGCGGGACGTCTGCCAGGCGGGCACCTGCTCGCACCCAGCGGGCAACGCCGGAACGGAGTGTCGTGCGGCAGCCAACGAGTGCGACATCGCCGAGGCATGCTCGGGGGTGTCCACGACCTGCCCGACCGACCTGTTCAAGAGCGATGGAACGGAGTGCAACTCCGACGGGCAACCCTGCTCGGAGGACCGGTGCAAGGAAGGCAAGTGCGACCACTCGACTCCGGCAGCGCAGGGGACGCCGTGTCGTGCGTCGCTGGGGCTGTGCGATCCGGCGGAAGAGTGCAACGGCACTTCCACCTCATGTCCTGGCGATGCCAAGTCGCCGGCGGGGACGGTGTGCCGTGAGGCGGCGGACATCTGCGATGTCGCGGAGGTCTGCAGCGGCACGGCCAACGGCTGTCCCAAGGATTCGTTCAAGCCGGTCTCGGTCGAGTGCAGGGCCGCGTCGTGCGCGAGCGGAGTCGGAACTCTCGCCGCCAACTGCACCGGAACGGGCCCGTCGTGCCCGATGATCTCCACCGACGACTGCGATCCGTACGTGTGCGGCACCAATGCCTGCCGCACCACGTGCGCCGACAACGCCCACTGCGTGTCCGGGTACTTCTGCGCATCGGGCGCGTGCGCCGTGAAGAAGGACAACGGCGGCGTGTGCGCGGCGAACGCGGAGTGCAAGAGCGGCATCTGCGCGGACGGCTACTGCTGCAACAACGCATGCACGGGGCAGTGTCAGGCGTGCGACGTCGCGGGTGCGCTGGGGACCTGCTCCCCGGTGACCGGCAAGCCGCACGGCTCGAGACCAGCGTGCATCACCGATGGATCGCCCTGCGGTGGCGTGTGCAACGGCACGGTCACCAACGCGTGCACGTATCCTGGCACGACGACCAAGTGCAGGGCGGCCTTGTGCAACAACAACGTCGCGCTGCTCGAAGCCTTCTGCGAGAACACGGGCAAGTGTCCGAGCCCGCAGACGCAGAGTTGCGCTCCCTACAGTTGCGCCGGCACGATCTGCGGCGGCAACTGCACGACCGATGCGAACTGCAACGCGACCAACTTCTGCTCGGCGGGCATTTGCACCGTCAAGTACGACGACGGCGAGGCGTGCAGCGGCGCGAACCAGTGCAAGAGCGGCCACTGCAAGGACGGCGTGTGCTGCAACACGGCTTGCGGCGGCCAGTGCGAGGCGTGCGACGTGGCGGGCAAGGCAGGAACGTGCTCACCGGTGGTGGGGGCTCCCCACGGGACGCGGCCGACCTGCGCGACGGACGGTACGCTGTGCGGAGGGAGCTGCGACGGGACGCTCACCTCGACGTGCAAGTACCCGACGGCGAACTGCAGGCAGGGGGAGTGCACGGGCGATGTGGCGACGTTGCCGGCCGGCTGCGACGGAGCGGGAGCGTGTCCAGTGCTGCAGGAGCAGGATTGCTCGCCGTACAAGTGTGTCGGAGAGTCCTGCGCAGGCAACTGCCAGGTCGATACCGATTGCTCCCCCGACTACTTCTGCTCTGGCGGCTTCTGCAAGGGCAAGCTGCCCCCGGGCGACGCCTGCGCGGATGCAACACAGTGCGCCTCGGGGTTCTGCGTTGACGGCCTGTGCTGCCTCGGCGCGTGCGTCGGCCAGTGCGAAGCGTGCGATGTCGCCGGTCAGGAAGGCAACTGCGTTCCGGTCTCCGGCGCGCCGCACGGCGCGCGTCCGGCGTGCGTGACCGACGGCACGGTCTGCGGAGGCTCGTGCGACGGCACGGACAACGCCGGGTGCCACTTCCCGACGGACACCACCTCGTGCCGCGAAGCGAGCTGCACGAACAGCGTTGCGACGCTCGCTGCGGGATGTGACGGCAACGGAGCGTGCCCCCTCGTGCAGGAGCAGCCTTGTGCACCGTTCCTGTGCGTTGGCAACGCGTGCGGCGGCGATTGCGGCATCGACACAGACTGCACCTACGGCTCGTACTGCGCGGCGGGAGTGTGCAAGCTCAAGGGTCAGCCCGGCGAGACCTGCAGCGCCCACAACCAGTGCGACTCTGCCTACTGCATCGACGGCGTCTGCTGCAGCACGGAGTGCGACGAGCAGTGCGAGGCGTGCGACGTTGCCGGCAGCGAGGGAACCTGCTCGCCGGTTACGGGCGCTCCCCATGGTGGACGTCCGACCTGCGCCGGTGTGGGAACGTGCCAGGGGCAGTGCAACGGCACCGATGTCACGCAGTGCGTGCTGCCGGGGGCCTCGACGGTGTGCTCCGAGTCCACGTGCGCGGCGGGCGTGGAAACGACGCCCGGCGCTTGCGACGGCGCGGGGACCTGCCAGAAGGGAACGACCAAGCCGTGCGGCAACTACACGTGCGGCCCGACAGCGTGCAACACGACTTGCACCACCAAGGCCCAATGCATCACGGGGCTGGAGTGCGTCAGCGGCGTGTGCATGGTGTGGGAAGGCGGTGCGCCGGATGCGGCTGGTGACGCGAAGTCCGACGTGGCTCCGTCCGATGCGCAGGCCGATGTCGTGTCGGATGCTTCGGCGACCGACGGATCGGCCGGCGGCCCGGCGGAGCCCGAGTCCAAGGACGAGGGCGGATGCGGGTGCCGGACCGTGGGCGGACAGCCGTCGAGCGGTTGGGCCGCGCTCCTCCTTGCCGGCCTCGCGTTGATCGGACGCGGAATGCGTCGTCGTACGAACGGTTAGCACCTTGCCCGCTCCCGCATCGCGGGAGCGGGATCCCCCCAAGCAGCTCGATTCGGAGCCCTCGTCAGCGCGGCTGCGAATGCAGCGCCCAGCCGATCAACTTGTAGAGCAAGCGGGCGCCGGTGATCGCGTCAATCGTCTCGGGGCCATCCTTCGGACCCGGACACACCTCGCACAGGTCGAATCCCACGATGCGGTGCCCCTTCGTGGCGAGCGCCTCGAGCAGGTAGCAAGCCTGCTGGAACGACAAGCCCCCGGGCACCGGCGTGCCCGTGTTCGGACACAGCGAGGGATCGAGCCCGTCGATGTCGAAGGAGACGTACACGTCGCGGGGCAGCTCGGCCAGGATGCGATCCACGATCGATGAGAACGACTCGCCGCGGAACATCGCGCGCGCGAGCTCCGAATCGTGGAAGGTCTGGATGCGGCCGGCGGACGACCGGATGGCATCGGCTTCCTGCTCGCACAGGTCGCGGACGCCGACTTGGACGAGGCGCGCGATCGCTGGGCACCTCGCGAGGGCGTTGTGCATGATGCTGGCGTGGGACTGGTCGAAGCCCTCGAATGCGACGCGCAGATCGGCGTGCGCATCGACGTGGAGGATGCCGAGCCCGGGGTGTCGCTCGGTGAGGGCGAGGATGGCGCCGAGCGGCGAAGCATGGTCTCCGCCCACGATCCCGACGAGCTTGCCGCGATCGATCCAGGTTTTCGTTTGGGAGTGGACCCAGGTGCAGACGGCGTCGCCTGCTCGATTGACCACGCGCAGGGAGTCAGCGTGATCGCCCTGCCCGCCAGCGGCCTTGATGGGCGCGGCTGCGGCGCTGGCCTGGCGATTGAGCTCGGCGATCTCCTCGGGCTCAGGGAGCATGAAGATGCCGTGCTTCCACGGCTCGCCGGTGTCGGCGTCGTGCAGGTCCACCTGCAGGCTCGCTTCGCGGATCGCCGCCGGCCCGCCTGCGGTTCCCGCACGATACGAAGTCGTCGCGTCGAACGGAACGGGAAGGAGGAGTACCCGCGCATCATCGGCTCCGTGGGGCAGGCCGAAGATCCCGTCGTACAGCGCGGCGGTGTTGGGGTCGAAGTCGATGCCCATGACGGGCAGGACGCTACCTTCTCGTGGCGCGATCGTCGAGAGGGCGCTTGCCGAAGCGGAGCGGGACGACGAGTCGCAGCTCGCCCCCGCGGGGAGCGGGGAAGGCGACGCGTGCGAGGGCGTCGGACACACAGCGCCCGGTTTCCGGGTCCGGGAACGTCGATTCGGTTTCTGCGACTGCGCGAACCGAGCCATCGGAGGCGATGTCGGCGCGCAGCGCGAGCCTGCCCCAGAGGCCGGGGACTCGTGCGAGTCCGCTATCGTAGCAGTGCTGCGCAGACTTGCCGATGGATCCGGCGACGAGGGCCAGCGCAGCGTTCGCATCGAGACGTCCGGGACCGGGTTCCGCGGGCGGATCTTCGGCGAGCCGCAAGGGCAGGTCGCCGGGGTTGAGCGTGAGCTCGAGCACCGCGGTGACGTCGCCTCTCGGCGGTGCAGGGAACTGGACGGTCTTCATCGCGGCGACGAGACAGCTCACGGCGTCCTTGTCGTCGAGCGTGGGACGTCCGGAGGCCTTGCTCTTTCCAACGGCTCCGGAGCGGCGGATGTTGAGCTGGACGCGCAGCTTCCCGGACAGCTGCGGGGTCTTCGCGAGCGCGGCGTCGTAACACTTGCGGATGGCGCCGTAGGCGTTCTTGCGGGCTTCGCGCTGAACGACCGCAGCGGTGAGCGCCCCCTGCGCCTTGATGGCATCGACGACTACGCGGGGCTCCGGGTGGAACTTGCCGTTGCGGCCACCGCGATTCCAGGCAGCGAGGTCCTTGCTCTCGCGCTGCTCGAGCTCCGGATCGGGGAGGCGAGGACGCGCTCCAAGCTTGTAGGGCGGGTCGAAGACGACGAGGGCGCGAGGCTGCGCCGGAGCGTCGGGCACGTCGGGCTCAAGGTCGGTGGCGGCACGCGGAGCAGAAGAGGCACTCGGCGCAGCGCTTGCGGACGCGGCGATGGGAGGCGTGCTGGAGATCGCCGGCGTGGATGATGCGGGCGAAGGGGAGCTGATGGGAGCGCGGGCAGGGGCGCACGCGGCGAGCAGAGCGATGGACAGGAGCAGGGCAGGCTTCATGACCCGAGGTTCCGCGAGAGGAAGGCGTCGACGACGTCGTGGACTTCGTCGGGCTTTTCCACGGGAGCGAGGTGGGTGCAATCGCTGCACACGTGGACCTCGGCGCGGCTCAACTTGCGCGCGACGCGGTGTGCGTGTGCAGGCGGTGCGAGCAGGTCCTTCTCGCCGGCGACGATGAGGGTGGGGACTCGCACGCGAGGGAGCAGGTGCTCCGCGCTGTGATCGATGTAGGAGCGTCCGAGCGACGCAATGAGTCGCATGTCGAGGCGATCGACGTGGCGCAGGAGCTTCTGGACCGGCTCGCGAGGCGTCAGGGTGCGGCTGAGCCCGCCGAGCCAGTAGCCGACGGCGGAGACCAGGTCGTGCTTTGTGGACTTGTGCTTGAGCCAGGGAGCGACCGGGCCGAGGCGATCGGACAGGCCGAGAAGGCCGGTGACGGCGTGTCGCATGGGGAATCGGCTAGGCAAGGAGCCGAGGGAGTCGTAGACGCTTCCGCAGAGCAGGACGAGGGCGCGAACGCGGTGCGGGACACGGCAGTACAGGTCGAGGGCGATGCGGACGCCCATGCTGTGTCCGACGATCACGACGGGGTCGGGACAGGTGGAGCGCAGGACGTCTTCGGCGTCGTGTCCGAGGTGCTGCATCTCGACGCGGTCCGGGTGAGGGGGCTCGTCGCTGCGTCCGTGTCCGCGGTAGTCGAACTGGACGACGCGCCACGAGGGGGCGAAGTGTTCGAGCCATGCGCCGTAGTAGTGCGTGGAGCAGAACAGCCCGTTGCACAGGAGCATCGTGTCGCCCGTGCCGGCGGTCTCGGCATGGAGGCGCAGCGCGTCGCGGCTGCGCACCGCGATAGTCTGGGAGTCAGGGGAGCTGTACATTCCGTTCGTACCCCGACCCGAACGGGGGGGGGGGGAAACCGTAGCAGGATCGCGGGGGAGTAGGGCGCGGATCGATTGGATCCCGGAGAGAACGGCGGGGCAGGTGTTGCCCGCTTCAGCCCCGCGCTCATCCCGTGTATCAGGTTCTCAATGAGCCACAGCCTTCGCTTCATCCCCCTGGTTCTTGCTCTGACCGGTTGCGCCGGCGCCCATCCGATGGAGGCGACGCACAAGCCTCCGAAGCCGCCGGTGGAGACCCAGAGCACCGAGCAGGCCAACCTGCTGCTGTTCCCGCAGACCGATGCGGAGAGCCTGCTGGGGAGGGCCGTTCACGCGACGGGCGATGGCGGGTGGACGATCGCCGACGCGCGTGCGCCCGGCTGCGAGGTGCAGATCAAGAGAAAGAAGGCGGAGTTCGGTACCCACCGGCAGGTCAACATCCACGATCTGACCTCCATATCGGCAGGCTTCGCGAAGATCGTCGATCTTGAGGCGAAGTACGGCAAGGCGGTCACTGCGGACATCGCGATCGAGAACACCGAGATCCTGCAAGCGGACACCCGCGGGCCCTGCGGGGAAACCATCGTCGAGACGGTGTTCGTGGGGCGAGGCAAACGCACTCTCATGGTCTCCTCGGAGGTTGCCGGGAAGCTCGGCGTTGCGATCAACGGGATCGTGCCGTCGGTGGAGCACGACGGCAGCTCGAAGGTTCTCGACGAGACGGAGTGGAAGACGGAGCAGGCGTACGGCTTTGCCCCGAAGCGGATCGGGAACCAGCCTCCGCTCGACGTGACGGTGCGGATGGCGGCGACGATTCAGGAAGGGGACACGCTCGACATCGTGATCGAGTCGGGGCGCAAGGCCTATGTGGTGGCCTACTTCCTGGAGGTGGATGGCAAGGCGGAGGTGCTGCTGCCGACTTCGGAGGAGCCGGAGGTGGTGGCGGAGCCTGGCAAGCCGGCCACGATTCCGACGGCGAGGGAGCGAGCGGCGGGGGTGAAGCTGCAGGCGGCCCTGCGCAAACCGAGGCACGAGACGCGCGAGACGCTGATGGTCTACGCATTCGCGGAGAAGGGGGACTTCGATCGTCTGAAGCCCGCGGCGGGCGACAGTGATGCGCAAGGGGCGGCGTATGCCGCGCAACTCACGGACAAGCTGCAGGATGTCCCCATCAGCCGTTGGGCCCGCGTACTCACCGGCTACACGATCGTTCCGAAGAAGCCCCGGTGAGGTCGCGTTCGTGGCGATCACCTGGACTCGAAGCCCGGGGAGCTTGAGATCCCGACAAAGCAACGTTCCGAGCCCGAGCCCGGGGTGTTGCGCCCTCGTTCCATCCAAGGGGTGAAACCGCACCTCGTCGGGGGTTGCCCTCGCGCAAGCCGCACACCACGATCGGGCGCCATGTCCTCCCTGCGTGCGCTCCATCGTTCATCGCTTGTCCTGCTGACCGACCTGTACGAGCTCACCATGAGCTACGGGTACTTCAAGAGCGGCATGCAGGACACCGAAGCGGTCTTCCACCACTTCTTCCGCAAGCTGCCTTTCGATGGGGGGTATGCGATCGCGTGCGGGCTCGACGACGCCTTGGAGTTGCTCGAAGGGTACCGCTTCGACGACGGCGATCTGTCGTACCTGGCGACGTTGCGGGGACAGGATGGGCAGCCTTTGTTCGACGACGCATTCCTGCGTTGGCTGGGGGAGATGAAGCTGACGATCTCGGTGGACGCGATCCCGGAGGGGAGCCTGACCTTCGCCCACGAGCCTTTGCTGCGCGTGCAGGGGCCGATCGTCCAATGCCAACTGGTCGAGAGCGCGCTGTTGAACCTGATCAACTTCCAGACGCTGGTAGCGACGAAGGCGGCGCGCATGTGCAGCGCGGCGGGCGGCGATCCGGTGATGGAGTTCGGTTTGCGTCGCGCGCAGGGGATCGACGGCGCGATCTCGGCGTGTAGGGCGGCGTACGTGGGCGGGTGCGTCGGCACGAGCAACGTGCTCGCGGGCAGGCTGCTCGGCATCCCGGTGATGGGCACGCACGCGCATAGCTGGGTGATGTGCTTCGACACGGAGATCGAAGCATTCGAGGCCTACGCCCGCGCGCTGCCCAACAACTGCATCTTCCTGGTGGACACCTACGACTCGCTGCAGGGAGTCCGCAACGCCATCCGCGTCGGAATCACGCTCCGCGAGCGAGGACATCGGCTCCTGGGGATCCGACTCGACTCGGGGGACCTCGCGTGGCTTTCGATCGAGGCGCGCAAGCTCCTGGACGACGCGGGGTTCCACGACGCGTTCATTGTCGGGAGCAACGATCTCGACGAGCACCTCATCGAGAGCCTGAAGCGGCAGGGGTCACAGCTCAAGGTGTGGGGCGTCGGCACGCGGCTGGTGACGGCGTTCGACGAGTCGGCGCTGGGCGGCGTGTACAAGATCACCGCGCTGCGCCGTCCGGGCGGGGAATGGGAGGACCGCATCAAGCTCAGCGAGCGGGCGGTCAAGACCAGCGTGCCGGGCATCCTGCAGGTGCGGCGATTCCACGGGCCGGATGGCTCGCTGATCGCGGACGCGATTCACGATGTGCGGGAGGGCGTTCCCGACGGCTGCACGCTCGTGGATCCAAACGACCCGACGCGTCGCAAGAGCATCGCGGCTGGAACGGCGTGGGAGGATCTGCTCGTGCCCGTGTTCCGCGACGGTCGTCGGGTGTTGCCGGATGCACCCCTCGCGGAGCTGCGCGCACGCACGCTGCGCGAGCTCGAGCGCTTGCATCCGGGGAGCCGTCGGTTCGTGAACCCCCACGAGTATCCGGTGGGACTCGTGCGTGGCCTGCACGAGCGCAGGATGGATCTGATCATGAAGTGGAAGCGTTGAGCTGGACGGAGCCTCGGGATCGAGGCAGGCTGCGATCCATCGAAAAGGGGCCGAGGTCGGCGGTCCGATGGTCGTTGGAGTTGGTTACGAGAGGCCCAAAGTTGAGTCGTGCGGGCGAGAGGTCGAAGCAGCCGCGCAAGCAAAGACGCAGCGGGGACTTCGTCAAGGGGATCGCCTCGGCGACGTTGAGAGGAGAAGAGCTCCCGTGACAGCGAACGCTACACCCGTGGACGTCAGTACGATCCTGCAGCAGCTCGAGGAGAGTCCCAACACGCTGCCCGAGGGGGCGCTTCGCGAGGCGATCGCTCGGAAGGACGAGATCACTCCGCATTTGCTCGCAGTCCTGGAGCACGTGGCGCGTGAGCCCGACGAGGTGGGCGAGAGGTACGTGCTCCACGCGTTCGCGATGTTCCTGCTCGCCCAGTTCCGCGAGCCGCGAGCCTTTCCTCTGCTGCTCAAGCTGGCACGCTTGCCGAGGAAGAGCCTGGACGATCTCCTGGGGGACATCGTCACCGAGGACTTCGCTGCGATACTGGCGTCCGTTTGCGGCTCCGACCTCGGGCCAATCAAGGCGTTGGTCGAAGACCCCGCGGTGGACGAGTACGTTCGATCTGCGGCGTTGCGGGCGTTGACTACTGTGTTCTTCGACGGTCGGATCAGCCGCAACGAGCTCGTGGCCTACCATGCGCATCTGCTTCATGGTGGCCTCCTGAGAACGCCTTCGTTCATCTGGAGCAGTCTCGCGGCTCGCGCGACCGCGATTCACCCTCGAGAGAACCTGGCCGGTCTCAGACGCGCGTTTCAAGAGGGGCTGATCGACGAGTTCTTCATCGGGTGGAGGCAAGTGGAGCGGGTGGCCTCCCGCGCGGTCGACGAGGTCCTCGCAGAAACCAGGAACCGCGACGGGGCGTTGATCAACGATGTCATCGCTGTGTTGGGCGGATGGAGTTGCTTTCGACCCGATCCTGGTCGTGAGCCACTTGCATCCGACGCCGGGTTGAATTGGAGGCCCGTGCCAGCGGCCACGCCGGCGAAGCCCAAGGTAGGACGCAACGACCCATGCCCGTGTGGGAGTGGCAAGAAGTACAAGAAGTGCTGCTGGCTTCGCTGAGGAGCTTGAGCTTGGGAGCGGTGATGCCCATCGTCCCCTCGATCCTTCCTCTCGCCCTGCGCCGTGCCCGGAGCGGGTCCGCCACCGGCCTGGGACGAGCGGATGCTTGGCCACGCCGGATCGGCGTTCCCGGGTTGCGAGTGTGGACGGTCGCGGAGTGCGCGGGCATCGGGAATGACGTGTTCGAACGGGCGCTTGGGGGCACGAAACGGGGCGCATGCTCCCCGCCACCCGGTGTCGCACGCCTTGCCGAGCAGGCTGTGATTGTCGTCGAGGAAGGTAACGCACTGCATGCCAGCAGGGCAGGTGTCGGGGTTGTCGGTCCATGCCGGGCCGCGGCATTGATAGCGGACGCGCATGAGCCCGCTCTTGCACGGTCCTTTGCCATCCTCGTGCGCGCAGTAGCCTTCGCACGCGCAGCACGCTCCCATCCCCGGGACGTCCGCGTTGGGAGTCGGACAGAAGGAAGGCTTCTGCGTCCCGTTGAGAAGTAGCGTTCAGGCGACGCTGCTGTCCCCCCGGATCGATTCGAGAGCGGGCTTGAACGAAGACGCAGATCGGGGTGATCATGCCGCGAGGAAGGGGACGACATGCGCGCGCTCATTCTGGTGGACCTGCAGAACGACTTCCTGCCCGGCGGTGCGCTCGCCGTGCGCCAAGGCGATCGGGTGATCGAGCCCGCGAACCGGCTGCAGACCGCGTATGACCTAGTGGTCGCGACGCAGGACTGGCACCCCGCAGATCACGGGAGCTTCGCGACGCAACATTTGTGGCGGAATCCGGGGGAGGTGATCGACCTCGACGGTCTCGAGCAGGTGCTCTGGCCGCCGCACTGCGTGCAGGAGACCTTCGGGGCTGAGCTTTCGGATGCGGTCGATCGCACGCGCATCGCGCGCGTGTTCCGCAAGGGGATGGATCGGAAGGTGGACAGCTACAGCGGGTTCTTCGACAACGGGGGGCGTAACGACACGGGGCTGGGCAGATGGCTTCGGGAGCAGGGGATCGACGCTGTGGACGTGTGCGGGCTGGCGCTGGACTACTGCGTGAAGTTCACGGCGATCGACGCGGCGCGTTTGGGGTTCTGCACGTCGGTGGTGCGCGATGCGTGCCGTGCGGTGGACGTGCATGCGGGAGACGGGGAGCGCGCGTTGGAGGAGCTGCGGCGTGCCGGCGTGGCGATCGTGGGGGAGCAGGAGCGGATTAGGGGGTGAGCGTCTGGAGGTTCGGACGTTGTCGGGAGACGAGCTTCCGGATGGTTTCCCAGAGCCTCGAAGCACGTTGACTCGCAGCCGCAAGGTGTTGGGGGCGTCAGACGGCGGGACATCGCCCCAGTCCGTCACGCTGTTCCGATATCCCGACGCCCGCGGATCCATGGCCCTGGCTCGGCGTATCCACCGACTCTTCAAGGGCGGATCGCGAAGGCCACGCCGTCGGCTCCGTTGCTCCGCTCGAGGACGTCGCTGGGGACTCCTTCCCCTCAACGGCAGGGCGAGCACCTCTGTATGGATGTCAAGGTGTGCCTGGTGATAGCTCGGACGGCATGGGACTACCTGCAGACGCGATGGAAGGAGCAGCCGGGAGAAGCCGGTACGCCGATGTTCACCAAGAGAGCCGCCATCCGCCGAGCAGAGCCGGGATCAGGATTCCTCGCATGACAACCTCCAGGGCAAGTCGCTGCGCATGGAGAAACCATCAGGGGCTGACGGCTGCCTTCAAGTGCGTGACCTTCCAGGTCACGGGCGCCGCGCTGCTGTTGTAGATGCTCGCCGTGTCCCAGACTCTCTGGGTGCCGGCGACGAACAGTGGTGAGGACGCCGCGGGCATGACCATCTGCAGAGCTCCAAATGTTTCGAGCGGCTGGGCGCTCTGGGTCTGCCCCTTCTGCTCGAAGAGGCTCGACAACTGCCACCCACCCGTTGTTTTCATCGCGTGCCGGATGTGCCCCGTCACCTCGTTCATCCCGGTGCTGTCGTGCCACACGGATTGGTCGAGGAAGACGACGTGTACCCGTCCCTTCTCGTCGACCCCGACCACGGGGGAAGCCCCTGTGAACGCCTTGCCGTCCGACCCCTCGTAGCCGTCCGATTCGGTCGCCACCACCTCCTCGCAGAACGCGGCGCCGTCCTCCCGCCAGAGGCGCAGGTCGGTGCTCTGCAGGGAACCGGTGATCACTCTGCGCTGGAACTGGCCTGCGACGATGGCTCTCCCCTCGGTGTCGAACGCGAGGGTGGGGGAGTCCACCAGCTCGTCGAGGGGCGGTCCCCACACGCCCAGCTTCACGACGGAGCTCTCCCAGTCGCCGCCGCTCTTCCATCTTGCGTGGCGCAGGGTCAGATCGCACGGGTCGCACGGGTACTTGGTGGACTTGTACAGCACGCGAATGGCGCCCGAAGGATCGACGCGTGCTGCGAGCAACTCGGTGACGTCGAGCTCCGGGGCTGCCTCGAACGTCCAATCGCCGTTCGCAGCGGCGGCGCGGGAGCCGTGCACGAGACGCTGCACGCCGCCTGCCTGTGTGACCCCGAACACGTGCAGCTTGCCATCGGCTCCCATCTCCGAAGCGATGAGCGTGATCGAGGAGGGTGAGCCGCCGACCAGGGCAGCGAGGTCGAGACCGGTGGAGCCTTGCGACCAGGTTGCGCCGCTGCGCGTGTGCTGCGTGATGGTGTTGCCCTGTGCTCGCAGGATGATCGGGTTGCAGTCGGCGTCGAACAGCAGCGGGGACTGGTGTCCGGTTGCATCGGCGATCACGACCTCCGGGGCGGAGCTCGCGCTCAGTTCCTGGTAGACGAGGCCCTTTGGATTGGCCGCAACGAATGCGACTGCCACCTTGCCGCAGGGCCCGCGGCGCAGGGGCCCGAGGTGCGAGTTGCTGAGCCGATTGCCGGTGTCCAGCTCCATTTGATTCTGCGCGGTGCCGGTCACGGTCTCCGCGACGACTGCTGCGCCGTCCGGGGTCACCGTTGCCGCGCTGCCCGCGGAGTCCGGGACGGCGACGCATGCGGGCGGCGCGGCTCCGCCAGTCCCCGCAACACCTGCGACCCCCGCTGATCCGCCATCCCCCGTGCCTGCGGTTCCACTCGTGCCTGCGGCGCCACCTGTCGGGCCGGCTCCTCCGGCTCCAGCCTGCCCTGTCCCGCCTCCGGTGGATGCAGTGCTGGCGGGATTCGAGTCATCGTCTCCACAGGCCGCAATGAGACACGCGGCGATCAGGCAGCCGAGCACAGTGAAAGACCGTGTTGCGCTCATACGGAACCTCCCTGTTCGGTGCAGGA
Organism: uncultured Polyangiaceae bacterium; assembly: GCA_964393505.1. Lineage (GTDB taxonomy): Bacteria > Myxococcota_A > Polyangia > Polyangiales > Polyangiaceae > JACRCQ01. Next base: position 60,037 of record CAYMUE010000006.1, read on the forward strand.
TGGTCGCAGATGGCGCGACGGGATTCAAGCCGTGCGCTGCTGCTTTCTGAATGCGTGGCTGTGACTCATCATGGCGAGGGTGCGCTCCCCGTGCCCCTCTGCTCGAGCATGAGGCTTCGAATACCGCCGACCCGATCGACGGCACGCGTGCAAACGTCGCGGGGCTCGGCCCGGGCTGCGCTCTTCCGGTGGATACCCATCCGACAAGGGCCTCGGTCGAGCGGGCACTCAACCTTGCGGGCAACGTCTTCGAATGGGTCGAGGGCCCGTATCGGACCTACGATGATATCGGAGAAGGCCGCTCGGAACCAGCTTCGGGCAGGGAGCTGCGCATCGGCCGCGGTGGCTGCTTCCACATTGAAAGCGGGTACTTGAGTTGGGAGCGGACGACGTTTCGTCATGTCGTCGATTGGGGATGCATCGGTATCCGATGCTGCGCATTGCCCTTCATTTCTGACGAGCAGCCGGGGTTGCGACGCGCTGAATGGACTCTTGTGCCTGCTTCGCCGGCAGTCGGCCGATCCGGTTCTGCAGGAATCGGGGTCATCGCGTGTCGCTGGTGGGCGGGGCGCGCATCTCTGTCTCACCGCGCTCAACCAGCGGTCGCTCGTCGAAGCTGCTGCGTTCGTCGCGATCCCTGGCGTTCGTGAGCGCACCGCACTCGAGCGCGGCGAACGTGCCATGTCATGATCGCTGCAGTCGAAGCGGGTCAGTTCGATCGCAACAATCCGCGGAGCTGCTCGGGGGCGATCTGGTATTCCTTGCCGCAGAAGTCGCACGAGATGTCGAGTGGGCCGCCCTCGTTCACGAGCCCCAGGATGTCCTCGGGACGCAGGGTGGCGAGGCTGGCAATCACGCGGATCTGGCTGCAGTTGCACTCGAACCTCACCGAGGACTGCTCGGTCTGCGTGTACGGCATCCGGTACAACAGCTCGTCGAGGAGCCACTGCGGGCTGAACGCGTCCTCGCTCAGGAACGCCTCGATCGTTGGGAACTCCGAGAGCCGCGCGGTCATCACTGCGAGCATGCTCTCGTCGATCTCGGGAAGGAGCTGCACGACATAGCCGCCGGCTTCGAGGATCTTGTCGCCGTGCACGAGGGTTCCGACGGAGACGACGCAGGTGATCTGCTCGGACTCCTGCATGTAGCGCATGACGCCCTCGGAGATGCCACTGGAGTGGGAAGGGATCTCGACGATGCCCTGCTGGACGCGTCCGTCGTGCAGGGTCCGCATCATCTGGAGGTGGCCGCCGGCGAGGTGGATCTCTGGGGAGTCCTTGGGGAGCTGGACGAGGCCGCGGGTGGCGCCGCCGGGGTGGGAGTCGGCGACGAGGGTTCCGCGGTGGCCGGTGCCCTTGACGATGCCTTGTACGCGGAGCTGGGGCGCCATGGTCTCGCGCAGCAGGATCGTGCCGGTGATGAGATCGCCGAAGGGCACGGCGGTGGTCCCGTCGACCTTCTGCGCCTGCACGACGCCGCGGACCGTGTCGGTCGTGCGCGCGGTGATGACCCGGAAGGTGCCGTCGTCGGAGATCGCTCGCAGGACGCTGTCGGATGCGCTTTGCACGAGTGTTTCTTTGCTCATCGGGGCGAGGTTGTCCAATGCGGGGTTGCGGATGCAGTGCGCGGCGGGAGGCGGGTCAAGCGTGCGAGGCGGTCTTGCGCGCGAGCAGCAGGTAGTTGAAGCCGCGCAAGAGGAAGCCCTGATCGACCGCCGCGCGGTGGAAGTTGCCCTTCTCGAGCGACGCGTTCTGGCGGACGACCGCGGCGATGTCGATCGGCAGGAAGCGCTTGCGCAGCAGCTCGAACGCGCGGAATCCGATCGGGTAGAACCCGCCGGGGTGCTGGTAGACATCGCAGATGTACACCGCGATCACACCGTCGTTGCGCAGGATCCGGTGCGCTTCCCCGAAGCACAGATCGAGCGCGCGATCGAACCGCTGATCCTTCGCAGGCAGCTTGCCGAGACACCGTGGATCCTCGGAGTAGCTCAGGTTGTCGGCGTACGGCGGATCCATGAACACCAAGTCCGCCACGCCGTTTCTCAGCGGAACGCTCCGCGCGTCCGCGTTGCGGATGTCCTCGCGCGTCGGGTGAACGTCGAATCCCGCCACCCTCCGCCCCATCCCCTTGCAGACGTCGATCGTCGTCCCGCTCCCGCAGAACGGATCGACCACCAGTCCCCCTTCGGGTACGAACCGCTTGACCACGTCCCAGATCACCCACGCGGGCGTCGCGCCCCGGAAGCGATCGTCGCCCTGGCGTCCGTCGCCGAACGTGCGCGATGGGTACGACCACAGCGTGGTGGACTGGGGGTGGAGGGGAGGTCGCGCGGGGCGGGTGTGCTCCTCGCCGGGACGTCGCGTGCGCGCGAAGTCGGGCTTGCGCTCCGTCCCGTCAGGGAAACGAGGTGCGCGAGGCGCGGAGTGGTCGTTGCGCTCCGGTGATCCCGCACTGCGAGGTCGCGGCTGCCTCTTGGAGGTGCCCTGGGTCATCCTGCGCTCCCGCTTCCTCCCGGCGTCTCGGAGTCGTCGTCGTCGTGGGACTCCGACGGTTCGGGCGAGGCAAGAGGCTCCTCGAGCACGAGCGGGAGGATCTGGTCCATGCGATCGATCAAGCGGATGTCGAGCTCGTCGCGGACCTCCTGCGGGATCTGCTCGATGTCGGCGGCGTTGCGCTTCGGGATCAGCACCAGACGGATGCCGGCGCGGTGGGCGGCGAGGACCTTCTCCTTGATGCCTCCGACCGGGAGCACGTTGCCGCGCAGGGAGATCTCGCCGGTCATCGCGACATCGGGACGCACCGGGCAGTTGAGCAGCAGGGAGGCGACAGCGGTGAACAGAGTGACTCCCGCGCTGGGACCGTCCTTTGCGATGGCGCCCTTGGGGATGTGCACGTGCAGGTCGATCTTCTTGAGCCACTCGGGGTCGAGCATGAGCTTCTCGGCCTTGGAGCGGACGAAGGAGACCGCGGCCATGGCGGACTCCTGCATGACGTTGCGGATGTTGCCGGTGAGGATGATCTCGCCCTTGCCGGGCATCTTGGAGGCCTCGACGAAAAGGATTTCGCCACCCATGGGGGTCCAGGCGAGGCCGACGGCGACGCCGGGCTCGCCCTTGCGCTCTGCGAGCTCGGGGCGGAACTTGTGGGCGCCGAGCACGTGCTCGACGTGCTCGCGGGTGACCTGGACCTCGCACGGCTTGTCCTCGGCCATCTGCACGGCGGTCCAACGACACACGGAGGCGATCTCGCGCTCGAGGTTCCGCACGCCCGCTTCGCGCGTGTAGTGGTCCACGATCGCCTCGACGCCGTCGTCGAGGAAGTCGAGCTGCTCGACCGTGAGGCCGTGCTCGCGCAACTGCTTGGGGATGAGGAAGCCCTTGGCGATGTGGAGCTTGTCGGTGCGCGTGTAGCCGGGCACCTCGATCATCTCCATGCGATCGATGAGCGCGGCGGGGATCGTGTCGCGGTTGTTGGCGGTAGCGAGGAACGTGATCTGCGACAGGTCGAAGGTCACGTCGAGGTAGTGATCCATGAAGGAGTGGTTCTGCTCCGGATCGAGGACCTCGAGCAGCGCGGCGGCGGGATCGCCGCGCAGGTCCACAGCGAGCTTGTCCACCTCGTCGAGCACGAGCACCGGGTTCTTGGTGCCCACGCGCTTGAGAGCCTGGACGATGCGGCCCGGGAGCGCACCCACGTAGGTGCGACGATGCCCGCGGATTTCGGCTTCGTCGGCCACGCCTCCGAGCGCGATGCGGCCGTAGCGTCGCCCCATGGCCCGCGCGATGGACTGTCCGAGGGAGGTCTTGCCGACGCCGGGCGGACCGACGAACAGCAGGATGGGGCCCTTCTTGTCGGCGCGGAGCTGGCGCACGGCCACGTACTCTACGATGCGCTTCTTGACCTGCTCGAGACCGTGGTGGTCCTCGTCGAGCACGCGGCGCACCTCCTTGACCTCGATGCGATCGGGCGTGGTCTTCGCCCACGGCAGGTCGGCAAGCCAGTCGAGATAGGTGCGAGCGATGTTCCACTCGGCCGACTGGGGGTGCATCGTGCTCATGCGAGCGATCTGCTTGCGAGCGACCTTGTCAGCTTCGGGGGAGAGCCCGGCGCGACGGAGCTTCTCACGCAGCTCCTCGGTGTCCTCGTCTTCGCCGCCCTCACCGAGCTGCTCGCGGATGTGCTTCATCTGCTGGCGCAGGATGGTCTCGCGCTCGTTCTGCCCGAGCTCCTGCTGCATGTCGGTGATCTCGCGCTTGACCTTGAGCAGCTCGAGCTGGCGCGAGATGACCTCGATGACGAGGGCGACTCGTTCCTTGACGTCGAAGGCTTCGAGCACCTTCTGCTTCTCGTCGATGCCGGCCATCTCGGAGGGGAAGGCCGAGACGAGCAGGTCGGCGAGGGCGCCGGGCTCGCGGACGTTGTCGAGGATTCCGGCGACCTCTTTGGGGAGAGCGGCGTTGAGGTTGACCAGCTCGCGGGCCGACTCGCGCAGCGAGCTGCCCAGGGTGTCGATCTCCTGATCGCGCACGAGCGGCTCCGGGATCCTCTTGATGCGAGCCTTCATGTAGGGCTCGAGGCCGACGCCCGCGGTGACCTTGAAGCGACCGATGCCGCTGAGCTTGACGGTGTAGATCGAGGGACCGACGCGGATGACTTGCACGACGCGCACGAGGGTGCCGATCTTGTGCAGGTCGCGAAACGTGGGCTCTTCGACGTCGGGGCTCTTCTGGGTGAGGATGCCGATGGTGGCGCGCTCCTGGTCGAGGGCTTCCTCGATGAGGCGCACGCTGCGCGGGCGGCCGACGTTGATCGGCACGACCGACATGGGGAAGAGGACGGAGTTGCGCAGGGGAAGGATCGGGACGACGGTGCCTTCGGAGGTGGGGGGCGCGCCTTCGGTCATGGGCGAACCCTAATACGGCTGCGGGAGAAAGCCAGCGCGACGCAGGGGGGCACTCTTGCGCCGTGCGAGCCGAACGGCTACGGAGAAGCGGCCCATGATCCCACGCGCCCTGTGCTGGTTGCCGATCATCGCTGCCCTCGCCGGCTGCGCGGGAAGCCAGTCCGCTCCGAAGGATCCGTCGGAAGCCCTCCGCGCCTACGCGACCGCGCTCGAGCAGGGCAAGGTCGATGCCGCCTATGCGATGCTCAGCGACGAGGCACGCCGCGAGGTCTCCCTCGACGCGTTCCGTCGCATGGCCACCGAGAGCCCAGCCGACGTCCGCGAGATCGCTCGCACCCTCACCCGCCCCACCAGCGCTCCCGTCGTCTCCGCCACGATCACCACCCCGTCCGGCGAATCGCTGCTGCTCGTCTACGAGTCCGGGCAGTGGAAGGTCGATGGCTCCGCGATCGATCTGTACGCCCAGACCACTCCGCGGCAGGCCGTCACCGCGTTCGTGCGAGCCTTCGAACGCAAGCGCTTCGACATCCTCATGCGCTTCGTGCCCGAGTCCAAGCAAGCGGGGCTCGACGCCGCGAAGCTCAAGGAGGCGTGGGAAGGCCCGCAGCGGCAGGACATCGAACGCATCGTCCATGCCGTCAAGAGCGCCTTGCCCACCGCCACCTTCGAAGAGGTCGGCGACCGCGCCACCATGCCCTTCGGCGCCGTGGGGACCGTCCAGCTCGTGCGCGAGCACGGCGCCTGGAAGATCGAGGACTTCGACTGACCCCATGGGCACCGTCGGTATCGTCGATCCCGGCGTCGGCAGCATTCGGAACGTCGAGCTCGCGTTTCGAAGAATCTGCCAAGAAATCGTTTCTCCTCCGCACCTGAAGCGGGTGAGGGCTCCCCACGACGCGCGCGCATGCGAGGCGCTGGTCGTCGCTCCGCGTGGCCCGTTCGCTCCGATCGCGGAGGCGCTGCGCCGATCCGAGCTCGCGCGGGTCCTCGCCGAATTCCTCGCGCAGCAGCGCCCCGTGTTCGCGATCGATCTGGGCATGCAGCTCCTGTTCGAACGCTGCGGTCCGACGCCCGGTCTCGGCCTGCTTCGCGGCGAGGTGCGGCCGCTCGAGCCCACGATCCAACTGATGACCGGGTTGCCTGCCAGGGTGCCACACGTCGGCTGGAACCGCCTGCTGGTCGAACGTCGCGATTCCCGCGTGATCGATGCCCTCGGGCGGCAGGGGACGTGGGTGAGCTTCGATCATGCAACGCACGTGATACCGGAGGATCGCGGGATCATCGCGGCCACGACCGAGCACGGTGCGGGGTCGATCGTCGCGGCGATCAGCCGTGGGAGCCTGGTGGGTACGCAGTTCCGGCCGGAGCGCAGCCAGCGGGCGGGGATACGGATGATCGTGGCGTTTCTGGGGAGCCTCGCGGGATGAAGCGCGTGCTGTCGCGCTCCCTGACCGCGGGAACCGTGGCGTTCGCCCTCCTCGCCTGCAACACCGCGCGGGCAGCCGACCCCGCACCTGCTTCCGCGCACTTCGCTTGGCACGACCCCGCTCGCGCACCGTCGTGCATGCCCCTGTCTTCGCTGCGCGATGCCGTCGCCCAGGTGCTGGGACGCCCGCTCGTGGAGGACTCATCCAGAGCGGAGTCGCGAGCCACCGTCTCGTTCGAGCCCGCAGCCGGCGGTGGCTGGGACGTGCGCATTCGCAGGCTGTCGCCCGACGGAGCGACAGAGGGGGAGCGAACGCTGCACGGCGACGGCTCCGATTGCTCAGAGTTGATCGGACCGGTCTCCCTCGTGATCGCGATGGTGATCGATCGGCCTGCACGCCCAGCCGTGCTGCAAGCGCCGCGCACGCCACCACCGAGTTCATCGCGTTGGTCGGGGCGGGCCTCTGGGGGCGTCCGATCTGCGTACGGCATGCTGCCCGGACTCGGGGGCGCACTTTCCGCGAGCGCCGACGTGGCCGCCCCCGGTTGGGTCCCGATGCGGTGGACGCTCCTGGTCTGGCCGGGGAGCGAAGAGCGCACGGGCCTTGTGGGCGGGAGCTTTCGCGCGTGGACTGCAGGGCTCTCCGCTTGTCCCACGATCGCAGCGGGCGCGTCATGGCGCCTCGACACGTGCGCGGGGGTCGCCCTGGGCACGCTGTCGGCGACGGGGATCGGCCTGTCCCCCTCGCGCGAGCCGTCGCACTTCTGGGGACACCTGGAGCTGACCGTGGAGGCTCGCTACAGGCTGGCGGGCCCGTTCGGCGTGCGGGTCGCCGCGGGGGCCATGGGCCCGTGGAACCGGCCGAGGTTCGTCTACAGCGGCGCCGACGGCGCATCGCACGCGGTCCACCGGCCCTGGAGCGTGAGCCCGATGGCCGATGCCGCCCTTGAGGTCGATTTCGGTCCATAATCCCTGGCGAGCTGGGCCACTGATGGAACGTGGAAGCGGTCATGACCGTCCTGCCTGATCCCGCGGTAGCCGAGCGGCAGGAGGCCGTGTGCTGCGACGACGTCCGCGAGGTCGTGCGGATCCACGGGCCGTTCATCGGCAGGAGCCTGCGCTATCTGGGCGTCCCGGAGGCCGATCTCGAGGACGCCGCGCAGGAGGTTTTCGTGGTGGTGCACCGCAAGCTCGCGGGCTTTGAAGGACGCTCCTCGCTGACCACCTGGCTCTATGGCGTGTGCACTCGGGTCGCCTCGGCTCGCAGGCGACGCACCTCCAACCGCGTCGAGAAGCTGACCCCCGAGCCGCCCGATGCTCCGGTTCCGCCCGAGCAGGAAGCCCACCTCGAGCGCCAGGAGTCGCGTCGTCGGCTGATGGCCGTGCTCGACCGCCTCGACGACGACAAGCGGGCGGTGTTCGTTCTGTACGAGATCGAGAGGCAGTCGATGAAGGACGTGGCCGAAGCGTTGGGGTGTCCCCTGCAGACGGCGTACTACCGCCTTCACACTGCGCGCGACGCGGTGCTCCGTGCGTTCGAGGAGTTGCGGGCGGGGGAGGGGAGAGCATGAGCGAGCTGCACGATCCCCGGCGGGTGTTCGACAGCGCGGAGGCTCCGCAGGAGCTTCGGGCGTTGCTCGAGGCTGCGCACGACGATCGGATGGAAGCCGACGCGGTCGAGCGCGTGGCGGCTGGCAGCGCGGCCCGGATCGGCGATCCGGTGGGCGGCGGTCCGGGAGACGGGGGAGCTTCGCCGATCCAAGGCGCTGCGGGCGGGGCGTCGTCGGGCAAGGTCCTGGCGGGGATCGCGGCGGCAGCGTTGATCGCCGGTGGCGTCTGGATCGGTGCACGATCTTCGTCGCGCGATGGGGCACCTTCCATCCCGCAGGCGCCGGCGGTTGCTTCGGCACACGAACAAGCAGCGACCCCGGAGGAGAAGGGCGCGCCGCCGGCCGAAGCCACGGCGGCTTCCTCCAGTGCATCGACGCCTCCCGCGAGTGCGGAGGTCGTGGCGACCGCGAAGCCTTCCGTCGCGGCTCGTCCGGCCGGGTCGGCGGGGCGTCCCGTCGAAGCGGAGAAGGCCGATGGAGCCGCGCGCATCGAGGAGCATCGCCTCCTGATGGCGGCGCGTCAGGAGCTGGGGCGGGATCCGCAGCGTGCGTGGGCGCTCACGCAGGAGCACGCGCGGCGATTCCCGAAGGGGATTCTGGCTCAGGAGCGCGAGGTGATCGCCATCGAGGCGCTGTCGCGGATGGGGCGAGGGAAGGACGCCCGGGATCGGGCGCAGGACTTCCGGGAGCAGTACCCGGGGTCGCCGCACAGGGACAGCGTAGACACGGCGACGAAATCGACGCCGTAGGTCGGGGGCGTCCATAATCGTCGCAAGGGCGCGGCACCCACTCGCCGAGACGCGGTCGGATGGACGGCCGGAAGGAGTGCGGACATGAACAATCGCCGAAGCATCCTGGGGATGACCGTCGTGGCGGGAGCGCTGGTATCGATGGCAGCGTTGGTGGGGGCTTGCAGCGGAAACGACAGCAGTCTGGGGACCGAGGGGAGCGGGGGAGGCGCCGCGGGCAATGGCACCGCGGGCAACGGCACCATCTTCCCCGACGGTGGAAGTCTCGATGCGACGCCCGACGCGGTGTTCGAGGGGTGCGTGGCGGTGTCCGAGAAGGCGAAGAACACGTTCCAACCGGCGGACATCATCTTCGCGGTCGACAACTCGCCGAGCATGCGCGACGAGATCGAGTGGACGCGGGCGAACCTCAACGGGTTCTCGCAGAAGATCGCGGATCAGGGGCTGGACCCGCGGATCGTGATGATCTCGTGCCTGCCCGGGGACTGCGACGGTCATCCGAACAACTACGGGATCTGCGTGGCGCCGCCCCTGGGCAAGGCGGGCGGGTGCCCCGAGGGGGGACCGTATGACGACAACAACCCCCCGGCGTATCTGCACATCGACATGCGGATGCCGAGTCAGAAGGCCCTGCAGCGATTCGTCGAGACGCACGATCAATGGGCGCCGGTGCTGCGCACCACGGCGGTGACGCACTTCGTGGTGATCTCGGACGACGGCTCGGAGTGGACCGCGCAGCAGTTCAAGGACGCGCTGGCGAGCATGAGCCCCCCGGTGAAGGACTATCACTTCCACGGGATCTTCTCGTTCCTGGGCAAGGAAGCCGCGTGCGCGATCGGGACCAACGAGCCGTGCTGCAAGTACGCTGCTCCCGACGGCGAGGGGGTGGACTACAAGCAGTTGGTGGCGGACACCGGAGGCGTGGGCGCCGACCTGTGCGCCCAGGACTTCACGCCGGTCTTCAACCAGTTCGCCACCTCCGTGATCGAGAGCGCCGCTCTGTCGTGCGAGTGGGTGATCCCGCCGCCGCCCAACGGCGAAACGCTCGATCCGAATCGGGTGAACGTGGCCTTCATCGACGCGCAGTCGAGCTCGACGCTGATCGGTCGGGTCAACGGGGTGGGGGAGTGCGGGAGCGTGGAGAACGGCTGGTACTACGACAATCCCACGCAGCCCACGAAGGTGCTGGTGTGCCCCGCCACCTGCGCGTGGATCCAGGGCAAGCCCGGCGCCCAGATGGACATCCAGTTCGGGTGCGCAACGCAGCTCGCGCAGCCCAAGTAGTCCGAACAGGCGCTCTCCGCCGCGCTGCGGCGTGCCTCGAGTTCCCACCCACTTCGTGAACCGGCTTCGTTGAGGAGCGCGCCCGAAGCCTGCGTCGTGCTCGCATCGGAGTGGTCCGGGCATCGACAGACGTTGTACGCTCCCTCGCGCATGCAGGACTCCCACGACGACGGTCCCGGTCCGCTCTCCTCCGAGGAGTTCCTCTTCCACATGTACCGTGGCGCGGAGCTGCTCGATCAGAACCGCGTCCACGAGGCCAAGGAGGAGATCGAAGGCGCGCTGCGCCTGCAGCCCAGCGACCCCAAGGGCCAGGACCTGATGGCCGTCTCCTACTTCCGCATGGGCATGTACCCGCGCGCCATCGTCCTGTACGAGGACCTCGTCGCTCGCTTCCCCGACCACCTCACCCCGCGCGTCAACCTCTCCCTCTGCTACCTAAAAACCGGTCAGCCCGATCGCGCCCTCGAACACCTGCAGCTCGTCGTCGACAAGGACCCCCGTCACGAACGCGCCTGGGCCTACCTCGGCCTCGTCCACCAGCGTCGAAACGACTACGAAAACGCTCGCGTCTGCTTCGAACGCGCCGGCAACAAGCGCATGGTCCGACGCATGATCGAGCTTGCCACCGGCGATCCGCAGGCCGTCCTGCGCCTTGCCGCCGCCGAGGCGTTCCACGAGCTCGACATGGGCGAGCTCGAGTTCTCCATCGCGAGCGACGATCCCGCCGCGGACCACGGCACCTGGGAATCCCCGGAGCTCGCGCCTCCCCAAGCTCCGCCGCCGCCCGCCCGCAACCTGCTGCCTCCGTTGTCGTTCGAACAGCGCGTCAGCCCCTCTGGCACTGGCCTCATCGTCCGCGCCGATCAAGGCCTCGCCGTTCGACTCGACCGCGTCGTCGCCTTCGCCGGCAAGTCCCCCGCCGTCCATGCCTCTTCCTTGCCCCGCCGATCCCGCGGACGCGTCGAAGACCTCCCGGTCGGCAGCGCAGCGCGCCCCTTGATGATCGTCTCCGAAGCCACCGGGTTCGTGCTCGAGCCGAGTGAGGGGCGCGTGCTCCGCGAACTCACGCTGCAGGACGACATCGTCTGCGTCCGCGAGGAGCTGCTCGTGGCGCTCGATCTGTCGCTCGACTACGAGAACGGACGCCTCCCTTCCGGCGCGTGCGACTCGATCGGGATGGTGCGCCTGCGCGGCTCCGGTCTCGCGATCGCCGACCTCCCGCGCCAACACCGCGCCATGAGCGTGGAGGCGAGCGTCCTGGCGCGCTGTCGCTCCGTCCTCGGCTGGACCGGTCGCCTCGTACCCAGAATCGCCGACGGAGAGTTCGTGGCGTTCTCGGGCGAGGGGAGCCTCTGGATCGGCTACGGCTGAGTCACTCCGCCGGGACCTCGACCGATTGCAGGAACTCCGCCGCCTCTTCCGGTGCGCGGTCGTTGACGTACATCCCGGAGCCGAGCTCGAAGCCGGCCGTGCGACCGAGGCGCGGCACGATCGACAGATACCAGTGGAAGGCCGAAGCCGAGCAGGTCCTCGGCGCCGATCGGATCACGAAGTTGAAGTCCGGATCGCCGAGGCCGAAGTGCAGCTTCCCGAGCACGATGTGCATCGTCTCGGCGAGGTCCTTCACCTCGTCGTCGGTCAGCTCCCCGTATTGGGCCATGTGGCGCAACGGGAAGACCCACACGTGGAACGGCGACAGCGCGGCATAGGGCACGAACGCCACGAACGAGTCGTTGATGTGGATGACGCGCACCCCTTCGGTCGCCTCCTGATCGATCATCTGGCACAGCACGCACTGGCCGTAGAGCGCGTCGTGATCCTCGAGGGTGCGGATGCGGTCGCGGACCTGGTAGGAGACGACCGACGTCGCTACGACCTGGGAGTGGGGGTGGATCAGGGAGGTGCCTGCGGCGAGGCCGTGGTTCTTGAAGATGACGACGTGGCCGATGCGCTCGTCCTCGACGCACGCGCGGTACCTGGCGCGGTACGTCAGGAAGAGGGTTTCGATCTGCGAGCGCGGCATCAGGGCGGTGGCGATGTCGTGGCGCGGGGTGTCGATGATCACCTCGTGGACGCCGAAGCCCTGGAGCGAGTGCCGTAGCCCGTGGTGCTTCTGATCAGGGCTGACGTGCTCGCGGGAGAGCACGGGGTAGCGGTTGAGCACGACGCGCGTCGCCCAGTCGGCACCGTCGCCGTTGCCCAGGCGGAAGACCTCGGTCTCGGTTTCGCGCTCGTTGCCGGGGCAGAACGGACAGCCCGGGTCGTGGACGGGCAGGGGAGGTCGTGTGGAGGCGAGCGGTCTGATCTCCCGCGGACGCGAGCCGCGTTCCGGGGCGATGATCACCCACTCCTTGGTGACCACGTTCAGTCGGAGCTCGGACATGATCCCCCCTCTTGGCCTGTCAGGTGGGAAGGAACTCCATCATCTGGCTGATGCTTCGTCCACCATGAATCCGGAGGATCGCCTCGCCGAACATGTGCGCAGTGGAAAGGACCTTGAGACTCTGCAGCGTGGAGGCCTTGGCCTCGGGGATCGGGATCGTGTCGCACAGCACCAGCTCGCTGAGCGCGGCACTGTTGAGGCGCTCGATCGCCGTGCCGGAGAGCACGCCGTGGGTCGCGCCCACGCGCACGGTGCGCACGCCGAACTCCCGCAGGATCCGCGCCGCTTCCTTGATCGAACCGCCCGTGGCGATCTCGTCGTCGAAGATGATCGCGTCCATGTCCTTCACGTCGCCGATGACCGCCCACGACGACGCCTGCTCCGAGTCGTCGAAGCGCCGCTTGTCGATGATGGCGAGCGGGAGCCCGAGCCCCTTGGCGAAGTGTCCGGCGACCTTGCCGGCGCCGGCATCGGTGGCGACCACGACGGAGTTCGACAGGTCGGAGTTCTTGAAGTGGCGCACGAGCACCGGGGTGGCGAGCAGCTGATCGGCGGGGATGCGGAAGAACCCGAGAATTTGCGGCGCGTGCAGCGCCATCGTGAGCACGCGGTCCGCGCCGGCGGTTTGCAGCAGATCCGCCATCAGCCGCGCCGTGATCGAGATCCTCGCTTCGTCCTTCTTGTCGGAGCGCGCGTAGGGGAAGTACGGCAGCACCGCGGTGATGCGCGCCGCCGAAGCGAACTTGAGAGCATCGATGAGGATGAGCATCTCGACCAGGTTGTCGCTGACCGGCGACGACGAGGTCTGGATGACGAAGACGTCGGCCTCGCGGACGTTCTCCTCGATCTTGATCTTGATGTTCTCGTTGGAGAACCTCGTGATCTTGAGCTTGCCCAGGGGCATGCCCAAGTGGTTGGCGATCTGTTGGGCGAGCTCGGGGTGGCTGCTGCCCGCGAACACCTTCATCTCACCGATCATGGGATTCTCCTCGTCGCGCCAGCCGCGACGGGGGCCTTATAGCGTGTTTTCGTGCCGCCGTGGGGTTCTCCGGTGGGGCGCGATCGCCGGCGGACAGAGCGCCCGCAGGGAGCGGGATCCGCCCTCCGCCGGGTCAGTGGAAGTCCCTCGACCTCACCTCGAGCTCCCCGGCTCCCCACCCCGGCACGTCCAGCCGCTCGAACCCCTCCGCCAGCACGTGAATCACCCCCTCCTGGTGCTGCAAACGCCCCTTCGCCAGCAGCATCCTGCCGTGTACCACCTCGTGACGATACCGCTCGAATACCTCCTTGCGCACAATCAGGTTCGCCAGCCCCGTCTCGTCTTCCAGCGTCATGAACACCACCCCGCTCGCGGTGTACGGCTGCTGACGGTTCAACACCACTCCCGCCACGGCGATCGCGGTGCCATGCCTCGCGCTCGCCAGATGCCCCGCCTCCACCACCCCGCGCGGCCCAAGCATGTCGCGCAGGTGGCGCATCGGGTGATCGTGCACCGACAGCCCGAGACGCCCGTAGTCGAGCACGAGCTGCTCGCGCGGATGCAAGGGGCGAAGCGGAACCCGTGCCTCGTTCGTGGGCACCCCCTCGAACAGCGGCCCCGATCGCGGCGCCCGCGCCTTCCACAACGCATGCCTGCGACCCGGCACCAGGGGCTCCAGCGCCCCCGCCTCGGCCAACGCCTCGACGTGGTTCTTCTTGAGCCCCGCCCTGCGGATCAGATCGTCGAGCCCGGTGAATCCCCCCTGCTCCCGCGCTTGCTCGATCGAGATCGCCGCCCCGCGCCCCAACCCCTTGATCAGCCGCAGGCCCAGCCGCAACGAAGGCGCTCGTCCTTCGAGCGTGCAGTCCCATCCGCTGTGCACGACGTCGGGCTCGATCACCTCCACGCCGTGCGCCTGCGCATCGCGCACGATCGACGACGCCGAGTAGAACCCCATCGGCTGGCTGTTGATGAGCGCGCACGCGAACGCCGCGGGGTGGTTCACCTTGAGCCACGCGGAGGCGTAGACGATGAGAGCGAACGACGCCGCGTGCGATTCGGGGAAGCCGTACTCGCCGAAGCCCTGGATCTGCTTGAACAGCTGCTCGCCGAACTGCTCCGAGATCCCCGTGCGCGCAAAGCCGTCGAGCAGCCTCTGCCGGTGCTGCATCAGCCTGCCGTGCTTGCGCCACGCCGCCATGTCCCGACGAAGCTGATCGGCCTCCCCCGCCGAATACCCCGCTCCCACGATCGCGATTTGCATCACCTGCTCCTGGAACAACGGCACCCCGAGGGTGCGCTCCAGGATCGGCCACAGCGACGGGTGCGGACACGTCACCGGATCGCGGCCCGCTCGCCGACGCAGGTACGGGTGCACCATGCCGCCTTGGATGGGCCCCGGACGCACGATCGCCACCTCGACGACGAGGTCGTAGAACCTGCGGGGCTTGAGCCTCGGCAGCATCGACATCTGCGCCCGGCTCTCGACCTGGAACACCCCCACCGAGTCGGCCCTGCACAGCGCGTCGTACACCCCGCGCTCCTCGGGCGGCACCGCCGCCAGCGCCTTCAACGGCTCGTGCTCCGGCATCACGTGCTCCAGCGCCTTGCGAATGCACGTCAGCATCCCCAGCCCCAGGATGTCGACCTTGAAGAACCCCAACGCGTCGAGATCGTCCTTGTCCCACGGGATCACCGTGCGCCCCGTCATCCGGCCCGGCTCCACCGGCGCGATCCGCTCGAGCGGCTCCGCCGAGAGCACGAACCCACCCACGTGGATCGACAGGTGCCTCGGAAATCGCAATAGCTGCGTCGCCACCGACAGGATCTGACGAATGCGCGCGTCGCCCGGATCCAACCCCTGCTCCTCGATCCGCTCGGGCGTCACCTCGATCCCCGAATACGAGTGCGTGAGCATCCCCGACAGCCGATCGGCCTGCTCCTGCGACAGACCGAAGGCCTTGCCCACCTCGCGCAGCGCGCTCTTGCCCCGGTACGAGATCACCTCGGAGACCATCGCCGCGCGGTCGCGCCCATAGCGACGATAGATCTCCTGGATCACCTCCTCGCGTCGCTCGTGCTCGAAGTCGACGTCGATGTCGGGAGGATCGCGGCGCTCGGCGGACAGGAAGCGTTCGAACAGCAGGTTCGCGCGGGCGGGGTCCACGGCGGTGATGCCGAGCACGAAGCAGACGGCGCTGTTGGCGGCGCTGCCGCGGCCCTGGCAGAGGATCGACTTGTCGCGGGCGATCTCGACGATCTCCCAGACGCTCAGGAAGTAGGGGGCGACCTGGAGCTCGCGGATGAGGGCGAGCTCCTTGCGGAGCTGCGATTGCACGGCGGGAGGCGTGCCCTGCGGATAGCGCCACGGGAGCTTCTCGCGCACCAGCCGCTCCAGCGCCTCGTCGGGCGTCTCGTCCGTGCACGCCGCCTCGCACGGGAACCGGTAGCGAAGCTCCCCGAGCGAGAACCGGCACGCCTCCGCCACCTCGAGCGTGCTGGCGAGCCACTCCGGATGATCCCCGAACCGGCGATCCATCCACGCTCCCGAACGCAGCACCGCCTCCGCATTGAGCTGCAACACCGGCCCGGCATCGTCGAGCGTGGTCTTGTGCCGGATGCACGCCAGCACGTCGGCCAACGGCTTGCGCCCGGGATCGTGCATCAGCGCCCGCGTGGTCGCCGCGATCCGCACACCGAGCCGCGACGCCAGCGCGATCGCTTCGCGCTCTCGCACGCGCTGCTCCGGATCCAGCAGGCGCTGCACCGCGATGCGAACGTGTCGTCGCCCGAACGATGCCACCACCGCTTCGCACAAGGCCGCGTCGTAAGGGGAGGGGAGCACCGCCCACAACCCCTTCGGCGACGTCGCGAGCTCTTCCAACGGGAGCTTCGCCGTGCCCTTCTCCTGCCCCTCATGGGCCCGCGTGAGCAGACGGCACAGCCCCGAGTAGCCGTCGTGATCCTCGGCCAGCAGCAGCAGCGTCGAAGCGCTCTGCGCGATCGTGAGCTCCGCTCCCACGATCACGGGCTGGTCGAGCTTGCGGGCCGCTACGTGCGCACGCGCCGAGCCGTAGAGCCCGTCGCGATCGCATAGCGCGATCGACGCGAGCCCCAGCTCGTGCGCGCGCTCCACCATCTCCTCGGGATGCGAGGCGCCCTGCAGGAACGAAAAACACGTCCTGGCGCACAGCTCCGCGAACCGCACCGGAGCCGACGATGCCTCATACGAACCACCCATGAAGCCAGCTCTCCCCGGTGCTCCGGTCCGTGTAGATCCACCCCGTGCCGCCCGAACCCGATGTCATCCACACCCGCACGTAGTCCCGATCCACCGGCGTGCGCGTCCACCACTCCACTCCGTCGAGACGTACGTCGAACTGCACCCGCGCGACCTCGAACGCGCTCGCTGCAGGACACGCCACCAGATGCCCCGGCGCGACCCGCCCCGACCCGAGGGACTGCGGGAGCGGCAGCAGCCGGGTGAGCGATGCCCCCGCTCCGCCGCAGGGAGGGTTCGGGAGCGAGCGACGCTGCGATGCGTGCGCCGCGAGCGGCACGAGCGCGGAGCGCGCCTCCGGGCGATACGACGATCGGATCGCCAGCACACCGAACCGATCGGGGCCGATCTCCGCCGACAGCTCCGCGAGCAGCACCGGCAGGGCGTCGGGCGAGGCGTGGACATCGCGGGACAGATCGAGCTGCACCCGCGGCGCACGCGTGACGAGCTGCGCCTCGAGCTGCATCGAGAGCGCAGGCGCCGCCAGCTCCGCGCTCTCGAGGCGCGCACGCAACGCGCGCAGAAGATCGTCGGCGTGGGAAAGCGGCGCGGGAAGCTCCACGCGAAGCCGCGTGTCGGGCTCCACTCCCCGCAAACGCGCAATCCCCTTGTCCCCCCGCAACACCAGCTCCAGCGCACGCGTGGCCTCCCCACGCCCCTCGAGCCGCGCCGCGATCCGCGAGACCAGCCGCTGCAGCACGAACACCAGCGACGCCTGCAGCTCCACCGGCTCCTCCCACGTCGCCTCCTCGCTCACCACGCGCGCGGGCTCGTAGGCCGTCAACGGCTCCGGATCGTGCCCCGCTACGAGCGACAACACCTCCGGCGCCCGCTCCCCCAGCCGCGATGTCAGCTGAGCCCGCGGCAGCTTCGCGAGATCCCCGAGCGTGAGCACCCCCACCCGAATCAGCCACCCCGACGTCTCCTCGTCGAGCGGAAGCGACGTCACCGGCAACGCATGGAGCTTGCGCGACGACTGCCCCGGCGCGATTACCGTCGCTGGCTCGACCGCGTGACGCCCCAACATCGCCGCGATCCGCGGTCCGTCGGAGATCACCACCCGCGCCACATGATCGAGCTGCCCCACCCGCTCGCTCAGCTCGCGAGCCACCTGCTCTTCTCCCCCCGCGAGGTGCGCGGCTCCGGTCAGATCCACCCAGACCACGTCGGGACTCCCCACCGATACCGTGGGCCCGAACGCCATCGCCACCTCCGCCACATGCTCCAGCGCGCGGCGTACCTGAGGCTGCGTCACCGCTCGGACCTCGAGCGCCGCCAGGTACGCCCTCGCCTCCGCGATCGTCATGCCCGCTCGCAACCCCACCCTGCGAGCGCGCTCGTCTACCGCATCGAGCACCGCCCGATCGGTCAGCTTTCCTGCGTCGACGTCGAGCTCGACCCGCACCACGCCGAGCCCGCGCGTCGCACGCGCAGCTCCCCCCCGCCCCGAGGCGAGCTCGCACAGGAGGCGGGGCAGCACGACGGCTGCGATGCGGCGGGGAGGCATACTGAACATATTATCAGCATGTCGTGCCACGGCAAGCTGCCGAGCCTGTTTCCTCGGACTTTCCTCGTGCGAGGAAACCGGTCCCGGCTGGATTGAAGGGCGTATTCAGAGGTCGATGGCGTACACGAACGAGGCGTTCGACACCCTCTTGGATTCGACGAGCTGCGAGCCCCGGCAGACGGGCCAGGCCAAGCGACCGCCAATCCTTCGCGCGCGGCGTGAGTCGTCGGGTGCACGGGTGGCCCTTGCGGGCGCGTTGGCTCTCGAGGCGCTCGAGAATCGAAAGCTTCGGGGCGGATGTCACTGCGTACACGTCCACGGGATCGCTGGGTGATCGAGATCAACCTCGATGATCCATGAACCCCCGGTCCCGTTCGGATCATTCACGCGTTTCGCATAGAACTTCCCGCCGATCAGGGACGGGCTGCCGACGTCGAGCGCGTCGGAGTAGCAAGTCTTGCCCGTGTCGAGATCGCGTTTCCAGATAGCCCCTGGCGCCGTATAGATGTCCCAAGCCTCCTCGGGGTTCTGGTCGAGCGTGCTCGCCATCTGGCGCCAGACCACGGTCTTCCCCTCCACCGCGGGGAACGTCTTAGCTTTGGGATGGTCCGGCGAGTCGTGCGTGACGCGCTTCAGATCCTTGGTGAGCAGATCATAGAGGTACACCTCTCCGCCGGTCCGGCTGCCGTCGTAGGTCGAGGCGGGGCCGGGCGGGTCGCGGAAGTCCACCCAGGTGAAGAACCGCTTGTCGGCCGAACAGACCCCATCGGTCTGCAGTGCCTTCGAAGGCCCCAGGACCTCGAGGGCACCTGTCACTGGATCGGCTGTCACGATCTGGGTGGTGGTCGAGCAGATGAACAGCGCATCTGTGGTGCAGTGGCGGTCGCAGCCAATGATGTAGGGCGTGATCTTGCGCTTGGCGCCGGTCTGCAGATCCGCCGACCACAGAGCGCCAGTGGTTATGAAGAACGCGTGCGTGGCATTCACGGCGGTGTACGCAACGGTCCCGGAGCCGCTGTCGCTGGCCACGTAGGTGTGCACCACACGTCGGCGTTTCTCAACCAGATCGATGACCTCGATCTGTCCACTGGGGTACTCGGAACGATGGTAGGAAAGATATCGACCATGGACATGCGGCTGAATCACCCCCTCCTTGGCATTCATCGACTTCGCCACAAGTCGGGCCGTCCCTGTCGAGAGGTCGGTCAGGTACAGAGACCTCAGGTCGCCGTCCGCAATGCGCGAGGAGTCAAAGGAATACGTGTAGTACCCCGGATGATCGATCTCGATTGGAATAACTGCCTTGCACCATGGGTGGCAGTCGAGCTGCGGCGCAACGGGACCTTCGGGGAAGTACTCGCCATTCTCACCCAGAGGCTCGAGCGGCTCCCAGTCCGTCTCGCCCGAATCGGGCGCAGCATCGGCTTCCGCCTCGAACGCCGCGTCCGTGGCCCCGCCACCACTGCCTGACACCCCGCCCGTGGCGTGGTTGTCCACGTCCCCCGAGCAGCGCAGCGTGGCCGCGGCCGCGAGAAGTCCGATGCTCGCCAGCCCCGCGGCGCCCCAACCATGTGCTGCTCGTCTCATCGGACCACCTCTGCCACTCTTGCCCGCCCGTTGGCAACCCTGACAGAGAACGCCCCGCGGTCCGACCGGGTCACCCAGTCCTCCATGTCGTGGGTTCCGCTCGGTTGCATCACGCCGTCGCCCCTCGCGTCGAACACCGGCAGCGAGATGGTTCCCTCCACGCGCGCGACACCGTACACGCGTGAGGTCCCTGCATCGCCCCGAAGCGCCTCCAGCCCAGGCGATTGAATCGGCTTGCCGCTCAGCCACAACGAGCCGTCGGTGTACCCAAGGTCGTAGACGGTTCCGCCACGCGCGAGGATGACCCGCATCGGCCCCAGCGCCCCCACTGGCATCGCTTGCGCGATCGCGGCCAGCTGATCCGCCCGGAGCCTCGGAGCGCGCGCGGCGCACTGCGCGATCGACGCCGCTCCAACATCGATCGTCTCCATCGGCTTGCCATCGTTCCCTGCGTCGAACACGGCCATGGCCTTCAGGACACCGCGATCGCCCGCACCTGTCTCCACCACCGCCAGGCCGACCGTGGTGCTGATCGCGAAGCGCCCTTCTCCCATGGAGGTGATCCGCACCGGCGTCCCGCACAGCGGCAAGGCTGGACCCAACACGAAGCCTTCTCTCGTCGGACGGAACATCTGGGCACCGGCGTCACTCAACACGATCCCGGAGCCGTCCCCCATCGCGACGTCGTAGGCCCGTGACGAGCTGCGTCCGAAGAGCGACAACCTCGATGCGAACCGGGGCCGGACTCCGGACCCGATCTGCCTCTGAGCCAGCAATCGCTGGCCCAATGCGTCGGAAACCCATCGTTCGAGCGCGCCGCCGCGCAACACCCACGCTCCGTCGAGCTCGGGTGCCGCTGCGACGCTCGCCCCGGGGACCGACCACGAGCGCGCGAGCTTCCCGAGGCTTCCCGGGCACACCGCCGCCTGCCCCTGCTGCGAGCACGGACGAAGGGCGGGAGAGCCCCACCAGTCGGCGTCGCCGGAGAGGCAGAGCTCGCCTCCGTGAACGTCCTGCTCGCCGCACGTGGGCAGTGCGAGCTGACCGGATTCGTCGATCGCCTCCCACCCCTGCTCCGTGCGCAGCTCGACGACGACCTCGGTCGTCGTGGAATCGATCTCCCGCACGCGCACCAGATCCCTGCCACTCGATGAGCCTGCGATGACGGCGTGCGCGGCATCGACGCTGCCGGCCGTGGGCGTGTCGGAACGCAGCAGTCTTGCCCCACCGGACCGTTCCGGACCCATGGGTAAGGCCCAGACGTCGTCGTGCACGACGCCGTTCGCGTCGGTCCCGCCGTACAGCAGAATCGCGGTCTGATCGTTCGAGAGCGCTGCCCGCGCCCCGGCCCGGGCAGGCAGGCCGCCAAGCGGCTCGATCGCACCGCCGAACACGTCGGCCATGATGCCATCGCCGTGAACGCCGCCACTGTCGGCGCCCCCGAGCACGAACAGGCGAGACCCCGCCAGTACAACGGCGGTGTCCTGGCGCCCCACGATCGGCTGAAGGACGGCCTCGCTGGGGAACCAGCGTGCGAGGGATGCGTCGAAGGCGCGCAGCGCGCCCGTGGCCGGCTCGAGCAAGGCCGCGACGCCACCCAACTCGTCCGGTACCAAGAGAGAGCCTTCCGTGGATTGCTGCAGCATTCCCGTGACCTGGGTCCACAGCGGGATTGCACCCTCGGAGGCTGCTTCCGTGGCGAAAAGCGTCCATCGCGGGCTCGCAGCACTCCGTTGCACCCACAGGACCATGATACCGGGCGTGCCCGCCAGACGTTGCGCGACTCCGGTCGCCTGTGCCGGATCGACCAGGACCGCCATTCCGGGGCTGTCCAGAACCCAGGTGTCGCTGGTCGAGAGCCCTGAAGGAGAGAAAGCCGACCAGGAGTCGTCACCCTGGGGGAGGACCCGGAGCGAGTCGAGCTTTCGTGACGACGACTGCACGAGGAGCCACGGCTTGGGCGGCTCGGGACGTCCCGGAATGGGCACGGGCGTCAGCCCGGGGAAGGTCGGTTGGCCGAATATCTTCGACCGCCAGTAAGCCCTCGCCATCTCCCCGGAGCTCCAACCGGCCGGGAGCGTGGGACAGGAAATCGCGATCTTCATCTGCGCTTCGAGGTGCTCCTGGACGAGCTGCTGTCCGAGAGTGTGGCTCGCGCGCAGCCTGCGACTGTGGGTGCTCGTGATGTCGAGCAGAGCGGAATCGAGCTCCTCGGGGTCGCGGTGGAGATTCGAGTGACTCCCCTGTCCGAAGGGCTGTGGCCCCGGCGCCTTGTCGAACGACTCCCCCTCCAGCGTCTGGGTCCAAAGCGCGTATTCGTGTGTGGACTGAAGATAGCTCTGCTGCTCGGTGGTGAATGGGGGATCGACGAGAACCGGTTTCGACGTGATCTCGATGTCCTCGGCACCGGGGGCGTAGTGCCCGGAGAGTGTTCGTTCTGCGAGCCAGCTCCACTCGAGGACGTGCGTGGTCTCCTTCGTAGTGGAGACGCTGACGTGGTATGAATCGCAGAATCCCTGGCTGTCGCGGGAGCAGCCCGGGCGCTCGACCGGACGCCAGCCTCGCCACTTGTCGATGCCGGGACTCGGCTCGCGCACGTTGCGCCGGTAGCAGTCGCTCAAGGGATCATCCAGGCAGGCTTTCCCCTCGCCTTGCCGACACGCGCACCGGAACGTCTGCACCTTGAAGGTGCGGTTGGGCACGGACCACACCTGCTGGTCGCGCACCGGGTCGTTGTCGCTCACCCCCGCCGACACTGTCGCCTCAACCTTGAGGCTGTTCGCCCCCACCTTGACGTTGCCGTTGTGCTCACACTTCACCTCGCCCACGGTCGCCGACGAATCCGTGATCCATCGCGTCGTCGTGGCAGGGTAGGGATCGCATCGATCGCCCCTTCGGTAGCTCCCGCCCTCGCGATCGTCGCTTCCAAGCTCGCCCAGGTTCTCCTCCTCACCCCACAGGTTGCCGTCAGCGCCGCCTCCCGGACTCACCGGACAGAGATCCGCCCCGTCGATCAGCTCGTCGGTGTCCGTGTCAAGGAATCCTGGCGGGTACCACGGGTGCCAGTTGAACGGACTGGTCGGCAGCGACGCGCTTCCTCCGGCAACGTACCGGTTCTTCAAGAGCGGCGTCGGGTCGCACGACGCTGTCAGCCCGTCCCCGTCGAGATCGTTCTGTTCACCCGGAGGCTTGCTGGGATCGGGACTGGGACAGCCCTCCAGGCGATCCGCGATGCCGTCCTCGTCGCCGTCATACCCATCGGCGAGATTGTCGGGCCAGTCCCCCCACCAGGCGAGCTTCTGCACAACCCCATCCGCGTCCTCCGAGAGGAAGTGGAGGTCCGTCATGAGGGCGTCCCCATAGCCCCAGTCATCCAACTGGTTGTTCCTCAGCGACCACGGCTGCCCACCGGAGGGCTTCGAGCCACCCTCGATGTGGCTGCAGAGATTGCCGAACACGCCGCCGCTGTCTACGAGTGTCGGAAAGACCAGGAAGTCCCCTCCCAGAGGGTCGGGGGGCCTCGCCAGGACGAAGGGGCCGTGTGCGACCGTGGGAATCCTGACCGGCCCCGTCCCTCGGGCCGTGTCGTCGCACTCGTTGAAGTAGTTCCCGCCGTACTTGTACGACCCCGGGGCCGTGTAGAAGTGATGCTTGCCCGCAGAGGAGTACACGACGGGACGCCCGTTCATGGCGATCTCGAGAGCCGGACTCCCACCGACAAACACCGTGCCGCCCGTGTCGGTGAACCCCTCCAGCCCCAGCATTTCGGCGTACCAGAAGTGTCCACTTCGTGTCAGCCGCACAGTCATGTCCATCGCTTGGGTATCACCCTGGTGACCGCTCCAACACGCCGCGTCGTTCACGAACCCGGCGTCGCGCTTCCATAGAAACACGTAGCGAACCGTCAGCGTGTCTCCCTTGCGCAGGATCGAGAACACCACGCGCGGCTCGTTCGCCAACAGAGAGCTGCCCGGCTCGTCCTCGTCGAACCGGAACTCCGGCACGAACCTCTGCGCGATGCCCTGCTCGATCTGGTCGTCCAGCCCGTTGCCATCCTCGTCATACACGCAACGGACTTCATCGGGCATGCCGGCCGACAGCAGGATCGGCGAGCGGGTCAGTCGCAGCCCGGGATGCGGAGGGTCTTGCGCTTCGGCTCTACCGGCGCCGAACACTCCGGTGGCCAGAGCCACTGCGCCAAGAAACCGAAAGCAGCCGGTGTGGGTTCGCAAGGGAGAGCCTTTCGTGGAAGCCGACAGCTCGAGACGCTCCGAGCGGCAGATCCGCATACTCCAGGTTTTACGGATGCTTTTCAAGCCATTTTGGGAACCGCTGGGATAGCTGTGAGCTCGAGCACCTCCGACGAGCCGTTCCGCCTTCTCACCCGATCTGCTTGCGAAACCGCAGCGCGCTCACCGCAAGAATCACCGTGCCGAACACCGCGAGCGCCA
>CAYMUE010000007.1:0-36759 GCA_964393505.1 uncultured Polyangiaceae bacterium
CGGATCCGAGGCCCGGGCCCTCGAACGAGACCCCCATGTCCGATCGCGACCTCCCCCCGGTTCCCTTCCTCTCCCGGCTCTGGCTCGCCTGGGTCTGCTGGTTTCGCATCGTGTTCGACGGCGCCTTCGCAAGTCGCGTGCAGCGCGCTGCGCAAGACGAGCCGTCGTTGCCCGAGCCCGAGAAGCCCAAGTCCCTCGAAGCTCCGAAACCCTCGATGCCCGAGCCTCCGCCCTCGACACCGGCCCTGCGCTTCCTCGCCTTGCTGCAGCGCGAAGGCCGGCTCGTGGACTTCCTCGAGCAGGATGTCGCCGGCTTCAGCGATGCCGACGTGGGCGCAGCCGCCCGCGTCGTCCACGAAGGTTGCCGCCGCGCCCTGCGCGCTCACGCGAAGCTCGAGCCCGTCCGCTCCGAAGACGAAGGCGCCTCCATCACCCTCGCGCAAGGGTTCGACCCCGCCGAGGTGAAGCTCGTCGGCAACGTCCAGGGCTCCGGTCCGTTCCGCGGCAAGCTCGTTCACCGCGGGTGGCGCGCCGCGTCGCTCACCCTGCCCGCTGCAGTCGAAGCCCACGACCCGTCGATTCTCGCGCCCGCCGAGGTGGAGCTGTGACGACCCGCTACGTGATTGGGATCGATCTGGGGACCACGAACTGCGCCATCGCTGCAGCCGATCTCGACCGAGAAGGCGCGCGACCCGAGTCGATCGAAGTGCCGCAGCTGGTGGGGCACGGCGAGGTCGCCGCAAGCCCGTTGCTGCCGTCGTTCGTCTACTTCGCGCACGACAGCGAGGGGACCCTCCCGCTCCCGTGGGATCGGGAGCGCAAGTTCGCGGTCGGCTCGTGGGCCCGCTCGCGCGGCGCCGACGCTCCGGCGCGGCTGATCTCGAGCGCGAAGAGCTGGCTGTGCCACCCCGGGGTCGATCGCCGGCAGGGAATCCTCCCCGCGGGTGCCCCCGAGGACGTCGAGCGGATCTCGCCGGTCGAGGCCTCGTGGCGGTATCTCGAGCACCTCGGCGAGGCGTGGAATGCGCGGTTCGAGGCGCAAGGATTCCCATTCTCCGAGCAGGAGGTCGTGCTCACCGTGCCGGCGTCGTTCGACGCCGCGGCCCGCGACCTGACCGTCGAAGCCGCGTACGCGTCGGGCATCGAGAACCTGACGCTCCTCGAAGAGCCGCAGGCTGCGCTGTACGCCTGGATCGATGCGATGGGCGAGGGGTGGCGCAAGCAGATCCGCGTGGGCGACGTCATCCTGGTGGTGGACGTGGGGGGAGGCACGACGGACTTCTCGGCGATCGCAGCGATGGTGCGCGACGGGTCGCTGGAGCTCGTGCGGGTCGCGGTGGGCGATCACATCCTGCTGGGCGGCGACAACATGGATCTGGCCCTGGCCTACGTGGTGAAGGGCAAGCTGACCGAAGAGGGCAAGCAGCTCGATCGGTGGCAGATGAACGCGCTGACGCACGCGTGTCGCGCGGCGAAGGAGGCGTTGCTGAGCGATCCGTCGATGGCTGCGGCGCCGATCGCGATCGCGGGCAAGGGGTCGAAGCTGCTGGGCTCGACGCTGCGGACCGAGCTCACGCGCGAGGAGGTGTCGCGCACGTTGCTCGACGGGTTCTTCCCGGAGGTGGAGGCGTCGGCGCGTCCGGCGACGCGCGCGCGTGCGGCGCTCACACAGCTCGGGCTCCCCTACGCGAGCGATGCGGGCATCACGCGGCATCTGGCTGCCTTCCTGGGACGACAGGCCGGAGCGCTGTCGCGCATCGAGGGATTCTCGGGGCCGGCGGAGGGTGAGCGCGGGGGGACGTTGTTGCACCCGACGGCGGTGCTGTTCAACGGCGGCGTGATGAAGAGCGACGCGCTTCGGGAGCGGCTCGTGCGGATCCTGGACGGGTGGCTCGAGGCGGACGGCGCGCCGCGGGTGCGTGTGCTGGGCGGGACCGATCTGGACCAGTCGGTATCGCGCGGAGCGGCCTCGTACGGTCTTGCGCGGCGTGGGCGCGGGCTTCGCATTCGAGGCGGCACCGCGCGCGCCTACTACGTGGGGATCGAGAGTCCGGCTCCGGCCGTGCCCGGTGTGGAGCCTCCCATCGTGGCCCTGTGCCTCGCCCCCTTCGGCATGGAGGAGGGAACCGAGGCCTCGCTCCCCGAGCAGGAGTTCGGCGCCGTCGTGGGAGAGCCCGTGCGCTTCCGCTTCTTCGGCTCCACCGTGCGACGTCAGGATGCTTCGGGGGACGAACTACAGGACTGGTCACCCGACGAGCTCGAGGAGCTCGCGCCGATCGAGATGACGCTCCCTGCCCAGGGACGCCGCGAGGGCGACATCGTCCCGGTCCGCCTGCGCGCCTCGGTGACCGCCGTAGGCACGCTCGAGCTGGAGGCCGTGCCCACCGCGCCGCAACAGCCCGACGAGAAGTGGAAGGTCCAGCTCAGCGTCCGATCGGAGGACTGAGGTGACTGGCGGACGCTGTCGCATCGTCGGGATCGACCTGGGAACCACGCACACCGTCGTGGCCTGGGCCGAGCCGGGCAGCGGGGCGGTCCCGCAGGTCTTCCGGATCCCCCAACTCACGTCGCCGTCGGAGCTCGAGCCGATGGACCTGCTCGACTCGGTGCTCTACGCACCGGTTGACGGCGAGCAAGCGGCGGATTTCTGGCAGGACGCGCCGTGGGTCATCGGCCGTCACGCCCGGCGTCGCGGCACCGAGGTCCCGGGCCGGCTGGTCTCCTCGGCGAAGAGCTGGCTGTGCCACGCGGGAGTGGATCGGCTCGCACCGATCCTGCCGTGGGGCGCGGGCGAAGACGACGAAGCGATGCCGAGGCTTTCGCCGGTCGAAGCGAGCGCGCGGATCCTGCTGCACGTGCGTCGCGCATGGGACTCGGCGTTTGTCGGCCATCCGCTGCACGAGCAGGAGGTCGTGCTGACGGTCCCGGCGTCGTTCGACGAGGCGGCGCGGGAGCTGACGCTCGAGGCTGCGCGAATCGCGGGACTGCGGGTGCGTCTTCTCGAGGAGCCGCAGGCGGCGTTCTACGACTACCTCACGCAGGTCGGATCCGCCGGGATGCAGGAGCTGATCGACGCGGCGGGCGGGCAGGGGGCGCTGGTGCTCGTGTGCGACGTCGGCGGCGGGACGACGGATCTGTCGTTGATGCGCGTGAGCCGCGGGCAAGCCTCGCGATCCGTGGAGATCACGCGCGTGGCCGTGGGGCAGCACCTGCTGCTGGGCGGCGACAACATGGATCTGGCCCTCGCACACGCGTGCGAAGCGCGCATGGTGGAGCCTCCAGGGCGCTTGGATCCAGCCCGCTTCGGACAGCTCGTGCTCGCGTGCCGCAGCGCCAAGGAGCAGTTGCTCTCGGGAGAGGGAGCGCCCGATCACGTGACGGTCGCCGTCGCCGGCGGAGGCTCGCGGCTGGTGGGCAACACGCTCAGCGCGCGGATCGAGCGGCAGGAGGCGATCCGCATCGTGCTCGACGGCTTCTTCCCGCAGGCGACGAGG
The DNA here is from genome assembly GCA_964393505.1 of uncultured Polyangiaceae bacterium. Lineage (GTDB taxonomy): Bacteria > Myxococcota_A > Polyangia > Polyangiales > Polyangiaceae > JACRCQ01. Next base: position 3,495 of record CAYMUE010000007.1, read on the forward strand.
GAGTCGCGGCCGCGGCGGGTGCGCAGCGCGCTCGTCGGCTTCGGGCTGCCCTATGAGCAGGATCCGGCGCTGACCCGGCACGTGGCCTGGTTCTTCGCGCGACATGCAGGAGAGGTGAGGAGCCCCCACGCGTTGCTGCTCAACGGCGGAGTGTTTCGCGCGCGCAGCATCGCCGAGCGGCTGGCCACCGCGGTCGGCGCGTGGGGCGACGGGGCATCGCGGATTCTGCCGCACGCCGATCCGGATCTGGCGGTGGCGCGAGGAGCTGTTGCCTTCGGGCTCGCGCTGCACGGCTGGGGCGAGCGGATCGAAGCGGGAGCAGCGCGGGGCTACTACGTGGGGCTGGGGCGCGCGGCGGAAGGCGGTCCTGCGCAGGCCGTGTGCGTGGTTCCGCGAGGCGCCAAGGAAGGTTCGCATCACGAAGCATCCGGACGCACCTTCGGGCTGGTGCTGGGGCGCCCGGTGCGCTTCGAGCTGTACGCGTCGGACGACGCGACGCACGCGGCGGGGGAGCTGGTAGAGCTCGATGACGAGAGCTTCGTGCAGCTCCCTCCGATGGCCGCCACCCTCGGCGCCGAGGTGATCCAGCCGGGGAAGACGCAGGAGCTGCGCGTCGGGATCGAGGGCGAGCTCACCGCGATCGGGACCCTGGAGCTCGCGTGCGTGGAGCTCACCGACCCGCGTCGCCGCTTCCGTCTCGCCTTCCAGCTCCGAGAGACCGTGCGGGCTGACGGCGCCGCATCCGCTTCGGTGCCGCCGGTGTCGGCGCGCGATCCCCTCAAGGGCAAGCGCTTCGAGGAAGCCCGCGAGGCCGTCGAGAGGGTCTTCGGCAAGGGCAGGGGCGACGTCGCTCCGCGGGAGGTGAAGGACCTGCAGCGCGAGCTCGAGCGGATCCTCGGACCGCGCGGCGAATGGACGTTGCAGCTCGCTCGCGCGCTGTTCGACATCCTGATGCCGGGGCACGCGGCGCGTCGACGCTCCCTCGACCACGAGCGCTTGTTCTGGCAGCTCGCGGGGTACTGCCTGCGGCCCGGCTTCGGGGATCCGCAGGATCCAGCGCGTGTGAAGAGGCTGTTCGCGCTGTTCGAAGAGGCGCTTGCGTTTCCGGGAGAGGTGCGCGGATGGCTGCACTTCTGGGTCACCTGGCGGCGTGTGGCGGCCGGGCTCGGTGAGGCGGAGCAGACCCGAATCCGCGATGCCGTGGATCCGCTCATGGCGCCGCCGAGCCGCACGACGCGCAAGCCCAAGCGGATGAAGGCGGAGGCGCTCGACGATCTGCTCGAGATGATGTCGGTGCTCGAGAGGGTCCCTGCGCAGCGCCGCGCCCAGCTCGGCGGCTGGGTGCTGGAGCGCACGTGGACCAACCGCGATCCGCGTCTGTGGTCCGCCCTGGGCAGGCTCGGCGCCAGGGTCCCCGCCTATGCGAGCGCGCATCACGTCGTCAGCCCGCGCACCGTGGAGCAGTGGGTCGATCACCTGCTGCGCGAGAAGTGGGACCAGCTTCCGACCGCCTCCCACGCCGCGGTGCAGATGGCCCGCCTGACGGGCGATCGCGCACGCGACCTGTCCGAGAACGTGCGAAGAGAGGTGGAGCGGCGGCTCGTGGCGAACAACGCCGATCCCGAGTGGATCCGGGCCGTTCGCGAGGTCGTGCAGGTTGAGGAAGCGGAGCGCAACGCGTTCTACGGCGAGGGACTCCCGGTGGGCTTGCGACTCGTGGAGGAGTGAGCTCCGCTCTCAGCGCTTCTTCTTGGACGCCTTCGGCACGATCGGAAGCTTGCCCGAGGCAAGCGGAACGCCCTGCTCATCGAGCGCCTCCACCGTGAGCTCCCCTTCGGTGTCGGTCTTGCGCAGGGTGACGTAGCCCCACGTGCGGAAGGACCAGGAGGGCTCGATCTTGAGGTCGAGGGAGGTTCGCTTCTCGCCGTTGACCGAGAAGACGACAGCGATCTTGCGGGTCTCGCCGGAGCGGTTGCGGATGGCGAAGTGGGCCCAGACGCGCTGCCCCGACTCTGCCTTCTCGAGCGTGTCGGCGGGCTCTTTGTTGCGCACCTTCGAGGTGAACGTGAAGCGCTGCAGCTCGAGGGGCACCGAGGGAACGGTGGAGCTGGCCGAAGCGGAAGCGGAGACGGAGACAGCGGGCTGCTCGGAGGCCGAAGCGGATGCGCTCGAGGCTGCATCGATGTCGGACGCGTCGCGCGAGCGGCAACTGCCGGCGGCGATCGCGACGGCAATCCAGGCGCAGGTCACGAGCAGGGGCGTGCGGCCGACGTTCATGCGCGGCATGGTGCAGCAGGATGGCCGTGCGGCCAACCGGATAATGAGCAGCAGGGGGGAAGGGGAGCCGGTCTCAGACCGAGTAGTACAGGGTGAACTCGTGCGGATGGGGGCGCGACTGGATCACGCGAGCTTCCGCCATCTTGCGCGTCAGCCACACGTCGATCAGATCCTTGGGGAACACATCGCCCGCCAGCAGGTAGTCGTGGTCCGCTGCCAGCGCGCGCAGCGCCGACATCAGCGAGTCGGGCAACGGCTTGATCGTCGAGCGCTGCTCGTCGGTCCACTTGAAGATGTTCTCGTCGATCGGTCCGTAGCCCAGAGGCTTCGGATCGAGCCTGCGCTGAATGCCGTCGATGCCGGCCATCAGCATGGCGGCCATCGCGAGGTAGCCGTTGCAGGTGGCGTCCGGGGGACGGAACTCCATGCGCTTCTCATCGGGATCCACGGCGTACTTGGGCACGCGGATGGCGGCCGAGCGATTGCCGAGGCTGTAGAAGAGATTGACCGGGGCTTCGAAGCCGGGGACGAGACGCTTGAAGCTGTTGGTGGAGGGGTTGGTGATGCCGAGCAGGGAGTTGCCGTGATCGAGCAGGCCGGCGATGTAGGCCTGCGCGACGGTGGAGAGCCCGGCGTAGCCGTTGGGATCGAACCAGACGGGCTCCTTGCCCTTGAAGAAGTGCTGGTGGAAGTGCAGCCCGCTGCCGGCCTCGCCATACAACGGCTTGGGCATGAACGTCGCGGTCTTGCCGTGACGATCCGCCACCATCTTGACCACGTACTTGATGAGCATGATGGCGTCGCCCATCTTGAGGATGGGACCCATCATCGGCTCGATCTCGCACTGTCCGGGGCCCCCGACCTCGTGGTGGTGGTAGCGCACCGGCACGCCGATCTGCTCGAGGATCTGCACGGCCTCGGAGCGCAGCTCCGCGAGCCGATCCATCGGCGGGCACGCGTGGTAGCCGCCGCCGCGCGGGATCGTGTAGCCCAGATGCTTGCGATCCGGCTGCCCGGCATTCCACACCGCCTCCTCCGAGTCGATGCGGTACTGCGCGAAGTTCGTCTCGCCTCCGTGATCCACCGAGTCGAACACGTAGAACTCGAGCTCCGGCCCCCACAGGCTGTGCGTCCCGATGCCCGTCGTGCGCAGGTACTCCTCCGCCTTCAAGCAGATCCCTCGCGGGTCACGCGCGCACGGCTTGCCCGTGTCCGCTTCCACCACGCTGCAGATCACCGAGATCGTCGGCAACGTGCAGAACGGGTCCTCGAACGCCGTGGACCAGTCGGGCTTGAGCGCCATGTCTCCCGCCTCGAGCTTCGCGTACCCAGGCACCGAGGAGCCGTCGAACGCCTCCCCGCGCTTGAGCATGTGCTCGTCCACACGCGAAGCCGGCAGCGTGAGGTGGTGCCAGCCCCCGAACAGGTTGCAGAAGCGCAGATCAACCATCTTGATCCGCGGGTCCCGGATACGGCGCAGCAGGTCTTCTTCGTCCTTGAACATGCGCACACTTTGCTCGAAACCGGCTCCGCGCTGCAATAGCGATCCGACCGTCCCGAACCGGAGACGCTGACCCGAAGACGGCGGTGAGAGCCCCCCCGGGGGGGACGGTCAGGTTGCCCCGTACACCGATACCGGCAAGCGCGTACGTGTCCGCAGCAGCGAGGCGAATTCCTCCAGGCGCTGGGCCGGTATCGCCCGCAGGCGCGCCGCCTGCTCCTCATCCGAGGGCCTCCGGGCCAGCGTCAGCAGGTGCACCGCCGTCACCTTCGCGCCCGACCCTACCGCCGTCGCGATCTCCTCGATGATCCCCGCCGCGACCCCGTCGACCTCCGGCAGCCCCTCCCCCTGCACCAGCATGCTCTGGATGCCGATGCCCCGCTCCCGGGCGAACGTCCAGATCGCGTCAAGGTGGCTTCGGGCGTCGATCTCCCTGCCGTTGATCGCGCGGAGCACCTCGTCTGTGGCGCCGTCGAGCTTGAACCATGCTTCGCCCCCCGAATCGATCCAGCGCGCGAGCGCGGCGGACACCGCACCGGACCGCAGGTGGCGTCCGTTGGTGAACACGCGCCGAGGTCGATCGAAGCCGCACTGACGGCAGACCTGCTCGATCAGGGCGAGGGCCTCGGGGAAGCCGACGGCTCCGCTGGGCTCACCGGAGCCGGCGAGCACCAGATCGCGCAGCTCGGCGGCGTGTGGGGATTCGAGCTGTGCGAGGAGATCGTGGCGGAGCCGGTCGAGGTCGACGCGCAGGTCCGGCTGGGCTCCGCAGGGGTGCGAAGCCTGGCAGTAGATGCACGAGAAGGAGCAGTGTCCGTGGGGAGTGAGATCGACGCCGAGAGAGAGGCCGCCGGCTCGTCGCGAGCGCGCGACATAGACGTAGCCTCCATGGGAGCTGTGATGAGCGGGGCGGTCGGCGCCGTCGCCCGGGGCGCGGGAGGATGCCATGGCGAGGGTGTAGCACGCTCTTCATCTCCTGTTTCCCATCCGCGCAATCCCATCTAGACTGCGCCCCCCTCGATGCACCCCCGACTGGCACGCTTCGGCGAGAAACTGCGCCTGCTCCTCTCTGCGCTCTGGTCCCGCGCCTGGCCGCGCCGCCGCGGCATCGGTGCGATCGTCGCCGTCTTGTCGCTGTGGGCATTCGCTTCCTGGGAGACCACTCGCGCGGTGGACTTCGGCTTCCATTGGGACGAGCCACGGCTGGTGGACTCGGTGGCTGCCTCGGCGCGCACCGGCTCCGCGCTGCCCGGTTGGTACAACTACCCCTCCGTCTCCTTCGACCTCGGTCTCCTCGTCCTCGCCCCCAAGGTGTGGCCGATCGTGAGGGAGGCGCGCAACGAAGCGATGCGGCGTCCCTGGGAGTTCGGCTACGACGGCGTCCGCAAGCGCGTGGAGGTGATCCGTCAGGCGCTCGACACCAAGCTCACCCCGTACGCGAAGTCTCCGGCGTATCTGCTGCGACTGCGCGGACTGTTCGCGTTCCTCACGATGCTCACCCCGATCTGGACCGCGCTGGCGGCGTGGTTCTGGCGTCGCAAGGCCGCCGATGCGATCATCGCCGGAGCGCTGGTCGCGCTGTCCTGGGAGGTGGCCTATCACGCGCGGTGGGTCGCTCCCGACGCGATCATGATGATGTTCACCGCGCTCACCCTCGCGTGCGTCGGCGCGGCGGAGAACAGCCCCCGGCCCGCCCGGTGGATCTACGCGGGTGCAGTCGCTGCGAGCCTGGCCTTCGGCACCAAGTACCCGGGCGGGATCGTCTTCGTGCTGGTGATCGGGACAACGCTGCGACTGGGGCTTCGTGAAGGCAGTGCCCTCGGCTGGCGTGCGATGCTCCTGCAACTCGCGATCGCGACGGGGCTGTTCGTGGGGCTGTTCGCGCTGCTGTCTCCCGGGGTGTGGGTGGACCCGCTGCGGACGCTGGCGGATCTGACCTACGAGCAGTGGCACTACGGCGAAGAGGGGCACGGGACGCACACGGTCTCCGCGGGCTGGCGGCACGCCGTGCTGATTCTGAAGTGGATCGGCACGGCGGCCCTCTCGCGCTACCGGCCTCTCGCGCTCGTCCTGGCCCTGCTCGCGCTCCCCGGCCTGGTGCTGCTCGCGCGTCGCCAACCGGTGCGGCTCGTGCTGTGGATGATCCCGCCCCTGTTCATGTTCGTGTACCTCGCAGGCCAGCGCACCATGATCGTGCGCAACCTGCTCATGTTGATCCCGTTCCTCGCCGTGCTCTCGGCCGTCTCCGTGGGCTGGGTCCACGACCTGCTGCGCGATCGGCGCAAGCTGTGGATCGTCGTGCCGCTGCTCGCCTCCGGTGCGCTGTTCTTCAACGCCTACTGGGCGCAGATCTCCGCGCGCTCGATCCTGGAGCGCAAGGCCAGGGACGTGGGTGCGCTGACGCGCACCTGGGTCAACGAGCATCCTCGGGTGAAGGTGCGTCCCTCCAAGCGGGTCTGCGGCGACCTCGGCGGCGCCTGCCGGCCTGCCTTCGAGCGGTCCGGGAAGAGCGGCTGCCGCGCGATGTTCTGGATGAGCGAGCTGGAGCCACGCTCCGCCTGGCCGGTCAACCAGGCGCACTTCGATCTGCTCGGCATGGGGCCCTTCGAGGTCAACCTCGACTACTACTCGACCTGGGCTGGCGACGATCGCGTCGTGATGCTCGCGTGCGACTCGTTGTCCGGCTTCTACAAAGACCGATTCGAATCGATCGCCGCCACCTTCTGAGCCCGCGATCGGTGCCGGCCCTCCTACGTCTTCTTGCGTCCGGGCCGCGCCGAAGCCATGCTCGACCGCCGATGACCAAGGGTTGTTGTCCCGATCTGCGGTGCGCCGATCCCGGCAGCGAGCTGCCCCGTTCGAGTCGGGAGCAGGTGCAGTTGGTGTTGGAGGTGGGGCTGGTGGCGGCGTTGCTCGACGGGCAGATGCCGGAGGAGAAGCAGGAGACGCTGGTGACGGCGTTGCGGCTGCTGCCCGGGCTGCGTGAGGTGAGCGACGCGGATGTGATCCAGTTGTTGGCGAAGGCTGGGGAGAGCACGCAGCGGGGCGACGCGTGGCTGTGCGACGTGGCGAGGGGGCTGCGAGAGCCGGCGTTGCGGCGGGTGGCGTTCCGTCTGGCGGCGTTGTTCTGCGCCTACGACGGGGTCATCGACGACAAGGAGCAGGGGTACCTGAACTGGCTTTCCGGGGTGTTCGAGTTCGGGGATGAGGAGACGGCGCGGCTGTTCGGGGAGGCGACGGGGCAGGGGGGCACGGTGAGTCAGGTCGGGGTGCAGGACGCATAGGGCTTCGGGGGAGGGGAGAATCCGGGAGCCCGGCAGAGGGATCGTCTAACAGCTTGCGTCGGGCCGTGTTAGAGGGGGGGCGCGATGGAACACGGCAAAGCGACCAAGGTCCTTCCCGACAACGCGTACCGCAAGCTCGAACCGGGTGAGGTCTACGAGCCCGTAGTGGCGGCGTCCGATGGGCGCGCGGAGGTCACGCCCTGGTCCCTGGGGCTCGGCGTGCTGATGACCGCGCTGTTCTCGGCGGCGTGCATCTACATGGCGTTGCGCGCCGGCAACGCCATCGAGGCCGCGATCCCGATCGCGATCATGGCGGTGTTCTTCGGCAAGCTGCGCAAGACCAAGAGCACGATCCTCGAGAACGTGATGGTGCAGTCGATCGGCCAGGCTTCGGGCGTGGTGGCCGCCGGCGCCGCGTTCGTCATTCCGGCCCTCTACATCAACCAGCTGCAGCCGGCCTTCTGGCAGATCTTCCTCGCCTGCGCCATCGGCGGCTTCCTCGGTGTCGTGCTCATCATCCCGCTGCGCAAGTACTTCGTCGCCGACCAGCACGGTGAGCTGCCCTTCCCGGAAGCCACCGCCACCACCGAGATCCTCGTCTCCGGCGAGTCGAGCAGCTCCAGCGCCGGCAAGGTCCTGCTGTTGTCCTTCGGCCTCGGCGGCCTGTACGACTTCATGGTCGAGGCGGTCCACCTGTGGAACCCGATGCTCAACACCCGCAAGCTGCTCGGCGGCTTCGGCGAGCGCATCTACCAGACCGCGCGCTTCGAGCTCACGATCAACGGCATCGCCGCGCTCTTCGGCCTCGGCTACATCATCGGCCTCCGCTACGCCGCCATCATCGCCGCAGGCTCCGTCCTCTCCTATCTCGTCCTCGTCCCCCTCATCTACCTCGTCGGCGCCCAGCTCCCCGAGTTCCACTACATCGGGCAGACCTTCGTCATCTCCAAGATGTCGAGCGCCCAGATCTTCGCCAGCTTCGTCAAGCCCATCGGCATCGGCGCCATCGCCGTCTCCGGCATCATCGGCATGATCCGCATGGGCAAAATCATCGCCGGCTCCGTCTCCCTCGGCGTCAAGGGGCTGTTCATCAAGTCCACCGATCAGGCCGACGTGCCCCGCACCTCGCGCGACATGAACCCGAAGCTGGTCACCCTGATCCAGGTAGGCACCGCCCTTCTCATGGGCGCCCTCTTCCTCGTCGTGTCCCTCCAGAAAGGCGGCGGCGAGTACTCCACCGGCCAGATGGTCATGTTCGCCGTCGTCGGCATGCTCGTCGGCTTCATCCTCTCCTTCCTCTTCACCCCCGTCGCCGCCCAGGCCATCGCCATCGTCGGCACCAACCCCGTCTCCGGCATGACCCTCATCACCCTCGCCATCGCCTGCGCCGCCATGGCCGCGATCGGCCTCAAGGGCAACGCCGGAATGTTCATCGTCCTGGTCATCGGCTGCGCCGTATGCACCGCCCTGTCCACCTCCGGCGCCCTCGTGAGCGACTTCAAGATCGGCTACTGGATCGGCTCCACTCCCCGCAACCAGCAGAAGTGGAAGTTCATGGGCATCATCGTCGCCTCTCTCGTCGTCGCGATCGTGATCCCCGCCATGGACAGCGCCTACCACTTCCTCGTGCAGCAGGACGGCAAGTGGGTGTCGAACAGCGACGTGCTCCCCGCGCCGCAGGCGAACATGCTCGCCGCGATCACCAAGGGGCTGATGAGCGACGCCCCGCAGCCCCTGCTGCTCTATGGCCTGGGCGCCCTCGTCGCCATCGTGCTCTACATGTCGGGCGTGCCGATGCTCGCCTTCGCCCTCGGCATGTACCTGCCGGTCTCCATCAACATGGCCGTGCTCGCAGGCGCCTTCGTCGCCTGGATCATCGCCAAGACCGGCAAGAACAAGGCCGTGCGCGAGGCCCGCGCCGCCCAGGGGACCCTCATCGCTTCCGGACTCATGGCCGGCGCCGCCATCTTCGGCATCATCACCGCCGTCCTGCGTCTCGACTTCACCAGCTACGCCATCCGCTTCATCTCAGTCGGCGAGGTCTTCGAAGTCGTCACCAAGGAGTCCGGCGCCACCATCCTCGACTCCAAGACCCTGCACTGGTTCGAGGGCGCCCCAGGCCAGGGCGCCGGCCTCGGCATGTTCGTCCTGCTCGCCCTCGCGTGCTATGCCCTCGCACGCTGGGGCGCCGCCCGCGAGCTCGCCGACTCGGGCGTCGACACCAGCTCCAAGGATTGACCCTCACCACGCCGGGGACCCTGTCCCCCGCAACCCTCTCCCTGCCGAGGTCCCATGTCCAAGTTCAAGCCGTCCGTCGATCAGCTCTTCGCGTCCCTCAAGCGCTGCATCCAGGCCAGCGATCACGTAGGTGCGGAACGCGCCTCCGAGGAAATCATCGAGCGCGCCTTCGAAGCGATCGATCAGGACGACAACGATCAGGCGGTCGCCATCGGGAAGCGCATGCAGGAGCTCGGCAATCCCGTCGGGTTCGAGATCGAAGCGCTCGTGCTCGACGACGCGAGCGAGCCTGCCAAGGCTGTCGAGGTCCTCGAGCGCGGCTTGAAGGCGATCCCCGATGCGTGGAGGTTGTGGGAGCTGCTGGGCAACATCCACTCCGACGAGGCGCGTCCCGACGACGCGGCCAAGGCCTACGAAAAGGCGCTCGCTTGCACGGGCGCCGAGCCCGCCTCCGTGCGCTACAACATGGCGCTCAACCTCGCCCGGTCCGACAAGTACGACGCGGCCCTCGAAGCCATCGAGCCCGTCGACGTCGAGTCCCTCGAGGAGTCCGAGCTGCGCCTCAACACCGCGGCGTTCAAGACCTCCGTCCTCACGCAGCTCGGCCGCTTCGACGACGCCATCGGCCTGGCCACCCGCGTGCTGGGCCGGCTGACCGACGAGGACTACACCGAAGAGAGCGTGCCTCACATCGCCGAGCTGCACGCGCAGCTCGGGCGCTCGCAGGCCGAGGGCAAGCAGGATGCCGAGAAGGCCATGAAGCACGCGCTCGACGCCATCCGGATCGATCAGGGCAATGAACTCGCCCTGTCGCTGGTGCGCGCGATCCGCAATGACGTCTCCGACAAGGCGAGCCTCTACCAGCTCACGGTCAAGGGCACCTGGCACGAGCCGTTCGAAGGCGAGTCCGAGAAGCGCGACTTCCGCCAGACCTTCGCGATCATCGCCGACAGCCCCGAGCAGGCCCTCGAAATGGCTCGCGAGGTCTCTCCCGACGAGCTGCGCAAGACCCTGACCCTCGAGGAGTCCGAGGCCGTCGAGGCCCTCCCCGAAGAGCCCAAAGGCGTCTGCCAGGTCTCCCCGTACATGTTCTACGAGGACGAGGACGGCGACGAGCCCGGCAGCAAGCCCTCGCACAAGCACGGCTGCGGTTGCGGCTGCGGCTGACCTCCTGCCCCCTCCCGACTCCTGGCTCCGGAGATTCCCCGCGGTCCTTCACGCCCCTCACCGGGGCGGAGGCAGCGATCCCAGGCTCGCGGCTTCGAGCAGCTCCGGATCCTCCGGCGACTGCTCCAACCCCTTGCGAAACGCCTGCTTCGCCGCCAGCGTCTTGCCCGCGCTCCGGAGCAGCATCCCTCGCCAGTACTGCGCCCTCGCGTTCGGTGAGCTCCCCAGGAACGCACGCTCGAGCCGCTGGATCAGCGCCTCCCGATCGGCCTGTGTCGCAGTGAGATCGTGCCCCTCGAGGTACGCCTGCAGCGCCAGATACGCAGGCTCCTGCGGCATCAGCATCACCGCGGCATCCGCCTGCTCGAGCGCAGCAACAGGCGCATGCTGCCTGCACAGTGCTTCCGCCGACTCGAAGGCCGCGCGCGCCTTCGCGCGGCGCTCGCTGTCGTCGATCAGCGAGCCGGGAACGAGGGCCACTGCCGGCGCGGCCGGTGGCGGCGTGGTGCGATGACGCGGGATCGGGCGCGCCGTGTCGGTGGGGGCAGGGCTGGAGGCTCGCCTCTGCGGAACTCTCGAGGACCTCCTCGGCCGCGGCAGCACCGATGCTCCGGGCACCAGCGGAGAGGAATCCGTCAGCAGGTCCGAGGCGATGTCGTCCATGTCCGCCTCCGAAAACAGCTCCGGCTCCGGCAACGATGCGACGGGCGCCTCTTCGTCGTCCGACCTCGGAGCTACCGGCGTCGCGCGAATCTCGGTCTCTGCGGGACGACTTCGGCGGAACGCGTCGGCTCGTACCGTCACCGGCCAGCGTGGCCGCACGCCGAACACCGACGCAACCAGACGGGCGACCGCGCGATCGACCTCGGAGTGCGCGAGCTTCACCACCGAGTCCACGGCGACCTCGTGCGTTTCGGTGGGGTCCGTCATGCAACGGAAGGCGATACGCACGACCGCGGCGTGCACCGATGGGGTCTCGCGGCCCGAGGGCAGGGCGCCGAGCTCCGGCCGCTCCAGCCAGCTCGCCTCGAACCCGATCGCCGCGCGCAGCACGGGATCGTCGCCCGGGACGCCGAGGTCGTGGAGCCTGCGCGCAATCGCCGAGGGATGGACATGCGGCTCGAGCTGCGCCGCGTCGATCATCCCTTCGAGCGCCAGTGCGACGAGCACCGCCTCGATCCGCAGTGCAGGCTCGACGTCGAGTCGTTCCAGCATGACCTGTGCGAGCATTGCGCGCAGTACGCAGCGCTCCGCGCGAAACCCCAGGCGAGCGCGGATCCCGGGGCGTCTCAGCAACGCCGTCGCGGCATCTCGCGGCAGGCCGGTGAGCATGGCGGCGATCCGGCGCACCTGCGCGGCAGTCTCGGGGCCTCCATCGTGCAACCGCTTCTCGACACTGCTCCACTCCGCCGCAGCCGTCGAGCCGACCGTTAGCACCTGCTCCTGCGGCGAGAGGGGCTCCAGCTCGACTCCGCGCGTCAGGGCGAGCGCCGAAGCGTCTCGCCAGCGCAGCATCCCCTGGTCGCGCAGCGGCGAGGCGTGCGTCCCGCGACATACGGCCTCGAACGCATCGAGATCCGGCTCTTCCGGCTCGCCAAGGAGCGTGACTTCGGCGATGCCCGCAGCAGCCAGACGATCCCGCAGATCCCCGGCCAGCTCATGGACCCACCGCGGCGCCAACAAACACGACCCGTCGATCCAGGGAGCCGTCGGTGTCAGCAGCAGGTGAAGCGGAGTGTCCCGGCTCGCCATCGCGATCGCACACGTGCGGCGCGTTAGGGCGCGCGCGTACGCCGCGGGCGCAGCCTCGCCTTCGGGAGCAGTGACCGCCAGCGCCAGCTCGCGCATCGCCATCAGCAACCCGGAGCAGGTGTCGCGCGCGTCGTCGTCGCCGGCGAGCGTGATCGTCACGGGATTCAGCGACGCGTCGACGTTCATCGCCCGACTCCCTGCGCGGCGCTCAACCTGCGCTGCATGTTCGCGTGGGCCGCCTTGGCCGCAATTCGTACCGCCGGAGGGTTCCACCAGAGCGGAGTCGACGCGGCGCGCAGCGCAGCCTCGGCAGCCGTCGTCGTCGCCACGCTGCCGAGCACTCCCGCCGCAATGATGCGGCTCGCGTCCAGCCGTCGATCCCCCATGATCCCGTGCTTCGACAACAGCCTCACGGCGAGCTGCTCGCACGACTCCCGCGCGAGCTCCGCGAGCAGCTCGAGCAGCAGCGCCCGCTCCTCCTCGGGAAGCTCGTGGAAGTCCCTGGACTGCACCCGGTGCTCGCACTCCCCGACCGCTTCCACGACGCGCAGCCGGGTCGCCGTGCGGATCGCTGCCCAGCGGACCGAAGGTTCGGGATCGGTCAAGCGCTGGATGATCGCGGACTTCGTCGCGGGGCTCGCCAGTCCCAGCCATCCCGTCGCCAGCAGACGCAGCGGCGACATGCTGCCGATCGCGAGCTGCAGAACGCTCTCCCTCGCTTCGTCCGTCTCGAGATCGTGAAGCATCCCGATGAGCCGATCGGCGATTCGTACGGGCATCCCGGGCAGCGCGTCGGCCACCAACGTCTCGCGCCCAGCCACGTGCCGCTCGATGAACGACGCGAGGGCGTCCTCCACGAGGGGATCCGTCATCGCGCCGAGGGAGTCGAGCACGGCTGGGAAGGACTGCGGACCGACCGCGGTCAGCAACTCCGCGACCCACCCGATCACACCGTCCGGGGTGATGTCCCGCACCGGACTCCGCCCCGATACCAGATCCGCCCGAAGCCTCGCTGCTCCCCCGAGCATCGCCCGCATGTCTTCGTCACGCAGGACTCCCGCCAGTATCTTCGTCGCCCCGTCCTGCGAACCCTTCGTGTCGACACGCTCCTGGAGCGTCTGACGCACCTGGGAGTAGAGCAGGAACGCGGTGAGCCAGGCGTCGCCTTCCGCGTGGCGGGCCGCATTGCGCAGCGGCGACCACACCACCGCCTCGGTTGCCTGCCCCCTGAGGAGCGTGTACTCCTCCACGATCGCAGCCGCGAGACGCGCGCTCGATTCCGCCACGTCTGCGGACAGCTCGCGCTTGAGCAACGCGGGGGCGGGCTCGGAGGCCAGGGCGCGACGTCCCCCTCCCTCGAGCACGGCGGCTCGCCAGGCGTCGCCGATCGCTTCCGCCTCCGCGAGCGTGGCTTCCCGCTGCCGCACATCCCCCTGCAACGACACGACCACCGACTCGAATCCGATGTGCTGGATCGAACCGCCCACCGCGGCCTGCAGCTCCAACTGCGTGCTGCTCGCCGTGGAGTCCGTGAGCATCTCCACCAGCCGGCGCAGATCCTCGCTCGCGAGGCCGGGATGCAGCCGGATGGCGCGGATGCCCGCGGCGAAGAGCGCATGCGGGACGGTGTCGAGCGGCGGCTCCGGCTCCCAGATCGTGTCCGATTCCCAGGTCACGCAGAACGGGAAGAGCCCAAGACGAATCGGGGCATCGGCGCTGCGGATCGCGCGGGACAACAGCGCGTGCGTCGCCGAGAGGCGCTCGCGGAACGATCCCGAAGTGAACCCGTCCTGGCCCAGGTCCCCCAGCAGACGCTCCAGCATCTGGAACGCTTCCATCAGCGAGCGCAGGGTCTTCTGACGCGACTCGCCCGCCCGCACGTCCTCGAGATCGTGAGGTAACCCGGGTGGCGGCGGGATCCGCGAAGGGGGACGGCCCGCGTCCGAAGGAGGCCGCCGGCTCACCGTCGGAGGCACCGTCGGCCGGTGCCCGCCCGTTACGAGCGAGGAGCGCTCGAGATCCTTCGACATCGCTCCCGTCAGCGTCGAGGTCCCGTCATCGACCTCGTCGAGCAGCCGGATGACCTCCTCGCGCATCGCCTCCGCATCGGGCCAACGTGCGTTCTTGTCCCAGGCGAGCGCGCGGTCGACCAAGGCGATCAGGGCAGGTGACGCGGCTGGCACCACGGAGGCCAGCGACTGTGCGGGGACGGTTGCGGCGAGCTCGAATCCAGCCCGCTCCGTGTCTCCCTCGTGCAGCCTCTCGCCCGACAGCAGCGTGTACATCGTCGCCCCAACGGCGAAGATGTCCGTGGTCTGATCGACGTGCGTCCACGCTCCGGCCGCCTGCTCGGGCGACATGAACGACGGCGTCCCGACCGCGACCCCCTCGGGCAGATCCGCCACATCGCGGATGCTGGCGATGCCGAAGTCGAGCACCTTCACGTCACCCGCGTGCGTTATGTACAGGTTTGCCGGCTTCAGATCCCTGTGGATCACGCCGACGCGGTGGCACGTCGAGATCAGGTCCAGGGTTCGCTCGGCGACGCGCAGCACGACCGGCGCGGGCAACCGCTTCTTCGCGCGCTTCCACAGCCGCTCCACCGTCGAGCCGTGCAGCTGCTCCATTACCAGGAACGGCTCCCCCAGCTCCGTCGTTCCCTCGTCAAACACCGTCACCAGACAAGGATGCTGCACCGTCCGCGCGACCCATGCCTCCCGATCGAATCGTTCGCATGCCGAACTATCCGGCAGGAGCTCCGCGTGCAGCACCTTCAATGCCGCATGACGACCTCGCAGATCCGTCGCCTCGAACACCGCGGCCATCCCGCCGGAGCCGAGCAGGGCCGACAAGTACCAGCGTCCCTTGATGAGACGGCCGACCCGCCGCAGCGCTCGCGCGCGACGCTGTCTAGCCCTCTGCAGAACGCTCTCGCCGTCCACCATCGTATCGCGTGGGTCGCCCTTCGCGGGCCGCACCGGGTTGTCGCTGCGGACGCCCGCGCGCCCGCGCGCAGCATCTCATTGATCACGCACGGCGCGGAAGATTTCGATCGCTTCGCGTAGGTCGGCGCGCTCCTGATCCTGCAGCTGCACCTTCTCGTCCGCCAGGAGCCTCTCCAACGCTCCCACCAGCTTCCCCAGGTTCCCCGGCCACGAGTCCCGTATGCTCGTCGTGAACTGCAGACGCGCCAGCTCGAACGCCTCCTCCGCGTTCCCCCGCGCCGACAACGCATCGATCGTCTTCTGCACCGTCGCCAACGCCGTCTCGATCCGTGCCAGGGTCTCGAACATGCCCGGATGATAGTTCCCCACGGTCGCGATCGGAACTTCTCGCTGCGGTCTGCCCACCCGAGAGGCGCCCCGAGCCGTTTGTTGGCCCTGGTGCCGATGCCGTGACGCAATGCCAGCGTGCCCCTCCCGGTCCGCGTACACCCCCTACTCGCCTTGCTCGTCTCGGGCTCGATCGGCCTCGGCTGCGCATCGCGCTCCCGTCCCCCCGCATCCTGGGCGAGCACGACCGGCCCCGGCTACCCCCCTCCCACCGTCGGCTCTCCGCCCAGTTCCGCACCCGCTCCCCGCTACTGCTCCCCCGAGTACCAGAGCCAGTTCGGCTGGCCCGACCCTGCCAAGGCCGCGCGAGTCTGCGCCTGCGAGTCCAGCGGACGCCCAACCGCACGCTCTGCCAATGGACGCTATCTCGGGCTGTTCCAGTTCTCGGAGGACGCCTGGCGATCACTGGGCGGGGGCGACCCCTTCGACCCGTGGACCAACAGCCACCACGCCCATGCGCTCTGGTCCAAGAAGGGGTGGAAGCCCTGGCCTCATTGCGGGCGGAAGTGAACGGTGCGAAGAACCCCAACCATGGGTAGCGACCGCTCCTCTCAACTGCCTCCTCTCGTCGTTGCGATCGAGATGGGGTACGGACACTTGCGCGCCGCGTGGCCTCTTGCCGACGCCTTCGGCACCGAGGTCCTCGAGATCGACCGCCCTCCGCTCGCTTCCCCCGCCGAGCAGATCGCGTGGAAGCGCTCCCGACAGCTCTACGAGACCTTCACACGCATCTCGCAAGCACCGGGCATGGGCAAGCCCCTGCGCCGCTGGCTCGATGACGCCACCGAGATCCCTCCGCTGTTCCCCTCTCGCGACCTGTCGAGCCCCGCAGTCCCGTCGCGCTTGCTCGACCAGCTCACCGTGCGGATCGGCCTCGGACGCGGGCTCGCGGAAACCATGCGCAGCTCCGGCCGCGCCCTTCTGACCACCTTCTTCGCTCCTGCCCTCTGCGCCGATCGTCTCGGCTGCAGCCCCGTCTTCTGCGTCGTCACCGACTCGGACATCAATCGCATCTGGGCTCCCCTTCGCCCAGACGAATCCCGCATCACCTACTTCGCCCCCAGCGACCGTGTCGTGCGCCGCCTGCGCGCCTACGGCGTCCCCGACGACCGCGTCATCATGACCGGCTTCCCGCTCCCAGGCGAGCTGCTCGGTGGCCCCGATCTCCCCGTGCTCAAGGCCAACCTCGCGCAACGCCTCGTGCGCCTCGACCCCGAACGCACCTTCGCGCGTCGCGCTGGCCCCGCCATCGAACGCGCCCTCGGTCCGCTTCCCGATCATCTCCGCGGCTGCCCCCCTCTCGTCACCTTCGCTGTGGGCGGCGCTGGCGCCCAGACCGAGCTCGTCCGCAAGTTCCTCCCCGGTCTGCGCGACTCCATCCGATCCCGGCGTCTGCGGCTCGCGCTCGTGGCCGGCGTCCGCTCCGAAGTCGCCCGGCGCTTCCACGATTGGATCTCCGAGCTCGAGCTCGACGACGTGCGCGGGGACGGCATCCGGATCCTCTACGAGCCGGATCCTCCGAAGTACTTCCGCGCGTTCAACTCGCTGCTCGCCGAGACCGACGTCCTCTGGTCCAAGCCGAGCGAGATCGCCTTCTTCGGCGCCCTCGGGATCCCTCTGGTGATCTCCCGCCCGGTCGGACGTCACGAGCGCTACAACCGCCGCTGGGCCATCGAGTACGGCGCCGGCCTCCGCCAACGCAAGACCCGCTACGCAGGAGAGTGGATCCTCGAGTGGCTCGCCGATGGTGCCCTCGCGGCCTCGGCCTGGGCAGGCTTCACCTCGCTCCCCAAAGACGGCCTCTACCGCATCGTCGACCACGTCCGCAACGCATCGACGTCGCCCTGACCCCCCTTCGGTCAATCCGGGATCGGCTGCATCGCCACGTCGAGCGCCACCGGAGGATCGCCCTCCTTCACGTCGATCAGGCGGTCGTACGGAAAGAACCCGCTCTTCTCCACGACGATGCGATGACGTCCGGGCGGCAGCGCCACCCCGCGTCGCCGGACCATCGCAAGCGACCCCAGGTACCGCTCGTCGATGGTCACCGACGCGTCGTTCGGTCCCTCGCCTCCCATTCGCAGCGACACCGTCGAGGTCGTGCCCGATGCGCACGCCATCGATCCGCTCGCCCAGACCAGCGCCACTGCCAGAAGCGTTCTCGCCTTCATGAGAAGTGGTGCTCATACCGCGTCGGAGCCGCCCCGTCGACCTCCACCAGGATCGACCGGTCCCGCACCCTCACCACCGCACTCGCCTCCGCCGGACGCCCCGGCGCGTCGTCGTCGAGGTTCTCGATCAGGCTCTGCACCGTCACGTACGGGATCCCGTCGTGCACATCCACGTGGTTCCAGTGCAGGTGCCCGTTGATCACCATCCGCACCTTGCCGCTGCGCGCGATCAGCTTGCGCACCTCGCGCCGGTTCGCCACGAGCGCCACGTGCGGTGCGTCGTGGAACCAGGGATTCTCCCGTGGATCCTGGTCAGCAACGCTGTGGTGCATCATCACCACGCTGTCCTTGTCGGTCTTCGCCAGGTCCGCCTCGAGCCACCGCAACTGATCGACGGGCAGCGTCACGTCCACGTCCCTGCGCTCGATCGTCCGGAGCACGGAGAAGTGCAGGGGACCCAGGTCGAACGAGTAGTGGAGCGGCCCCTTCGTCCCCCACGCTTCGCCGACCTTCGCCTCGCTCAGGTTGATCGTGTCGTGATTTCCCGCGACGAACCGCACCGGCGCGTGCGAGAGCCGAAGCACGTCCACGCACGTCTGGTAGCGCCGGGCGTCCGCTTCTGGGGACTCGTCCTCGATCAGGTCTCCGAGCGCGACCACGAGGTCCGGCTTGATCCGCTCGTTCATGCGCGACACGAAGGAGCGCGCGAGGTCTGGGGCCTGGTCGCTGAGCTTCCGAAGCTTGCCTCTGAACAACGCGCGGGGACCGAAGTGAACGTCGGTGATCGCAGCAAAAACGAAGTCCATGAATCGAGCCGTATCGTAGCGTCGCCCCGGCTCCCGCGCCACTTCCCGTTCTGTGCGCCCGCAGGGGTCGCATCGCGCTCCGCGTTGCGCTAAGACTCCTCGCCATGGAACGCATCCCCATGACCCCGGAAGGGCACAGCAAGCTCCGTGACGAGCTCAAGCGTTTGAAGGAAGTAGAGCGGCCCCGGATCTCCAAGGACATCGGCATCGCGATCGAGCAGGGCGACCTGTCGGAGAACGCGGAATACCATGCTGCCAAGGAGCGTCAGGGCCACATCGAGGCCCGCATCAAGGACCTCGAGGACAAGCTCTCCCGATCCCAGGTCATCGATCCCGCTACGCTCTCGGGCTCCCGCATCGCCTTCGGCGCCACCGTCACCGTGGCCGAAGCCGACAAGGAGTTCACCTACAGAATCGTCGGCCCCGATGAGTCCGACGTCGAGAAGGCCGCGATCTCCATCACCTCGCCCCTCGCGCGCGCGTTGGTCGGCAAGGAGCCGGGCGACGAAGTCCGCGTGAGAACACCGGGGGGGGAGAGGTTGCTCGAGGTCATCGAGGTGCAGTTCCGCTGACGCGTCCCGTCGTGCGACGGCCACTGTCGCGCGAGCGTCGTGCTTGTCTCCCATCTCATGTCCTCCTCCCTGCCTCCCATCGACACGGCGCGTGGCCCCGAAAGCCGACGCACCGCCGCGCCTGCGATCGCGCCCGAAGGCCGCCGCGCCCTCGGTCGCGCCTCCGCCTCCCTGATCGCTGCCGCTGCGCTGCTGCTCGCCGAGTTGGTCCTCATTGGCGCGATCCATCGCACCGAGCTGGTCGATGCCTGGGAGCTGCGCGCTGCTGTCACACGCCTGTTTCCCCCTGGATTCGTCCTCGCCGCGCCCCTCTCCATCCTCGGCCTCGCCGTCCTCATGCTCGTCGAACGCTCCGAGCGGCGTCCCTTTCGCTGGACCCTCGCGACTCTCGCTGCTGTCGCAGGCGCCGCTGCCGGCTATGGCGTGAGCGGAGGACGCCACCTGCGCCACGAGCTCCTGCGCATCGCATTCGTCTCCGGTGTCGCCTTCGCCGCAGCGGCCTTGTCCTGGATCGTCGCTCCGCTCATCGCCGCGTTTCGACGCCGCTGCCAGAGCGCCTTCCTCGCGGCCGTCCTCGCCAGTGTCGTGCTGCTGCACGCCGCCAACATCCTCGTCCTCCCGAGACTCTACCCCGCCTTCCACCTCGGTCTCTCCGTGCTCGGTCTCGTGATCGGCTCCTGGCTCGGGGATCTCCTCGTGCCGCTGCGCGCCGATCGTGCCCTCGCCTTCTCCGCCGCACTCTTCCTCGGTGTCGCCGGTGTCGGAGCCGTGCCGGCGTCGAAGGACCTTCGACGTTGGGACAACGTCCGCATGGTCTACCTGGCACGCGCCCCTTGGGCATCGCAGGCCGTGCTCGCTGCGGCGAAGCTCGCGCCATCCACCGAGACCGCCGCGGAATCCTCTTCGGGACCCGTCGCGTCCGCTCCCAAGCCTCGTCTTCTGGACTGGACCGGACGCGACTTCCTGCTGATCTCCATCGATGCTCTGCGTGCCGATCACGTGGGCGCCTACGGCTACTCCCGCAAGACCACGCCCAACATCGACGCGCTCGCCCGGGACGGCATCGTGTTCGAGCGCGCCTACTGCGCCATGCCCCACACGTCGTACTCGGTCACCTCCCTGATGACCGGCAAGTACATGCGCCCGCTTCTGCTGCAGGACACCGGCCAGGACTCCGAAACCCTCGCCGGCCTGATGCGCGTCTACGGCTACCGCACCGCCGGCTTCTACCCCCCCGCCGTGTTCACCATCGATCCCGACCGCTTCGGCTGGGTCGACTCCCGCGGCCTCGACTTCGAGTACCGCAAGGTCGAGTACGCACCCGCTCCGCGCCGCATCGATCAGGTCAAAGCCTACCTCGACCAGGCCGACCCGGCCGCCCCGCGCCTGCTCTGGGTCCACCTGTTCGAACCCCACGAGCCCTACGAGTCACACCCCGACCACGAGTTCGGTGATCGCGACATCGATCGCTATGACTCCGAAATCGCCTGCGCCGACCACGCCGTCGGCGAGCTCGTCTCCCTCGTCCGCGCCGTTCGCCCTCGCACCGTCGTCATGATCACCGCCGATCACGGCGAGGAGTTCGGCGAGCACGGAGGCTACTACCACGGCACCACCGTCTTCGAAGAGCAGGTCCGCGTCCCCCTCATCGTGTCCGCCGACGGCCTCCAGCCCAGGCGCGTTCGGCAACCCGTGCAGCTCGTCGATCTGGTGCCCACCCTCTTGCGTTCCTTCGACGCTCCCGCTTCGCCCCGCCAGCGCGGGCGCGATCTCGGTCCGTCTCTTGCGGGCGCGGAGGACGGCGACGGTTTCGCGTTCTGCGAATCCGACGACCACACGATGCTGGCGCAGCGCGATCTGCGTTTGGTGTGTCAGCGCAAGGTCGATGCCTGCGCCCTGTACGATCTCGCCGCCGACCCCGACCAGCGCACCAACGTCTCGGCTCTCCGCGTCGAGGAGTTCCAGCAGATGAGGAAGCGTCTGCGCGACTTCGCCGGCTCCCACGGTCGCTACGAGCTGGCTGGGGCCCGTCAGGAGGGGCGATCCCTTCCTCCGGCGCTCCGGCGCGGCCTCGCTGGCGACGGCGACGCGGCTGCCGACGTGGCCGCCCTCCTCGACGATGCGGACGTAGTGCTGCGGCGCAAGGCGGCGGAAGTGCTCTTCGAGCTGCACCGGAACGAGACGGCAGCGGCGCTCCGATTGGCGCTCTCCCGCGATGAGGACGACACCGTGCGAAGATGGTGTGCCGTGGCGCTCACGCGAATGGGGCAGGGGGCGCCGCGCGCCAGCGAGCTCATGGAGGACCCGGACCTGTCCTGGCGACGTCTGGCCGCTCTCGCCTTCGCGGAAGCCGGCGACGAGCGCGGAGAGGCCATCCTTGTCGCGTGGTGGACGGAGGGCGTGAGCCCCTTCGAGCGCGCTCGCGAGGTCGTCGATGCTCTCGGCAACATCAAGGCTCGCAGCGCCGCCGTCGCCCTCGGCAAGTCGCTGCCCGACGTGCGGTTGCGGCCCCATCTCGCGAGAGCACTGGCGAAGATCGGCGATCCGTGGGGGCGCATCGCCTTGATGCAGCATTTCCCGACGGAGCGCTACGAGACCTCACGCTCTGCCATCGCCGAGTCGCTCGTTGCGCTCGGCGCGACGCGCGAGATGGCGCCGGCTCTGACCCGGTTCCTCGGCGTTCCCGATCCTCTCCCCGGCGGCCTGGAGATCGCCCTGCGCGCGAAGATCCTCGACGCTGTGGGGGGACCGGATGCGCGCGGCATCGCCGCCCTCGCGAAGTTGGGAGCCGAGGGGGGGGCGATCCGGCTCCACGTACCCAAGGCGGGCAACGGCAAGGGCGTGCGCATTCTGGCGCGCGTTCGCGGACGCGCGGCCGACGCTGAGCTGCGCGTGTCGCGCCTCGCAGCAGGCAAGCGCCCCGATGCATCGTGCACCACGGCCTTGTCTGCGCCGGGACAGGACTGGATCCAGATCCACGCCGTCGCACCCGAGTGCCTCGGCGCCGCGCCGGGCAAGCCCCTCGACCTGTTCGTCTCTCTCCCCCGTGCCCTCGAGCTCAGCGCGATCGTCGCCATTCCCCTCGCCGACGAAATCCCTCCACCCGCGCCGGAGCCGTGGGAGCCGTCGCAGCCCGATGCCGCCGCGCCGCCCTGAACGAACCATCGGCGCATCGTTCCGCCATCTTGTGGGCCACTCGTTCCGCGTGCCGCTAGGATACGCGTATGTCCCGACCTCCGATCCGCGTGGCCCATCCCCACGTCCGCTGCGACCCGAGCAAGTTCGGGGGAAGCCCGCACATCGTCGGAACCGGTGTGCTCGTCCGACGCCTCTGGGCATGGCACCGCGGTGGCAGCTCCCTCGAGACGCTCATTCGGCGCTATCCCCAGCTCGGACCGGCCAAGGTCCTGGACGCCCTCGCCTTCGCCTGGGACAACCAGGACGTCGTGGAGGATGACCTC
Source organism: uncultured Polyangiaceae bacterium (assembly GCA_964393505.1). Lineage (GTDB taxonomy): Bacteria > Myxococcota_A > Polyangia > Polyangiales > Polyangiaceae > JACRCQ01. Next base: position 26,056 of record CAYMUE010000007.1, read on the forward strand.
GCGCGCGAGCAACGGATGCTCGCGAAGGAGAAGCCCCGCAAGGAGCAGATCGGCTTGCGGCCCATGGCGCAACAACTACTCCCATTCAGCATCGACGGCGGAACCGAGGAGGAGCCGCGCTGAAGGTGCGGACGTGCGACGGAGCCGGGCGAGCGCTCGTCGCCAGCTCTTGGGATCGAGTGCTGGATTCGTGAGGTAAACGACGTAGGATAGGCGGAATCGCCATGTTTCCACGCGAAGCCCTGCCGGAGAGGATTGGACCGTACAAGATCGTGCGGCACCTGTCCTCGCGTGGTGGCGCCGACCTGTACCTCGGTGAGCACGTCGGACCCATGGGGTTCCAGCGCACCTGCGTGCTCAAGCTGGTCCCCGCACCCGGCTCCGATGACCCCCGCAGCGCCCAGGAGCTCGCTCACGAAGCCAAGATCTGCTCGCGCCTGAACCACCCCGCGATCGTGCGCATGCACGACTTCTTCGAGCACGGCGACCGCCTCGTGCTGGTCTTCGAGCACTTCGCAGGTGTGACCCTCGCGAGGCTGCTCGCCCACATGCGGCGACGCAGGGTCGAGCTTCCCGACGGCATCACCTGGTACATCTCGCACCAGCTCTTCTCCGGGCTCGCCCACGCGCACTCCCTGACCGACGACCAGGGCCAGCCGACGCCCGTGGTGCATCGCGACGTGCAGCCGGCGCACATTGTCATCTCGAACGACGGCCAGGTGCGTCTCACCGGCTTCGGAATCGCCAAGATCGCGGGAACGGTCGGCGACACCGCCGTCGGCTTCGTGAAGGGGACTCCTGCGTACATGGCGCCGGAGCAGGCGCGCGGTGACAAGATCTCCGAGCGCGTCGACGTCTACGCCGCGGGACTGGTCGTGTGGGAGATGCTCACCGGACGATCCGCCCTCCCGCGCGACGCGCGCCCCGGAGCCGAGCTGCTGCGCATGATCTCCGGACGACGCGTCGAGCCGGTCTCCGCCCAGCGCCCCGACATCCCGCGCGAGATCGGCGCCGCCATCGATGCGTGCCTCGAGCTGTCGCCCGAGAAGCGGTCTATCCGATGCGCCGATGTCGAGCGCTGGCTCAAGAAGGTCGTGGACGTGAACAACGGTCGCGACATACTGCGGGAACGCATCGTGCAAATGCGCAACGTGGCGATGCGCGAGCCTGCGCCTGCCGCGGCTGGGGCGCGAGCCTCGTCGGCTCCTCGGGCTGCCGAGTCTGTGCGTGTGCCGCCCCGCTTCCCCGGGATTGCTACCCGCGCAACGGGACGCGTCAGCGGCGCCAACCAGGGCGCAGCCGTCACGAGCCCCGCTCGCCGCGTGCCCGGGGTCAAGGGTTCCCGCTCGAGCGTCCATGCCCCGCCGCTCGATGCGTCGGCTCACGAACCAACTGGCTCTCCCCCCGGCCGAACCGGCGGGTTGCCCCGATCGAAGGAGATGTCCGAGGCGCTTCGCGCGCCCAGGATGCCTTCGATGGACGACGAATCCGAGGCGCCCGCGGCCCAGGTCCCGCGGGCCAAACCCTCGGCTGCCCCGGCCGCACGCCCCAAGTCGCGTACGCTGCTCGGCGTCCCTCCTCCGGCCATCGCTCCGGGCCAGCAGCTGCCGGAGCCCTCGCCCGCGGTCTCCGCCCCCAAGCCGCAAGCCCCGGCGACGACGCCTGCGCCGCGTCCCGAGGTGTCGGCTCCTGTGCAGCGCTTCGACGCTCCCCCGCCGCCCGCGCAGCGCTTCGAGCCACCGAAGCCCGCTGCCGGCCAGCACCCCGATGACCCGCCCGCTTCGGGACCTGTCCAGCGGTTCGACATTCCCCCACCCGCGCTTGGAATCGCGACGCCGATTGCCTCGCCGCGCGATCTCTCCAAACCTGTCGCAGCCACACCTGCCGTGCCCAAGGTGGTCATCACACCCCCGGCACAGCCCTGTGCATCGACTCCGGAGATCCTCGGCCCCGGCGACGTGATCCCTCAGATCCACTCGACACCGTTGTTGCCGGGAGAGACTACCCAGGTCTCCAAGCGCCGCCAGGCGAAGCGCGCGTTGTGGTTCGTCGGAGCTGTCGTCGGTGTCGTTTTCCTCGCCGGTCTCGCCGTTGCGACAGTCTCCACGCTGCTCCCCGACTCCGGCCGCTCCGCGTCTTCGCCCTCGGCCTCGCTCTCCGCCGCGCCCGCGCGCAGTGGTGTTGTCGTCGAGCCGATCGTCTCGGTGATGCCGTCATCCTCGGCCCCTCTTGCATCGGCGCCCTCCGCGCCTGCGCCGGCCACGTCGGAGAGTCCACCGGCTGCGGTCGGTTCGACCTCACCCATCACGCAGGAGATCCAGATCCCCGCGGGGTGGGGTGTCGTGCTCGCGCACGCGCCGCCGTCGGGCGTGGTCTACGTGCACGGCACGCCGGTAGGGGAGACAGATGCGCCGGCGTTGGCGCCTTGCGGGCGGAGGTACGTGCGGATCGGGACGCGCGGGCCGGGGCCTGGACTCCGGGGGGTAGCGTGGTTGTCGGCGGGGCAGTCGGTGGACATCCCCTGTGGAAAGATGGTGGAAATCCCAGCGACGCCCGAGTACCCGCTCAAAGACAACCAGAAGAAACGGGATAATGCTAAGCAGGTCCACATGCCGAAGAGCGCCTTCTGACACTTGGGGCTGGACAACGACTGCAAATCAGTGCGATACGTCCGCCCGGTGATCCTGGAGCCTAACCGCGGCATGCGGCGTTCGCGGCGAAGGGATCCCGAAGTGACTTGAGTTGAGAACCAAGGTTCGTAGACGCCCGGAGCCTCTCAAGAGGAAATCGCAGCTCGCGGGCAATGGAACTGCGCGCGACTGATTGCGAGCGCAAGAGGAGGATGTGAACGATGGTGTCGAATCGCAGGCGCAATGTTACGTGGCCTATCCTTGTTGCCGGGCTTGCGGCCCCGTTTCTTCTCGACTGCGGGAAGATGCCCGGGATGGATTCGCTGAACAAGCTCAAGGATGCGGCGGCAGGCTGCCCCGACATCGCGAGCGTTGAGGCGATCGCCTCTGCCGACTTCTCCAAGCTGGGCCTCGACGTCGAAGGCGCCGTCAAGATGAAGGGTGCGCTTACCGCGTCCCTCGCCCTGACGGATCTCGCCGCTTCGATCGAAGCCGACCTCAAGGGTGCCTGCACGAAGATCGCGACCGACCTCGACCAGAAGGTGCCGGAAGACGCCAAGGCCGAAGCGGCCTGCAAGATCGCCGCGAAGGCGATCGGCGACATCAAGGCCAAGGCGGGCGGCAGCTTCAGCCTGTCGATCAAGCCCCCGGTCTGCTCCGCCTCGATGAGCGCCATGGCCGAGTGCGCAGGCTCCTGCGACGCGTCGGTCTCCGGCGGCAAGGCCGAGGTCAAGTGCGAAGGCGGCGAGCTCTCCGGCGAGTGCGGCGCCAAGTGCGAAGGCAAGTGCTCGATGGAAGCGGGCGCGGCTTGCTCCGGCGAGTGCGGCGGATCCTGCGAAGGCGAGATCAGCGGCAAGTGCAACGGCAAGTGCGACGGCAAGTGCGACGGCAAGGCCACTGCCAAGGGCGGAGCCGAGTGCGCTGGCAAGTGCGACGGCAAGTGCGACGGCAAGGCCGAAGCCACCTGCAAGGGCACCTGCAAGGGCGATTGCAAGCTCACCGCCGGCGGCGAGTGCAAGGGAACCTGCTCGGGCAAGTGCTCCGTCGACTTCAAGGCCCCCAAGTGCTCCGGCAAGATCGAGCCCCCGAAGGTCAGCGCGGACTGCAAGGCCAAGTGCGATGCTCAGGTCAACGCGAAGCTTGAGTGCACCCCGGCCTCCGTCGCCATCAAGGCCAACGGCACTGCCGACGTCAAGTCTGCCGAAAAGCTCGTCGCCGTCCTCCAGGCCGACCTCCCGCTCGTCCTCAAGGTCGCCCTCGGCATGAAGGACAAGGCCGTCGGCGCTGCCGGCAACGTCAAGGCCGTCGTCGAAGGCGTCCAGGGCAGCATGAAGACCATGGTCAAGGGTGGCCCGACCGCCGCCGGCAAGCTCGCGATGTGCGTGGGTGGCAAGTTCACCGGCGCCTTCGACGCTGCTGCCAGCATCAACGTCAACGTCAACGTGTCGGTCAACGTCCAGGCGAGCGCATCCGGCTCGGCCTCCGGCGGAACCAAGTAGTTCCCCTCACGTGACCCTGCGCGGGCCCGCTCCCTTCGGGGGGTGGGCCTTCGCCTTTTGTACCCCCCTCCGCCTCCCCCCCATCTTTTCCACCCCCTCGATGATTGCGATCGCTCTCTGCTTCGTCTAATCGCTGAGAATCGCCCCCTGGTGGGGCCCTGCCGGTGGCCTGGCGACTCCAGGTTGGGCTTGGCCCTGGCGTCGCAATCGAAGGAGAGGAACATGAACACCCGTTGGCTTCTTGCTCTCGTGCCCGTTGCCCTGCTCCCCTTGGCCGCGTGCGTCATCACCACCGGTCAGCAGCCCCAGACCGCGACCCCCACGGCCGCCAGCGCGACCGCAACGGCGACCACCCCTGAGACCCCGGCCACCGCTACGGCGACCGCCGCTACCCCCACGACCCCGGGCCTCAAGATCCACACCTCAACGAACAAGGAGAAGGAAGTCAAGACCCCTGACCCGGCGCTGGGCACCCCCATGACCGCCGCCAACGTCTTCGGCTCCCCCACTCAATCCGCCACCGCGCTCAAGGGCACCGTCTACTGGATCGAGTCCTCGAACAAGGTCCTGCCCGCCATCGACGCCCTCACCCCGGCCACGACCCTGTACTCCGAGACCCTCAACATTCCCGCCAAGGTCTTCAAGGAGGGCTTCCCGGGTGTCGATGCGAACCGCGTCGAGTGGTTCGCCATCCGCTATGTCGGCCAGTTCGCCGTCGCTGCAGCGGGCGACTACAAGCTTCGCCTGCTCAGCAAAGACGGCTCCAAGGTCTGGATCGACAGCGCTCCGGTGGTTGCCAATGACGGCATTCACCCCCCGCAGTCCAAGACCGAAACGGTGAAGCTCGCTGCGGGAACGCACGCGATCCAGGTCGATTACTTCCAGGGGGCCAAAGGCCAGGTTGCCCTCCAGCTCTTCGTGACCGGCCCGGACGGCGCGGAAAAACCCTACTCCGCCTCCTTCTAGCCCCACCGTCTGTCCCTCCTCCTCCCCGCTTCCTCTCCTGTCGTCCATTCTTTGCTCGATTCCAAGGCGCGGTCCGTGCCATGGTGCGCTGCCATGGCTGAGGCCCACGACTGGACGGGGATGGTGGAAGCCACGCTCATGACTCTGCTCGACGCGTCGCTCGAGGGACTCCTCGTGTTCGATGCGCAGGGCACCTGTCGTCTCGCGGGGCGTCATGTCAGCAAGCTCTTCGGCTACGATTCCTCGACCCTCATCGGCAAGTCGCGTGGTGACGTCCTCGCCATGCTCGGCAGGGTGTGCGTGACCGCCACCGAGCTGATCGCTGCCGTCGGCGCGCGCGAGCTCCCGCTGCACCCGCCCACTGGTGAGATCGAGGTGCGGACTCCACGTCGCGTGGTCGTCTGGTCCCTGCATCCGATCGCGATCGACGGGGCGCCGGCCGGCAGGCTCTTGCTGCTGCGCGACGTCACGACGGAGCGCAACGCCGACAAGACGCGACGGCAGCTCGCTGCGCGCATCGAGCAGCTCACGCCGGTCGATGCCCTCACGGGGCTGGCGAACCGTAGGCGTTTCGGCGAAGAGCACGAGCGCGAGCATGGGCGTGCGATGCGCGCGTGGGACAGCTACGCCGTGTTGCTGGCCGATGTCGATGGCATGCGAACCGTCAACGAATCGTTCGGTCTCATCATCGGAGACGCCGTGCTCGAGCGCGTTGCCGAGGTGCTCCGCGGCGGACGTCGCGAGTACGATCTGGTTGCGCGTCTGCAGGACGACGAGTTTGCGATCCTGCTCCCGGGAGCGGACAGCGTGGCCTTGCACGCGGTCGGACAGCGCATACGTGCTGCCCTTTCGAGGACGGAGCTCGCCGACGGTCCCGAGATCTCGGTGTGTCTGGGCGGGGCGGTCTGTGCTCCACCGACTGGGGAAACCGCCGCGGACATCCTGCGCCGGTGCCGCGACGCGCTTGCGGTCGCGAGGGCCAGGGGCAAGGGCGAGCTCGAGATCGACGCCCCCGCGCCTGCGCCTGGGCCCGTCGGCTGACGCGTGCGGAGCCGGACTTCCATGCTGGGTGAGGAGCGATGAGCGGAGTCAACGCGGATCGCCGGACGGAGCTCGATCAGGTCCGCGCCTCGGTGCGTGCGGCATGCGAGCGCCACGGCATCGACTACTGGCGCAAGACCGACGCTGACAAAGCCTTTCCCGATGCGTTCATGGCCACCATGGCCGAGGCCGGATTCCTCGGCGCGCTGATCCCCCAGCAGTGGGGAGGCACCGACGCCGGCGCGGCAATCGCCAGCGTCATCGTCGAGGAGGTCAACCGCTTCGGCGGAGATGGCGCCGTCGTCAACGCGCAGATGGCGATTTGCGGCACCCTCGTGCGACACGGCACCGACGAGCAGCGCGCCCGATACCTTCCGGGCATCGCTACCGGCGCCGTTCGAATGCTCACCGTCGCGGCGACGGAGCCCGACAGCGGTGCGGACATGAGCCAGCTGTCGAGCACGGCGCGTCGCGATGGTGACGGCTGGATCCTCGATGCCCAGAAGATCCTGATCTCACTGGCGGAGTATTCCCACCTGATGATCGCGCTCGTGCGCACGTCTGAAGGTCCGACACTGTTCCTGCTCGAACTCGACGAGGTCCGGCCGCATCTCGAGATCCGGCCGATCGAGCTGATCGCGAATCGTCACACGACGACGCTGTTCATCGACGGGCTGCGTGTGCCGGACCGTGCGCGGCTCGGTCCGGTCGGTGGCGGGCTGCGCTGCCTGATGGATGGATTCCCGTTGCGTCGCGTGCTCGCCGCCGCGGAGTCTCTCGGCAACGCGCGCTTCTTCCTGGAACGCAGCCTCGAGCATGCGCGCACGCGATCGACCTTCGGACGTCTCATCGGCCAGAACCAGGGCGTTCAGTATCCGATTGCGCAGGTCTACGGCCGCATTGAGGCTGCGGACCTCATGCGGTGGGACGCCGTGCGTCTCATCGAGCAGGGGACCGAGGCTGGTGGACGTTCCGCGCTCGCGAAGATCCTCGCCTCGGAAGCGGCCTGGGAAGCGGGACGCGTGGCGTTGACCACGTTCGGTGGTTGGGGCCTCGCGGGCGAGTACCACGTGGAGCGCAAGCTCCGCGATGCGGCCGTCTTCGTGTTCAACAACATGCTCTTGAGCTACGTCGCCGAGCGCGTTCTCGGGTTGCCCAAGGCCTTCTGAGACGCCCCCGCCGCGCGCTCATGCGCCTTGCCGGCATTCTCTCCGCTCGCCGCGCCCGTCGTGCCCTCTATGGTTGATCCACGGACGCCCCTGCGGCATGAAGTCTCCCGTTTCGCAACGAGGAGATCCATGTCCACACGACTCGTCGAATGCGTCCCCAATTTCTCCGAAGGCCGTGACCGCTCCGTCATCGACGCCATCGCCGAGGCGATGCGCAGCGTCGCTGGCGTCTCCGTCCTCGACATCGACCCCGGTGCCGACACCAACCGCACCGTCTTCACCTTCGTCGCTCCCCCGGAGCTCGCCGTCGAAGCCGCCTTCCGCGCCCACAAGGTCGCCGTCGAGCGGATCGACATGACGAAGCACCACGGCGAGCACCCCCGCATGGGCGCCGCCGACGTCACGCCGTTCGTCCCTCTGCAGGGCGTCACGATGGACGACTGCGTGAAGCTCGCGCGCGAGCTGGGCGAGCGTGTCGGGCGCGAGCTCGGCGTCCCGGTGTTCCTCTACGAAGAGGCGGCGACGTGCGAGTCGCGACGCAACCTCTCCGAGATCCGCGCCGGCGAGTACGAGGGCCTCGCGCAGAAGCTCCAGGATCCGAAGTGGAAGCCCGACTTCGGTCCCGCGGAGTTCAAGCCCCGCTCCGGCGCGTTCGTCATCGGTGCTCGCGAGTTCCTCATCGCCTACAACGCCAACCTCAACACGCGCGACACGAAGATCGGCTCCGAGATCGGACTTCGCATCCGCGAGAGCGGCCGCTTGGCCAAGGACAAGGACGGCAACAAGATCATCGGCCCCGACGGTGCTCCGGTGCGCGTGCCCGGCAGGTTCAAGAACCTCAAGGCCGTCGGCTGGTACATCGAGGACTACGGCCGCGCCCAGGTCTCGATGAACCTCACCAACTACAAGGTCACCCCGCCCCACGTCGCCCTCGAGGCCGTGCGCGAGGAAGCCGCTTCCCTCGGCGCCCACGTCACCGGCTCCGAGCTCGTCGGCTTGATCCCCAAAGAGGCGTTGCTCCAGGCGGGACGCTACTACCTCGAGAAGCAGGGACGCTCCTGGGGCGTGCCCGAGCGTGAGCTCATCCACATCGCCATCCTGTCGCTCGGCCTCAACGAGCTCACCCCGTTCGACCCGAAGAAGAAGATCATCGAGATGTCCGTGGAGGGAAAGATGAACAGGCTCGTGGACCGCACCGTGACTGATTTCGTCGACGAGTGCTCGATGGACTCCCCGGCTCCCGGCGGCGGCTCGGTCGCCGCGCTCGCGGGCGCCCAGGGCGCGGCCCTCGCCAACATGGTCGCCAACCTCACCGTCGGGAAGAAGGGCTATGAGGCCGTTTGGGAGGAGATGAAGCAGATCGCCGCCGAGGCCCAGGCCATCAAGGACAAGTTCATGGCCGCGATCGATCGCGACACCGACGCGTTCAACAAGGTCATGGATGCCTTCAAGATGCCCAAGGCGACCGACGAGCAGAAGATCGCGCGCACGCAGGCGATCCAGGATGGAACGAAGCAGGCAACGCTCGTCCCCCTCGAGGTGCTCAAGATGGTCCCGCGTACCCTCGAGCTCGCCAAGGCGGTCGCGGAGCGCGGCAACAAGAACTCCGCCTCCGACTCCGGCGTCGCGGCCCTGTCGCTGCGCACCGCCGCCGAAGGCGCGTGGCTCAACGTGAGAATCAACCTCGCCAGCATCACCGACGAGGAGTTCAAGGCCTGCGTCACAGCGGAGGGCAGGGGCGCTCTCTCCAAGTCCCGAGAGCTCGCCGACGCCGTCGACTGCGTGGTCGACAAGTCGATCGGCTGACCCGTCGCCCGGCATCGTCTTCGCCACGCCTCGATCGCCCCTCGTCCCTCCCGTCTCTGTTGACCTCCTCGCCCCGCCTCCGTACATCCGTCGGCGTGCGACGTCTCCTGACTGCCCTCACGCTCGTGTCCCTCTCGTGCTCCGCACCCGCAGTGTGCCCGCCGGCACCGACGTGTGCTCCGACCGTGATTCCTGGCGCTCCTCCGAGCATGTCCGCACCCGCCACTCCCTCTGCGTCTGCGGTGTCGTCCCCCGTCTCGAGCGAATCTCCTCCTGTCGCCCCGACCGCCAGCTCGCCAGCACGGCTCTTCGACGAGAGCCTCTCGCCCGACGGCTTCCTTCCCCGCGGCGATCCGGCGGAGTTGGGGCTCGATCGCTCGAGGCTCGACGAGCTGGTGCGCGAGAGCGAGGAGACCCAGTCCGACTCGCTGCTCATCATCAAGGACGGCCGCGTCGTGGTGGAGCGCTACTTCGGGAATCCGCGCGCTCCCATCGAGACCATGTCGGTCACCAAGAGCATCGTCTCGCTGGCCATCGGGATGCTCGTCGCTGATGGGAAAATTGCCTCGATCGATGCACCAGTATCGATTTGGTATCCGGAGTGGAAGAAGGGCCCCAAGTCGCGCGTCACGCTGCGACATCTGCTGACGCACACCTCGGGGATCGAGAACAAGAAGGGCATTGCCGCGCTCAACGCCAGCAAGGACCGGTTGAAGTTCTCACGGGCGTTGAAGATCGGCGACTCACCCGGGACCGTGTACCGCTACAGCAACGAGGGCTCGATGCTCCTGTCGGGCATCGTCAAGCAGGCGGCTGGCCGTTCGCTCGACGCGTATCTGTCGGAGCGTCTCTTCGGCCCGCTCGGCATCCGGGGCTGGTCGTGGGCACGCGACGCCGGACACAACACGCAGACCTACTACGGACTCGCCTTGCACGCGCGCGACCTTGCGCGCATCGGCATGCTGATGCTCGCCGACGGCAAGTGGGAGGGAAGGGAAGTGCTCCCCGCTTCGTGGGTCCAGCAGGCAACCACCCCGGGATCCTCAAATCCCAACTACGGCCTGCTCTGGAACGTCCGCTACGACGGCACCGTGCGCGTCACCTCGTCACAGCGCCTCGACCTGCTCCGCGATGCCGGGCTCGGCGCAGCCGAACGGCTCCGTCCCATGGTGGATCGTTCGTTCCCCTCCGACGAATCGTGGTGGATGGAAGCCGGCTCGTTGCTCGGTCCCGAGGAGCGCGGCGCCCTCGCGTCGCTCAAGGCCTCGGGCTCCGACCCCTACGAGTCGAAGCCGGGCCGCAAGATCGGGTACTCCGCCGACGGCTCCCTCGGCCAGCGCCTTGGCGTCTGGCCCGAGGCCAAGGTCGTCGCCGTGCGCCAACACAAGCGCCTCGGCACCATCGAAGACGAGAACACGAAGTGCGGCTTCTCGTCGTTCCACGACAAGATGGCGAGGCTCGTCGTGCACTAGCCCCTCAGCTTCGAGCCCCCGCAGGGGGCTTGTAGCTGGTCCTTTCCGAGCGCTGTCCAGCCGTCGGCCTTGGCCGGCGGCGACGGTCCTCGGCGTTGATCGGCCTCGGTCCTCGGCGTTG